>JAHQRI010000079.1 GCA_019052695.1 Candidatus Omnitrophota bacterium
GTTATTTTCAAGTTTGTAAACCATTTCAAATAAACATGTTAGAACGTACTCAGTTTTGCATTTAAAATCATGCGGTTCGAATGGCTCAAAACGGCACATCACACTGTGGCGGATTGTCAACGTACCGTCATAGGATCTTGTAGGCATCGAGCTTCCGGTAAAGGGTGCGGCGCGAAATACCGAGCTTTTCGGCAGCCAGCGATTTGTTCCCTTTCACTTCCTGCAGCACCCGGCGGATAAGCTCCCTTTCCACATCGGTAATGCGGTCCCCTTCCAAGGACAACCTCATACCGTCCGGAGCGGTCTCCCCGGCCCGGAATTCCTCAGGGACCAGTTCGGCGGTCAACCGTCCCCCCGAACTCAGGACGATCATGCGTTCGATGACGTTCTTAAGTTCGCGAATGTTCCCCGGCCAATCATAGCGCATCAACCTCTCCAGAGCACCCGCATCGATCCCGGAGATCTTCTTGCCGTTCGACCCTGCATACTGCCGGATAAAAGATGAGACTAGGGGGGGGATATCTTCCTTGCGTTCCCGGAGTGGGGGCACCCTAAGGTAAATGACATTGACGCGATAATAAAGGTCCTCGCGGAACCGCTGATGATTGACCTCGTCCAGCAAGGTCTTGTTGGTCGCGGCGATCAGCCGGACGTCGACCTTGATCGTCTTTGTTCCGCCGACCCTCTCGAATTCGCCTTCTTGAAGCACGCGTAAAAGCTTGACCTGGGTGTCTTTCGAGATCTCACCGATCTCATCCAGAAAAAGACTGCCCCCGTGTGCCCGTTCAAACCGGCCTTTTTTCCGGTCCGTCGCTCCTGTGAACGCCCCTTTTTCATGACCGAACAGTTCGCTGCTCAGAAGCGTTTCCGTCAGCGCCGCGCAGTGCACGGCAATGAACGGCTGGAGATTCCGCGCGCTTAATGCGTGAATGCGGCGCGCGATCAGTTCTTTGCCGGTCCCGCTCTCTCCCTCGATCAGCACGGAGGCGTTCGACGCGGCGATCTTGTCGACCGTGGCAAGCAGCTCTTTCATTTTCGAAGATTGCGCGATCAGGTCCCCCTGGTTATAACGCTCCCGGAAAAGTTCCTGACGGAGCTCCTGATTCTCCTCTTCGAGCCGATGGCTGCTGAAGGCTTTTTTGACAAGGAATTCGAGTTCTTCGAGATTGACGGGTTTGGCCAAATAATAAAAAGCGCCTTTTTTCATGGCCTTGACGGCGTCCTCCACGGACCCGTAGGCCGTAAGAAGGATCACCTTGGCCGACGGAGACACCCCCTTGATCCGTTCCAGAAGAGTGACCCCGTCCATTTCCGGCATGCGGATATCCGAAATGACCAGGTCCGGCCCGTCTTTTTTAAAGAGCTCAAAGGCCTCCGGACCGTTCGCCGCCGTGATCACGTCGTAATCCAGTCCTTGCAGGAACTGGGTCAACCCTTTACGGGCATTCACATCGTCTTCCGCTAAAAGGATCGTTTCGAACATGAGCGATTAACCTCCTTGGACGGGCTGAAGGTGCGGCAGTTGGCGTTGCGGTTCCCGGATCGGCAGCAGCACCTTGAACGTCGCGCCTTTTCCCCGTTTGCTCGTGACCTCGACCTTGCCGCCGTGTTCCGAGACCGCGTCATAGACCATCATCAGGCCTAGACCCGATCCTTCCTTCTTGGTCGTGTAATAAATATCGAAGATACGGGCAAGGTCCTCCTCTTCGATCCCGCACCCTGTATCCGCGAACGCGATCACGGCGCACTGTTCTTTGCGTGTGACGGTGATCTTTAAAAGCCCCCCGGGCCTCATGGCTTCCATCGCGTTCTTGATGAGGTTCATGAAGGCGGCGTACAGTCTCTCCCGGTCCATCAGGAACGGCGGGACTTTGGGCTCGCGGGAGAACTTGACCCGCACCCCGCGCTCATCCAGCTGGGGTTTGAGAAAATGGACCGCGTCCGCGATCACTCCATGGAGGTCCACCACCTGGAACCGTAACGGCGGCTTCCGCGTTGCCGAGAGAAAATGCCTGACGACGCGGTCGAGACGCCGGGTCTCGTCCTGAATGTCCGTCACAAAATGTTCGAGCGCCCGGCGTTTTGCGGGCGGCAGGCCGGACAATTGTTTCTTCAAAAGCTCCAGATGGATCGTGATCGCGTTGAGAGGATTGCCGATCTCGTGGGCGATCCCCCCCGCGAGACGGATCAGGCTTTCCATGCGGGAAAGCATCAGGGCTTCAAATTCCTCATCCGTGCGGTGTGTGATATCGGCGAGGATGAGCATCACCGCCCTTTTGCCTTCTTGCTCGCACGGAGCGAACGTCACCCGGAGGTGGACCTCCCGCGGCACCAGCACCTTGTGATCCTGCACCGTGCGCGTCCGAACGCCGGGCAATTCCCGGCTCAGCAACGCGCCCAATCCGGTATCCTGGACGCAGTCCCCCAGCGGGCGCTTGTTCCCCGCTCGCAGCCTGAACCCGAGCCAACCCTCCGCTTTTTGATTGATGAAAAAAGGGACCCCCTGAGCATCGGTCAGCACGACGCCCTCGTCGAGATTCTGGCAAAGATCGCCGAGCAGCGCGTTTTCCTGGACCGCGTCGAAGAGTTTTTGATAGAGCGAATCCTTTTCGACGTGGGCAAGCCGCGTTTTAAGTTTTTTAAAGAAGTCCAATTTTTCGCTCATACGGTATCGCGAAGGCCTTTCACGTTACGGAGGAACGACCGAAGCAGGGCCGGGTCTTTGACCCCCGGAGAAGATTCCACGCCGCTCGCGACGTCGACGGCGAACGGCCGCACCTGGGCAATGGCCTCCCGGACATTTCGGACATTAAGCCCTCCCGCCAAGAAAAGCTTATCATGGACGTACGGCCGGTCCTCGATGATCTCCCAACGGAACGGAACGCCGGTCCCGCCCTTGTCGGACCCCGCAAAGGTATCGAAAAGGAAAGCGCTGACGTTATACTCGTCGATGCGCTTGAGGCTCATCGCGTCCTTGACATGAAAGGTCTTGATGACCTCGAACCCCCGTTGAGTAAAAAAATCGCAATAAAGCGCCGTCTCTTCCCCGTGGAACTGCAGGTACTTGAAAGCCAGGCGTCCCGCGATCTCCTCCACTTCTTTTTTGGGTTGATTGCAAAAGACACCGACCGTATTCTTAAAATCCCTCAATTTCGCGAAGATCTCCTCCGCCTTCTCGACCGTGAGCACCCGCTTGGTCCGGGGAACAAAAATGAAACCCAGGTAATCGGCCCCGAGGTCGATCGCCCGCCGCGCGTCCTCGTAATTCGTGTTGCCGCAGATCTTGACGCGCGTCATGGCGGCCCCGCGAGGGCATTGCCGTCTTTTTTCCCTAGGAGCTTGGCCATCGCGCCCGGGATGTCCTGGGACCGCATCAGGGCCGATCCGATCAAAAAAGCGTTTGCCCCAAGGCTCCGGTAGGTCATGAGCTCCTGATGGGTCTGGAGTCCGCTTTCGACCACGATGGGGATCCCCTTGGGGACGTGAGGGATCAATCGCTTCGCCGCATCGGGATCGACCGTGAGCGTCTTCAAGTCCCGGTTGTTGAACCCGATGATCGTGGCGCCGGCCCCCAACGCCTTCTTGAGCTCCGCGTCGGAGTGCACTTCGACAAGGGCCTCCATGAGGAGTCGACGGCCCAATGCGATGAGGTCTTTCAATTCCTCTTCGCTCAGGATCGACGCGATCAGCAGGAAGGCGTCGGCCTCGAGCAGCGCGGTTTCGTAGATCTGGTAACGGTCGAAGATAAAATCCTTGCGCAAAAGGGGCAAGCGGGTGACCTGACGTACCGTCTTCAGGTAACTGGGCCGTCCTTTGAAAAAGTGGGGCTCGGTGAGCACGGAGACCGCGCAGGCACCGCCGTACTCGTAATAGCTCGCGATCCTGAGGGGTTGAAAATCCTCGCGCAGCACTCCTGCCGAAGGCGACGCCTTTTTGAGCTCCGCAATGATGTTGAGATGACGCGTCCCAAGCAGCGCACTGCGAAAGGGCCGCGGCGCCGGCCGTTCGGCCTTTTCGATGATCCGTTCCAGCCGCTGAAGCGACAGACGCTGCTTGAGCTCTTCCAGGTCCTTGCGTTTTTGAAGAAGAATGTCGTTTAAGATCATATCAACGGGAGATGTCCCTAAGCTGGCGGAGCGCGGACCAGGCCGCCCCGGTCTCGAGCGAACGCCGGGCCAAACGGACCCCTTCCCCGACGGACGCCGCCCTTCCGCAAACGACAAGACCGACCGCGGCGTTCAAAAGGATCACGTCACGCGCCGGCCCCCTGTCGCGGTTCCTTAAAATCTTCCGGGCCCGGATCAGGCCTTCCCGCACGGACCTGGCCCGCAAGTCCTTGAGCGTGGCCTTGCGCAGCCCGTAAGCTCCGGGACGGATGATTTCACGGCGCAAGCGGCCTCGCGTGATCCAAACGCCGGACGTCGGCTCGGAGGTCGAGACCTCATCCATGCCGTCCCTGCTGTGGCAGACGAACGCGGTCTTGCGGGAAAGACCGGAAAGCACCGCGGCGTAAAGCGGCACTAAACGGGCGCGGGAAACGCCGACCAGCTGATGATCGAGACGCATCGGGTTCGCAAGAGGCCCCAACTCGTTCAGGATGGTCCGCCGTTTCAACGCCTTTCTCAAAGGCTGCATCCGGGCGAACACCGGATGGTAGAACGGGGCGTGAAAATAACCGATCCCGCAGCGGCGGATGGCCCGCAGGTTCTTCCGGAACCCGCAATCAAGCCGCACGCCGCACGCCTCCATAAGGTCCGAACTCCCCGATCGTGACGAAACCGCGCGGTTACCGTGCTTGGCGATCTTCGCCCCGGCCCCCGCCATGACCAGGGCCGCCAGGGTCGAGATATTGATCGTTTGGCGACCGTCCCCGCCGGTGCCGCACGTGTCCATAAGACCCGGGACCTTGGGCCCGATCGGGCGCTCCAGTCTCCGGAGCGCTTGCAAACATCCAAGGATCTCCTCGGCAGACTCCCCTTTGCGGGCGAGTAAAAGCAAAAATGCCTTTGCGTTCCGGAACGGGATTTTTCCCCGGAAAAGCATGTCGAAAAAATAACGCGCGCGGACACGGTCGAGTGACCCGCCCCGGAGAAGCCCCGTCAAAAGCGCCTGGAACCTTTCGCGATCGTGTCCGGAACCTTGCGGTTTCATTTCACGAAACCCAGAAAATTCTTGAGCAATTGCATCCCGGACGCCGTCATGATCGATTCGGGGTGGAATTGAACGCCCCAGGTCGGATGCGTGACATGCCGCAGCCCCATGATCTCCCGGTCCCGGCTCCAGGCGATGACGCGCAGAGTATCTGGAAGCGACCGCCTTTCGACCAAGAGCGAATGATAGCGCGTTGCGATGAAAGGATTCGGGATCTTTCGGAACAAGGGGTCGTTATCGTGGTAAACGTTCGAGGTCTTCCCGTGCATGATCTTCGCCGCACGGACCACTTTGCCGCCGAACACCTGCCCGATGCTCTGATGTCCCAGGCACACTCCTAAGATCGGGACCTTACCGCTGAAGGCCCGGATCACCTCGCATGAGATCCCGGCCTCATTGGGCGTGCAGGGCCCCGGCGAGACCAAAATGCCGCACGGCCGGAGCCTGCGGATCTTCGAGAGCGTGATCCGATCGTTGCGCCACACACGCGGATCCGCCCCCAGTTCCCCGAGGTATTGGACAAGGTTATACGTGAACGAATCGTAGTTATCGATGACCAGCAGCATCAGAAAAGGTTCCTGCTCTCAATGGCCCTCAAAAGGGCTTTGGATTTGTTGACCGTTTCTTCGTATTCTCGGGCCGGATCGGAGTCTTTGACGATCCCGGCACCGACCTGCAAGAACATACGTTTTTTGTGAAGCATCAAAGTGCGGATCGTGATGCACATGTCCATGTCCCCGTTAAAACCGAAATAACCGAGGCAACCCCCGTAAGGACCCCGCGCCTCCGGTTCGAGCTCGTCGATGATCTGCATGGCCCGCACCTTCGGGGCGCCCGAAAGCGTCCCCGCGGGGAACGTGGCACGCAAAAGATCCATCGCCGTCAGGCCCCTTCGGAGCTTACCCTGGACGCGGCTCACCAGGTGCATCACATGGGAATAGCGTTCCACGAACGCGAACTTTTCGACCTTCACGGACCTGAATTCCGAAACGCGCCCCAGGTCATTGCGCCCAAGGTCGACGAGCATCAGGTGTTCGGCCATCTCTTTCGCCGAACTCCGGAGTTGTTTTTCGAGCACGAGGTCCTGACGGGCCGTCACGCCCCGCGGCCGCGTCCCGGCGATCGGCCTGACCTCTGCGGTCCGGTTTGTTTTTTTGACGAGCATTTCCGGCGACGAACCGATCAAGCGGTAGGACCCGCTCCGGAAGTAGAACATGTATGGCGACGGGTTGATCGAACGAAGCGAGCGGTAGATCTGGAAATCTTGCTTCTCCCGGCAGGACAAATTGAAACGCTGGGACAGGACCACCTGAATGCAATCACCCGCGCGGATGTAATCCTTGATCCGGCGGACCTTGGCCTCAAAAGCGGTTCGCGAGATCTCAGAACGCGGCACGGGGACGGGCTCGGCCTGCTTCCGCAATGCGCCTTTGAGCGGTTTTTGAAGCAGGTCCCGATACTTGGACATCTGACGGAGACCGTCGCGATATGCCGCCTCGACGGAGCGGAAGCGCTCCGGAGCGACCAACATCACGATCGATAGCGTCTTCCGGAAATGATCGAAGACGAGGAAATCTTCCACGCGAAAGAAGATCCCAAGCGGAAATCCGGGCCCTTTTTTCTCCCTGAGACGGATGGATTCAAAATCCCGGACGTTCTCATACGACAGATACCCGATAAACCCGCCGCAAAAACCGGGAAAGGCCTCCGGGTTCGCCAAGCAGCGTGAGGCCAATTCCTTCTCAAGAAGTTCCAGAAGCCCGATGTCGCGCAGAACCCGAGTCCTGCCCTTCTCCGTGACCGTGACCCGGCCGGCCGAGGCTTCGCAAACGGCCGCAGGTTCAATACCGAGAAAAGAGAAACGACCGATCTTTTCTTCCTGTTCGGCGGATTCAAGCAAGAACGCGTGCCTCGCTTTACGGGAGATCTTCAAGAAGCTCGAAACGGGCGTCTCAAGATCGGCGGGGAATGTCTCCGTCAAAGCGACCAGATTCCCCTTCTGTGCGAGCTTTTTGAACGTCCTGAGGTCGGGGGCGATCATTTTTTGTAAGTTTTTTCCGGATCGAAGACCTTATCCTGTGTCACGCGGATGATCTCTCCCTGCTCGCTCATTTCATGGACAAAGCAGGTACGGTAGCCAAGATGACAGGCGCCGCCTTTTTGGGTCACCCGGACCAGAAGCGTGTCCCGGTCACAGTCCGTAAGGACCTGGACCACGTCCTGGGTATGCCCCGAACTTTCGCCCTTGACCCAGTATTGGTTCCGGGAGCGCGAAAAAAAGACGGTATGCTTCTCGGTGAGCGTCCTTGCGACAGCGGTTTTGTCCATATAAGCAAGCATCAAGACCTCACCGGAGGCCGCGTCCTGGATGATGACCGGAAGCAATCCTTGATCGTTGAATTTCAGTTCAATCATTTTTCTGTATTCTCCTGTGAACAAACAAGTTACGCCATAAGGAATTTCGAATCTAAAGCGGAGTATGACACAACCAAAATATGTGTCAAGTAGATACACTTCGGAATGGAGTCCCGGTTTGAATTTCCTAGAGGACCTTGATCGATTTGCCGTTGAAGGATACCGTTTGCCCGCGGCGGATCTTACGCCCTCGACGGGTCTCGATGATGCCGTCTACTTTAACAAGCGAGCTCTTGATGGCCGTCTTGGACGCGCCACCGCTCTCGCAGAGACCGCAGACCTTGAGAAGTTTGCACAACTCGATGAAATCGCCGTTGACCTCGAATTCTCGTTCATGCATCACGATAAAGAGCCGCCCGTCTGGATTTCAGTTCCGGATCGCGCAAATAAGCGTCGAGCGTTACCCCCCGCCGGTCGAGCATGCCGTGCGGGGTCAGCTCGATGATCCGGTTCGCGACCGTTTGAACGAACTGATGGTCGTGAGATGTGAAAAGGACGGTCCCGCTGAACTTTTCAAGACCCTGATTCAGCGCCGTAATGGATTCAAGGTCCAGGTGGTTCGTCGGCTCGTCCATGATCAGGACGTTGGCGCCCGAAAGCATCATGCGCGCCAGCATGCACCGGACCCGTTCGCCCCCGGACAGGACCGAGGCCTTCTTGAGCGATTCCTCCCCCGAGAACAGCATCCGCCCCAAGTACCCGCGCACGAAATTCTCGTCCTTGTTCTTGGAGAATTGCCGAAGCCAATCCACAAGATCGAGGTCTGTTTCGAAATAGCGCCGACTTTCCTTTGGAAAATAAGCCCGGATCGTCGACACGCCCCATTTGAACTTGCCGTCATCCGGCGCCAGCCCTCCCGTCAGGATTTCGAACAAAGACGAACGGACGCGGTCTAAAGGCCCGACGAACGCGATCTTGTCGCCCTTTTCCACCCGCAGGTCGAGTCCGCGGAACATGACTTCTCCGTCGATCGATTTTCCCAGCCCTTCCGTCTCCAAAAGATCGTTGCCCGCCTCCCGCTCCGGTTTAAAAACGATGTTCGGATAACGCCGCGAGGACGGCCGGATATCCTCGAGCGTCAGTTTTTCGAGAAGTTTTTTCCGCGACGTGGCCTGACGCGATTTCGCGGCGTTGGCGCTGAACCGTGCGATGAACGCCTGAAGTTCCTTGCGCTTCTCCTCAATGTTCTTGTTCGCTTCGTTTTTCTGACGCGCCGCCAGCTGGCTTGATTCGTACCAGAAGGAATAATTGCCG
>JAHQRI010000080.1 GCA_019052695.1 Candidatus Omnitrophota bacterium
ACTTAATGGCGAGGACGCAACCGCTTACAACACCTTGAATTTTTCCGTCAAAGGTGATGCCAAGGCCGGTTACACCAAGCGCATTAAGGTCGAGCTTAAGGACATGAACAACAAGCCTTCCGCTTACATCGTAAGCGGTATTACGGATCAGTGGCAGACGATCTCCATCCCGTTCGAGAAGTTCCGCAGGATCGAGAAGTGGAACTCCCTGAACGAGTTCGTGATCGTGTTCGATGACATCAATTCGACCCCGAAGACCGGGTCGATTCTGATCGATCAGGTTTCGCTCTCGAAGGCGTAAGACAGGCCTTCCTGAACGGAAGAGGTCATTTTGAAAAAGCCCCGCTTTGAAAAAAGGCGGGGCTTTTTTTTGGTCTCGGCCCCTCCCGGGCTTGTTCGGTTGCCGCAACTCCATTATTATCAATAAGTTAAAATAACGCCTCGTTCTTGCGGACCCCGGACCTTTGCCGGGGAGACCTTTAAAGACGCTATTTCCGGCCGATAATATGCATCATGGAACCCGTACCCCGAAAAGACAAAGGCAGCTCCGAGTATCGCGTGACCGCGGCGCGTCTTTTGCCGGCCAAGCTTTGGCAGGTCCTCCGCCTCTTGACATGTGTCGAAAATTATTCCCGTTTTATGCCGCACGTCAAAGAATGCCGTGTGGTCCAACGGGGCCGTTCCCAGGCGGTCACCTGCTGGAAGGTCGAAATGGAAAAGGTCCCGGTCACTTGGACTGAGCTGGACGTTTTTGATATCCGGGGGATCACCGAGAACCCCCGCCATTGCTCGATCCGATTCAAAGCGACCGAAGGGGATCTCGAAAAATTCGAGGGTCTTTGGAGCCTGCGGGAACACGAACTGGGCGGTACGGAGGTTTTTGTCGAAATCGCGATCCGGTTGGGCATCCCCATCCTTGAGAACGTCGTGGGGAACATGCTGGCGGACCGTGTCCGGAAGAACTTTGAAAGCATGCTGGCCCATTTTGAAGAGATCCTTCTCGAACAACGCTACCAAAAGATCCGCAACAAATACAGCCGTGACATCAAAGGCTTTGGCGTGATCGGGCATCCGTATAACCTGACCCATCTGATCCATTACCTGAAGGCTTTCAACCCGGACATGCGGGTCCCTTCGGAAGAATTTCTGGGTAAAGTGTTCGAGTTAATGCCGTCCTATGTCACTCATGAGATCGAGCGGTTCGTGTCTTTGTCCGGGAAGACGGTGCACGGCGCGTTCATCGCCTGTAATATCGTTCCGGACATGCTGTCCGCCGATATCGGCCAGGTCGTGCGGAAGGTCGTGGAATCATGCAAGGTCGCGGAAAGGCTCGGCCTGGGTGTGGTGGCGCTTGGCGGTTTCACATCCATCGCCGGAGAACGTTACGGCGAGGAATTCCAGAAATTGATCCATGTGCCGGTGACCACCGGCAACACCCTGACGGCGGCCCTGGCCGTCGAGGGGGTGCTGAAAGCAGCGCGTCTACGCAATTTGGACCTTAAGACGGCCAAGGCGACCGTGATCGGCGGGGGTGGGGATATCGGAAGCGCTTGTGCCCGGGTCCTGGCGGAGCAGGTCCGTGAGGTCACGATCACCAGCCGCAGCGTCGAAAGCCTTGACCGCATGAGAAAAATCCTTCAAAGTTGCGGACCCGCCCGGGTTTTGGGCCAACAGGATAACGACGAAGCGGTTCGGGACGCGGACGTCGTGATCGCCGCGGCGAGCAGTTCTCGATCGATCGTGGATATCGGGAGTTTTAAACCCGGGGCGATCATTTGCGATATCGGTTATCCGAAAAATATCGCTTACGCCGACACCGACCGCGAAGACATTCTTATCTTCGCCGGGGGCATCTGCTCTTTACCGCAGGAATTCGACTCCGGTTTCGATATCGGCCTGCCGTCATCGAAGGTCCTTTACGGGTGTTTTTCCGAGGCGATCGTGCTGGCCCTCGAGGAACGCTACGAGAATTTTTCCTGGGGAAAGGGGAACATCACCCGAGAAAAAATGGCGGAGATCCTTGCCATGGCCCGTGAGCACGGTTTCGAATTGGCCCCTTTTTTCTGGGGGCGTCGTCAGGTCAGTGATGACGAGGTCCGCGGGATCCGTGTGTGAACCCTTGGGTCCGCCCCCCAAAGGATAAACAGGGATGATGCATCACATGGCTGAAGCTCTGAGATTTAACGGATACGCGTTACCGGTCCTGGGGGTCGGGGTCCTGATGCTGCTGACCGGTGTTTTTATTTTTTTGCAGAACAAAAGGTCCCGTGTCAATTTTTCGTTCTGCCTCATCGGTCTCTGCGGGTTCCTTTGGTTCCTCGGCATCTTCGCGACCTATTCCGCACGGACCCCCGAGTTCGCCCTCCGGGCATACCGGACGCTGACCTTCTTGGGGGTTTCCATGATTGCGCCATGCGTGTATTACTTTTCCGCGACTTGGTTGGGCCTTTTCAACCGGCAAAGGCCCGCGGTTTACATGAGCCTATTCCTGGGGGCTGCGTTCTATATCACCGGACTCTATTCGCCGCTCAGCTTTCCGGGCGTTCGCGAGTACTACTGGGGTTATTATCCGGTGTACGGACCGGTCAACTATTTCTTCATTGGGTTCTTTTTCATCGTGCTGATCGGGGCCTTTTATAATTTCTTTCACGCCCTGTTCAGCGAACCCAGAGGGGTCCGGAAAACGCAGATCGGCCTGATCACGACGGGGTTCCTTGTTTCCTTTACCGCGTCGTTCGATTACGTTCCGAAACTGACCTATTACCCGGTCTACCCCCTCGGATTCCTTACGGTCTTTTTTTGGATCCTGGTGGTCGCGTACGCCATCATCCGCTACAGGGCCATGGACATCGAAACGGTCATCCACAAGACCCTGATGTGGCTCCTGACCTCATTCGTGGCGGTCGTTCCGTTCGCCGCGCTGGTCTACTGGAGCCAGCGTTTCAGGGATGCTTCTTCGGCGTGGAGGTCCACGCTCTATTACCTTGCCGTGGCCGTTACATTCTATGTTTATTTCAGGTCCATCCAGCCGCGGCTTGATCATCTGTTCCAGCGTCAGCGGGCGAACCTGCAGGCCCTTTTTTCGGAATTTTCCGGAGAATTGGTTCATCTCAAACACCTGCGGGACCTCCTTCAGAGCTTCGCGCGCATGCTCCGCCGGCGTCTTTATGTACGGCGGATCTCGGTCTATCTCTTGGACGAAAAAAGGAACGAGTTCGTTCCCGCGATCGCGAAGGGGCTAAGAAATCTGAGACCTATCCCCGGTAACCACGCTTTCCTCGCCTGGCTGGAAAAGAGCGGGAAGGTCGTGGTGGAGGATTTTGTCACCGCCGAGCCGGAGGTGGCCGCGTTCAAAACGCTCGTCGAAGATTATTTCAAGGCCACGCAATCCCTGGTGATCGTGCCGTTCGTCTTGGGGGAAAAGCTCATCGGGGTCGCTCATTTGGGAAGGAAGGCGAATCTACGCAAATATGGAGTGCACGAGATCCAATTTCTCGCTCAGCTTAAAGTGGCCATGACGATCGCCTTCTCGAACTCCATGCGGTATGAGGACATCCGCGCGCTGAGCGAGGAGCTGCAGCGGTGGAATGTCGAACTCGAACAGCGTGTCAAAGACAGGACGCGCGAACTCGAGAAGACGCAGGAGCAACTGATCCAGGCCGAAAAGCTGGCGACACTCGGCACCCTCGCCGGCGGGGTGGCCCATGAGATCAACAACCCGCTCACGGCGGTGCTCACGAACGCGCAGATCCTTAAAATGATGGCGCCCGAAAACGTGAAAGAATCGCTTGATCTGATCGAAGAGGGCGCGAAACGCTGCCAGACGATCGTCCAAAAACTTATGAAATACGCTCGAAAAACCGATGAGGAAGCACCGCATCGTTCCGTCGACCTCAACGAAGTGGTCCGCGGCACGTGCGCGCTTCTCGGGTTCCAGTTCCGGCAGGAGAACATCCGGATGGAAACGAAGTTGGAGCCGGTCCCGGCCATCGCGGGGATCGCCAACGAGCTCGAGCAGGTACTGACCAACCTTCTCGTGAACGCCCGGGACGCGATCCACGCTGCTAAGGTTGACGGCGAGATCCTTATCGAAACCCGCGCGGCGGACGACGGTGCGGAGCTTATCGTTTCGGATAACGGTATCGGGGTCTCTCCGGAAAATCAGAAAAAGATCTTCGATCCTTTTTTCACGACCAAAGACGTTGGCGCGGGCACGGGGTTGGGCTTGGCGATCAGCTTTGGCATCCTCAAACGCCATCACGCGACCTTGGCGGTCGAATCGCCCCTGGAACCGCGCTCGGGCCGGAAAGGTACGACCCAGGCCCGTCATGGGAAAGGGGCCGCGTTTAAGATCCGTTTCCCCCGAGCACGTCTTTCCTGATCTGCTGACCGTAGGATCGCGGAGGACAACCCGTGCCGGATAGGGTGGCACGGTGGCCGGGTCCGGAGCGCCCTTTATACGCAACACTATTAATCGCAAAGGGTTATAATAATCACGCCTAAGGATATGGATCCTTTTGCCGATACAAGCGACGAGGCATAGTGTCTTTCCCAGTCCAAAGGGGTTTTGAATGTCGCTGATTTCGCTGATCGGTCTCGTCAATACCGCCGCTTCGATCGCCCTCGCTTTGTTCGTATTCTTCAAAAATCCATCGGGAAAAACGCACCGGGCTTATCTTCTTTTTGGCTCGGGGGTTTGCGTGTGGAGCATCGGCTACTTTTTTTGGGGAATGTCCGGGACGAGCCAAGAGGCCCTCATCGGTCTCAAGATCCTGACGATCGGGACCATGGTGACCAATAGCGGTTATCTGGAATTCGTCTTCAATCTTTTGGGGAATCGGGAAAAGGAGATCCGGGCCCTTCGGATCCATCATATCGCGAACGCTCTTTTCGCTCTGGCCACCGTGAGCGGGCTCCTTTTCATGACCGCCGAGAGAAAAAATGATTGGGCTTTCTGGCCCGACCCGCGGCCTCTTTTTTATCTCTACATCGCGGTCTGGGTCTGGCAGGTGGCCTACGGACTGTTCGCCACGAGGGCCGGTTACCGTGCCCTCCCGCGGCGTCAGGCGGCGCCTTTGCGGTATGTTTTTTTCTCAACGCTGATCGGTTACGCGGGAGCGGCCACGAACTGGCTGCCCTGGTTCGGTATCGATTTCCCCCCTTTCCTGAGCATTTTTGTGACCCTCTACGTGGCGATCCTCGCGTACGCGATCCTCCGCTACCGTTTGCTCAATATTGAGGTGATCGTTAAGCGGACACTGGTGTTCGCGGGGCTGTTCGGCTTTTTGATGCTGGTCGTGGGGTTGATCACGGCCATCACGCAAAGTTACATCGGACAGTGGATCGGCTTCAACACGTTGACGAGCAACATCCTGTGCGTCCTGATGACCATGCTCCTCTTCGACCGGGCCAATAAGCTCCTCGTCAATCTCACGGACCGTTTTCTTTTTCAGCGGAAGTATGATTATCACAAGCTCCTGAAAGATGCGTCGCGCGGGATGTCGAACATCGAAAGCCTCGAGCACCTGCTCGGCCTTGTGGTCCATTTCGTGACGATGAAGATGCGTGTGAAGAACGCGGCGGTCTTGATGCGGGAGGGGGACAGCGACCGGTTCCATCTGGTCGGCCAGCGGGGTTACGAAAAAAGATATTTTACCTTGACGCTCTATACCAACGACCCGCTGATCCACTACCTGGAGAACCATAAAGAGGCCGTGGATATCGACCGGGTGAGGGAGCAAAGCGAGGGGCGTCCTCTCAGGAGAGGGGAGGATAAGATCCGGCACGATTACGAAGCGATCCGGGAGCGGATGAACCAGCTTCGAGCGAGTTGCTGCGTGCCAAGCTTTCTGGGACGGGAGCTCAGGAACATTCTGTTGCTCGGAGAAAAGAAATCCGGGGAATATTATTCTACCGAAGACCTGAACCTCCTTTACACCCTTGCCCAGGAAGCCTCCATCGCGATCGAAAATGCCCGGCTCTATGACGAGGCGGTCCGGAAATCCCGGGAGCTGGAGCACATCAACGGGCAATTGGAACATTCCAAGACCCTGTTGATGAACGCCCTCCAAGAGGCCGAGGGCGCGAACAAACAGCTTCAGGATACGCAGGCCCAGCTCATTCACGAGCAGAAGATGGCCACGCTCGGTCGCTTGGCCGCGTCCGTCGGTCACGAGGTCAATAACCCCCTGACCATCCTTTCCATGAACGTCTCGAGGGCGATCCTCAAACACCGGAAGAACCCGGACATGAAGGTGAGCGAGATCCTTGAAGTCTTCGAGAAAATGGAAAAGAACATCGAGAGGATCAAGGCCGTCGTGAATACGCTCACGGGGCTTTTAAAGAAGTCCGAAAAAGGGAAATTCGAGCCGCTGTCCCTCAAGCTGATCCTCGAGGAGACCCTGCCTCTCGTTCAATTCCAGACCTATCTGGATAACCTGACCGGCACGGAGGTGGATTTCAACGTCCCGGGCAATGTGCCCCTGATCCGGGGGGACCTCGAACGCTTGCAGGAAGTGTTCCTGAATCTTTTCATTAACGCCTACCACGCGATGGCCGGCAAACATCACCGGAAGATCGGCGTGATGGCCGAGATCGATTCGAAGCACCCGAACATGGTGGCGATCCACTTCAAGGATAACGGCTCGGGGATGTCCGAAGAGGTCATGAAGCGCATATTCAATTACGGGTTCACGACCAAGCCGCCCGGCAAAGGTTCGGGGCTCGGCCTTTACATGTGCAAATACATCATCGAACTTCACGGGGGCGATATCACGGTCCAGAGCAAGGTCGGGGAGGGGACGACGTTCACGCTGACGCTCCCGATCTACGAAGAGGTCCCCAGCGCGAAGGGGCTTTCAAAAACGGTTCCCTTGAGACCGGAAGCGGGATAGAATAAAAAAATTGAGAAAGACCGGAGGCCAGACCCTATGCCGAGAGTCTTGATCGTGGATGATGAGGCCGGGATCGTTCAGGAGATCAAGGAATTCCTGATTGAAGAAGGCTATGAGGCGTACACGGCGGATTCGGCCAAGACGGGGCTGCAGATCATCGAGGAGCTGAAGCCGGACGTGGTCCTGGTCGATGTGAAACTCCCGGACGCCTCCGGCATCGATCTGCTCAGGGCCTGCAAAGAAAAATCGCCGCGCACGAAAGTGATCATGGTCACGGGGTACGTTGACCAGCACATCATGGATGAGGCGGAGGCGCTCGGCCGGGACGCCTTTCTCCAGAAACCCTTTGACTTGATCCGGATCGTTGAAGAGATCCGGCGGTTATTACCCTGAGGCCCGCGAGGGGAGCCATGAAATTTTCTACGACGGACATAAACGGCGTTGTTATTGTGGAACCGGACGTCTTCCCTGACGGGAGAGGTTTTTTCTACGAGAGTTACCGTAAAGAACTTTTTGCGGCGCACGGGATCCCGGACGAATTCGTCCAGGATAACATCAGCGCGTCGGCCAAAGGGGTTTTGCGCGGCCTTCATTATCAGGCGGAGCCCAAGGCCCAGGCGAAGCTGGTGCGCGTGTTGCGGGGTTCGGTGTTCGACGTCGGCGTGGACCTGCGCCCGGGCTCTCCGACCTACGGCAAGCATTTTGCCGTTGTCTTGTCGGCGGAGAACCGGCGGATGCTTTACGTTCCCAAGGGCTTCGCTCACGGGTTCTGCGTTCTGGAGGATGGTACCGAATTCCTCTACAAGGTTTCGGATTACTATTCGCCCGCGCACGAAAGAGGGGTCCTCTGGAACGATCCGGCGCTCGCGATCCCCTGGCCTCCCACGGACCGTCCGTTCATCCTTTCCGAAAAGGACAAGCGCTACCCTCTTTTACGGGACCTCAAACCTTAGGCGACCGTCCGGAACTTCAGGGCGCCGGGATCGGGTCGGTTGTGGGAACGATGTCCCAAACGAAAACGGGGGAGGAGGCGCCGCGTTCGGTGACCTCGAACGTAAGACGCGTTTCGTGCGTTTTTTGAAGGCACATCTTTGAGCTTTTATCACAGTAGAATAAAGTAGCCCGTATCGTTACGGTGGCGGCACCTTCCCTGGCGGTAAAGGGGACTTTTGTGGACCCGGCCATCGGGTTGAATCGTCCGGCCGGTAGGGCAGGGAAGGATAGGGTCTCGGGGTCGTCCGGTTCAAATTCGAGAGAGAAAGGTGCCCCCTCGATGAATTCATAGTCGGCGGGAAGCCGCAGCACCAGGGTTAAGATCCCGGGACCGGTCGTGACTTGGAAGGCGAGAGACCCCTGGGCGCCGGCTATCAGCAGCGAGCTGATGAATAAGGCCCATGCCCCTGTCCTTAAAAGATTTTTACGGGTCATCCGGCGCATCGTGTCTCCATTATCAACACGGCGGGGTCTCTTCTCAAGAGGAAAAATGCGGAAAGGTTCGGGTGCGTTCCCGAGAGCCATGAAGATCAGGGTCAGGGTCAAGACGAATGCAAAAAAAAATACCGTCGAAGAAGTTGCCGGAGGGGGATTTCTCGTGTGTGTCAAGGCGCCGCCGCGGGAAGGGCGGGCGAACGAATCGGTGATCGAGGCGCTTGCCGAGCACTTCCGGGTCCCTAAAAGCCGGGTCACGATCACGGGCGGGTTCACGAGCAAGAACAAGACCGTTCAAATCCCCTAAATCATTCACGGAAAACCCGGGCATCCCTTTGCCCGCGGGCCGACGGGGCCGTATTGGTAACGTCAAATAAATTGTGTAAATTGCTTCAAGGGATTTTCCTTCCAAACAGTGTTTAAGTAGTTAAAGATCGCGAAAATGATTCTTTCAGTGCTTTCGAGATTCGTGAAGCACGAAAAGACCTT
>JAHQRI010000081.1 GCA_019052695.1 Candidatus Omnitrophota bacterium
CTCCTGTCCCATGTTGCCGAGCACATGACCCAAGCCGCGGCGATCGCCTTGGTGGCGACCTATCGGGAGGTCTTGAAACCGCACGGGAAGCTCATCATCATTACTCCCCAGGAGGCCGGCCACCGGAGGGATGCCACCCACCGGGAGTTCGTGGATTTCGAAAAAGCGCGGGCGATCGCCGAGGCCCTGGATTTCGAGACGATCCGTCAATATTCGTTCCCGCTGCCCCGGGTCTTTGGGAAGGTATTCTATTTCAACGAGTTCGTTTCGGTGAGCCGGAGAAAGTAGGGGATCAGCGGCGCTTGCGGTAGGCCGCCGCGATGAACCCTCGGCGTCTTCCACGGGAAAAACTGCGGCCCCCGAACGAAGCGACCACCGTTGGCTTGTGTTCGATGAAGCTTTCAAGGGGCATTTCCGGATGTTCCGAGATGGGGAGCGCCGTCCGCATCAACCGCTCGATGTTCTTGACTTCTTTCCCCTGATCCGGCGTAGCGAACGAGATGGCGTGGCCTTTATCCCCGATCCGGCCGGTGCGGCCGATCCGGTGGACGTAATTCTCCGCGTCGTCCGGAAGGTCGTAATTGATCACCAGCTCGATCCCCTTGACGTCGATCCCGCGTGCCGCGATGTCGGTGGCCACCAAGATGCGATGCCGCCCGGATTTGAACCCTTCCAGGGCTTCGCGCCGCTGGGCAAGGGAGCGGTCGGCATGGATCTCCGCGACGGAGTGTCCCATATCCCGGATGGCGCGAGTGATCTTGTACGCGCCGATCTTCGTCCTCGAGAAAAGAAGGATCGTGCCGTGGTACTGAGCGAGGATCTTGGCCAGCAGCTGCCTTTTGGCTTCTTTTTTGACGACGAAAAGTTCCTGAGTGATCTTTTCGGCGACCGTACCCGACTTCGCGATCTCCACGTGGATCGGGAGCTTCATGTTTGAAGAGGCCATCTTCATGATCTGTTCGGGCATGGTGGCCGAGAAGAGCATGGTCTGGCGGTCCCGCGGCACCTTGCGCAGGATCTGGTGGATCTGGGGGGCGAACCCAAGATCGAGCATGCGATCGGCTTCGTCGAGTACCAGCACGCTCACTTCATCCAAAAAAACGTAGCGCTGTTCCATGTGATCGATCAGGCGGCCGGGAGTGGCGATGATGATGCGCGGGTGCTGGCGGAGCTCCTGGATCTGGTTGTGCATGGAGGCGCCGCCGATCAGGACCGCGAATTTGATCTTGGGGTCGATCTTATAGATGCTTTGATGGACCTGATAGGCGAGCTCACGCGTCGGGACGAGGACCAGCCCGCGTCCTTTTTTCTGGGCGAGACGCTGGATCATCGGAATGCCGAAGGCGAGCGTTTTCCCGGTACCCGTCTGGGCGATGCCGATGACGTCCTGGCCTTCGAGGGCCAGAGGGATCGCTTTCTGCTGGATCGGTGTCGGGGTGGTGAATTTCATCCGGTCCAGGACTTCCAATAACTGGGGGGCGATACCGAGCCCGTAGAAGGTCACGGGAGCGGACGGTTGGGAAGCCGGATGTGTCGTCATGGCGACAGTATAAGGCCTTCTTGCCTAAAAGACGAAATAATATTGCGTTTTTCCCGGATCTTTACTTTAGCGGGACGCGGCGTAGACCACGCCGCTTTTTTGGCGCGAATCCCTGAAAAACAATCCTCCCAGAGAAGCCAGTGCGCCCGTCCACGCCCAGATCGTGAGCAGACGGTGCTGGATCAAGAGGCCGCTGACGAAGGGCATCAGGACCTGGCTGAGCGCGATAAAGGATTGGGTGAGCCCCAACGCGGTGCCTTGTCGCTGCGGTCCCGCCTTTTGCGTGATCAAACTGGTCAGGCTGGGCCGCAAAACCGACATACCCGTGAATGCGATCGAAACAGCGATCAACAGAGGAAACAGGTCAAAGGTCCAGCCCAGATAAAAGAATCCGCCCGCCATCAGGACGAAGCCCGCTTGGGTCAGCCGCCACTCACCGAACCGTTTCACCAAGGGGTCGATGAGGGCTCCTTGAACGATCATGCCCAGAAGCCCGACATAGGCCATCACATAGCCGACCTCTTTAGCCCCGAACGGGACCCCGTGGTGGGTATACCGCCGTTCGGCAAAAAGCGCGAAGCCCGAGAAAAAAATGCCGAAGGCCGAAATAAAAGTGAGGAACTGCCACAGCAGGTAGCCGAGGGACGGTTCCCGGAGCAGGTCCAGCGTGCTTTTCCAACCGAGAGGATCGTTTGGGGATGCTTTCCCGTCCGCGGGAGCGGTCTGCCCGGTTCGAGCGGCCTCTTCGTTGGGGGAAGGCAAAAGGACTCCGGTGGTGACGACGCTCATGGCCGAAAGTCCGGCGGCGGCGAAAATGGGGTATTGAGGGCCGAACTGGGCCAGAAATCCGGCGAGCGCGGGGCCGACCAGGAATCCGAACCCGAACGCAATGCCGATCAGGCCGAAGGACTTGGCCCTCTTTTCGGGTTCCGTCACGTCCGAGATATAAGCCTGTGCGACCGAAATGTTCCCGGCCGTCAGCCCGTCGATAACGCGCGAAATAAAAATAGGGAACAAGCTCGTGGAGAAGGCGAGGATCAAAAATCCCGCCAAGGTCCCCACCTGGCTTACCATAAGGACCGGTTTCCGGCCGACGCGGTCCGAGATCTGTCCGAGGATGGGGCCGGCGATCAACTGACAGATCCCGAAGGAAGCCAACAGCCAACCGACCACGAGCGGTGTCGCTCCGTAGTGCTCGGCGTAAAACGGTAGGAGCGGCAGGATGATCGTAAAACCCAGAATGTCGATCAGGATGATCAAAAATATGGAAACGAGAGGGGATCTTTTCATCACAAGGGCCCGGAAATGCGTGCAGTATGACGGTGTTTCCCGGCGAACTCAAGAAAAAATCCCAAGATGGTGCTTGAAGACCGGGTTTTTCTGCGGTAAAAGGAGCCTCATGATCCTTGCCTTCCACAAACCTTACGGCGTTCTTTCGCGGTTCACGGGTCCGTCCCGTGCCGCGATAGAGAAAGAGGGTCCCTCAGGCCCTCCTCTCCGGACGCTGGCCGACTTCGGCTTCCCCAAAAAAGTTTATTCGGTCGGACGGCTGGATGCGGACAGCGAAGGACTCCTTCTTTTGAGCGACGAGAAGGAATGGAACGACAAGTTGCTGAATCCCCGACACGCGCATGAGCGGACCTACCATGTTCAGGTCGAGGGTCTTGTTACAGAGGTCGCATTAGAAAAGTTGTGTAAGGGCTTGATCATTCAGGGGCACCGCACGCGACCTTGTCGCGGGGAAATCCTGAAAGCCCCCCGATACCCGCCGCGCCAACCGCCCATTCGTTTTCGTTTGTCCGTCCCGACCTCTTGGATCGAGCTCAAGCTGACCGAGGGGAAAAACCGCCAGGTGCGGCGCATGACGGCCGCCGTCGGGTTCCCCACCCTGCGTTTGATCCGGACGGCGATCGGAGGCTACGCCTTAGGGGACCTACCGGCGGGAAAATGGCGGGTTTTGACAGCGCCTGAAAAGCAGTCGCTTCTGCGATGACGGCCGAATTCAGCGGCCGGGGTGGTTCGGGAAGGGTGCGTTGCCGTCCAAGGATCTTCGGATCTCCTCCCAATCGATAAAAGGCAGGATATTCGAATAATCGTCGGTCCAGACGCGTTGGGGTTCCGTAAAACGGGCCGCGACGGCCTCCCACTGACGTTCGTCGATCAATTTTTGGGCCAGTGCGTTATCCCACGTGACGGCCATCCAATGAGAAATGAGACCGGTCGGCCACCCCGAGGTCGTGCGGTAAAGGACCCGGGCCCGGAGGTCTTTTGCGACGCCGACTAGGACGGGGTCCAGCCGGATAAAACGGTTGCTGATGTGGAATAACAGCAGTCCGCCTTCGTTCAAGCGGTCCTTATAAAGTGCCAGCGCCTCCCGGTTCAAAAGATGAAAGGGGATCGCGTCGCCGCCGAACGCGTCCACGACAAGGACGTCGTATTTCCGTTCCGGGGCGAGTTCCAGCGAGCGCCGCGCATCGCCGTAAAAAACCCGTACCGTTCCGGGAGCGCGGGAAAGATAAGTGAAATATTTTTCCGCGATGACGCCGATATCAGGATCCAGTTCGTAGAAATCCAGAATGTCCCCGCCCTGGGTGTAGATCGCGAGCGTCCCCGCGCCGAGACCGATGACGCCGACCGTCCGGAGGGGGATGGTCCTTGAAAAGAACAATTCCCCGATGGGGGATGTGCGGCCGTAAAAAGAACTCGGTTCCAGCTCGAGACCGGGAATGCGCAATTGGGCCCCGTGTAAGGTCGTTCCGTGGCTGAGGACCCGGATCTCTTTCGTGTCCCTGACCTCGTAGATCCCGTAGTAGTTCCTTTTTTTCATCACCACGGGGGGACTCGGACGGAACATTTCCGGGACCCAGAAGAGTAAAAGCAGTCCCGGGACCGTCGCGAGGACCCCTCCCCGGAAAAGTTTGATCCCCGAGGGGGCGGCCGTTTTTTTGTCCTCGAGCCAAACGGCGGCGGCGACGAGGGCCAGGGCCAGGGGGTATTCGATCACGGACCTCGAAACGAGCGGCATGATCCAGCTGGTCACGAGGCCGCCGAGGAACCCGCCTGAGGACAGGATTAAGTAGAACAAGGTCAAGTTCTCACGGGCGGCCGGTTTCCGAGCGGCGAGGCGGTTCTGGCAGTAAAGGCAGACCGTGGAAAGGACCCCCGCAAACAGGACCGCCTCGGTCGCGATCGGGAAGGTCTTATTCCGTACCAGAAAAAAAAGAAGGGCGCTTCCCGCCAACAGGACGGGAATGCCCTTAAGGACCCAGGAAGGGCACCAGGGCTTGGTTTTAAAGCTCAGGACGAAAGTCAAAAGGTAGATCGCCAGGGGCAGGACCCAAAGGAGCGGGACCGGGGCGATCGCGTAGGTCAGGATATTCGTGACCGCCATGAACAGCATGACCCCCGCCGCGCTGAGCAGGAGCCAGAGAGTGATCTCGGATCGCGGGATTTTATCTTTGGGGGAGGAAATCGCGGGAACAGGTGAGTCCGCCGGCACGCGCCAAAACAGGAGCGCGGTGAGCAACACCAGGATGCCGTATCCCGCCCGCCAAAGCAGCTCCTGCTCCCGCAGCGGCAGGAACAGTTCGAAGAAAAAAGGATAGGTCAGCAATGCGCCGAGCGCCCCCGCGTTCGAAGTCGCGTAAAGGGCGTAAGGGTTTGCCCGCTGTTCGAGCGGCGAGGCGGCGAGCCAGGACTGCAACGCGACGCTCATGGTCGCCAGGACGAAAAAGACGGGGCCGATACTTAAGAACAAACTCAGGAAGACGCTGCCGGCCAGAAAGGGGGATGCCCCGGCGTGTCCGGTCTCGAGGGCTCGCCCCGGGAAAAATAACAAAGGGAGAAGTACCAGCAGGAGATGGACCTTCCGGTAGAGGCGGATGCCGCATCGACGCACCGCGTGATGGACAAAAACGTAACCCAGGAGCAAAAACGCCTGGAAGAAGACCAGGCAGGCCCCCCACACGAAATAACTTCCGCCGTATACCGGGAGGAGCTTTTTGGCGACGATGAGTTCGATCTGGAAGAGCAGAAAGGCCGCGAGGAACGTGATCGCGTGCAGAAGCAAAATAGCCATCGATCCTCCGGCAGTTTCCCAAGGATATGTTGGGGGCCGCTCGCGTCCTTGCGGGGCGCCACGGGAAGTTTAGACCCCGCGGGATGACCGGTCAAACGAAATGTCCCCGGGTCCGGCGTTCCCGGACTTAGTGACGTCGCTCCCAAGGCGCGACCGGGCCGGGTTTGACGCGGAAGGAGGGATGGATTTCGATGCGAGTCTCGTGACGGACCGCCGCGCAGCGCGCGGGGTCCCTCGTTCTCAATTTCCGGCACAGCCATTCAAACTCATAATCGATCTGCCCCCGCGTCACGGGGATCTTCGGGGGGAATTTTGCCGCGGGGATCTTATTTTTGTCGAAATGGTAGCCTCGGCGGTCCGCTTCTTCCCAAACGCCTTCCAGGTAACGGGCGATGGCGTTCCGGGCGTCGCCGGAATCCCTGAAACGGTCGAGTTGCGGGTGATGGGTGTATCCTTTGGTCTTGCCCTGGAGGACTTTTTGGGCGAGCAGGGCTTCCCGCCAGAGCGCGACGATCCCTTTCGCATCCAGATATTTGGGGTGAAGGCTCCAGAGGCGCATGGCGGTTATTGTCCGGCCTCCTGACGGGATTTCATTTCCGCTTCAAGACGGATCAGATTATGACGCGGCAACGCGTAAGAGGGTGCTAACTTCACCGCCGCGCGGTATTCCCGGGCCGCTTCGTCCCATTGTCCGTTCTGTTCCAGTGCGAAACCCAGGCTGTTGTGGACGTCCGCGAGCCGGGCGGCGGGCGCGACCGCGAGGTTCGTGCGGAACAGGGCCGCGGCCTCGGCGTAATTTTTTTTATGCAGATAGTGAAGCCCCAAAAGGTGATAACCCGCCGAGGGCGTTCCCGCATACCGTTTGACGAAAACAGGATCGGAAGACAAGGCCAGGAGAATGAGGACGAGGCCGCAGGCCGCGATCTTTCTGACCTGCGGGACCTTTTTATTCCAAAGCGCGGCAACGCCCGAACCCGCGTAAAGCGCCAGAAGGGGATAAAGCGGAAGTTTGTACCGTTCATGGACCAGGACGATCAGGATGGCCGCGGCGTAAGAAAAAAGCAAAAGCGCGGGGAGCAGCTTTTTTTTCTCGAACGAGAAACAAAGGAAAAGCCCTCCCAGGGCCCAAGGGAGCAGCCAGAAAAAATTCAGCGGAAAAAGAAAAAAGGCGGGGACGAGGGGGGACAGGAAGGAAACGGAGAAAATGTCCGGCATTTCGAACCCGCTCACGAGAAGCCTCAATTTTACCAGGGCCAGTTTCGCGAATTTGACCGGATGTTTTTGGATAGAGCCCAGCGTCTCCCGGTACCAAAAAGTAGAAAGTTCCGCGTCGTTCATCCGCTCGCCCGTTTTCCAGGTCGCGGCATGACGGAAGACCTGGGGGAGGTCGTTGTCGTTCGGGGGGACCCAGGGGAAACGCAGCGAGCGTCCGTCCGCGTACGGGCCGTTCCCGATGAAGAACGAGATCCCCGCGTTGTAACCCGGGAAAGAAAAAGGTTTTCCCGTTATCGGTCCGGATGCGATCAGGGGTGCGGTCACGAGGACGGTCCCGCACAGGAAAGCCAGCAGCGTCTTGATCCGGCGGCCGGGGAACGCCCCGGGGAGCCATGCGGCCAGAACGGGAAAAACGGCCCAGAAATTCGTTCTGAGCCCGAGCCCGATGCCGGCGAGGATCCCTGCGAGAAAAAGATAGAGCAGGGAATTTTCTTTATAGGCTCGGAGGAGGAAAAAGACCAAAGCAGCGCAAACCCAGGCGGCCAGCGTTTCGGTCATCGGGAACATTTCGTAGAAAACGGCCGGACGGAACAAAAGCGCGGCAAGGAACGCCCCCGCGGCCGCAAGGACGCTTCCCGTCAGATCTTTTGTGATGCGGAAAGTCAAAGCGCAGGTCAAAGCGCCCAGGACGGCCTGGACGGTCCGGAGGACCTCCAGATGATGACCGAAGATCCGGTAAAGGCCGCCGAGGAAATAGGCGTAAAAAGGCAGGCCGGGGAATGTTTCCTCCCCGGTCCCGCCCTGTGACAAGAGGAAACCCCAGCGGTCGTAACTTCCGGCATCGAGCGGCAGGTAATCGACAAGGACCGAGTGCCGGACCTGCCAAAGACAAAAAAGGCGAGGCAGAAGTGCGATAAAAAAAAGCAGGAGAAAAAGAACGGAGGAGTCCGGGAAACGGGGGCGAAAAGCCATTGTGGGGGCAGGGGAGTTCATGGGGCATTAATAAAGGACAATCGAGCGGGAGTAAAGAAAAAAACGGTCCGTCCGGCCCGGTGACCCGGACCGAACGGACCGCTGACCCAACCCGGCCTTTAGGGCGGGTCAGGGGGGCAACTTTTTTTAGGCGGCCGTCAGGATCTTCGCCTGGGCGGCGATAAAGCCCGCCAATTCGGCCATCAGGGCCTCCAGGCCTCCCAGCGTTTCGATCGGAACGAAATGGTACCCGAGCGACCAGACCGATTCGTCCAGCAGTTTGTCCGCCGCCAAGAGCACCGAGGCCGTCTGTTTGAGCGGGTCCGCCGCGCCGACCACGCTCAAGAGCCGGCGCCGTGCCCCGATCTTTTGCGTCACGACCGAATCCCCGCGGTCGGTGACGAGCGCCACCGCTTTCCCGAGGGGCGCCGCGTTGTTGTAAAGACCCGAGAAATCCTTCACGAACGATCCCTCGTCCGCGTAAGCCATCACCTTGAAGTTCGCGAGCGGTTCGAGCCCGTCCTCCAGTACCTTGAGCTCTTTTTGGAAAACCTCCGCCGCCGCAGCGTCCGCGATCAAAGCGAGCACGACCTCCGCCTTCGGGTTGTAACGGGCGAAATGGAGGAGCGGCAGGACGCTTGACGTGTCCGGTACCCCGTGACGCTGGTCGACGAGCAGCCGCTCGTCGCTTGCGCTCGCCGGATGCGTCAAGACCTTCGCGTAGACCGGCCATGAGGCCGCCCACTCCGCGGGCACTTCCGGTGTTTCCCGGAAATGGTCCCTGAAAAAGTCGCGCGCCATCGCAAGATAAGCCTTCGCTTTCGCGACCGCGACGGCGACGATACGGTCCGTCACCTGCCGGGCGGTCTCGATCACCCCGCGGACCGAAGCGCCTTCCCCGA
>JAHQRI010000082.1 GCA_019052695.1 Candidatus Omnitrophota bacterium
CCCGTGTTGCGCCAGTTTTGCTTTGATCTCGGACGGCTGGACCTTGGATTCCCATTTGTAATGCGGCGCCTTTTGACAAAAACGGCATTCAACGCCCCGAAGGGCGGGGTGCGGTTTGACGGGCCAGACAAGGTCGGCCGCGGTGGTCGCGCCGCCGCAGGTCGAATGAAAATAAGCCGGAAAAAGTTTTTTGTTATAAGTCAGGACCTGGCCTCGCGTCACCTCGACGGCTTCGTTCGTCCGCTCGTCCTCGATCTTTTTGCCGGCATAGACCTGGCTAAAGACCCCCGACATGACATCGTATTCCTGACCATGACGTTCCATCATGCGCGTCAACGCGAACGTCCTGGAAACGATCGCCTGCGCCTTAAGGGACTCCATCGACCACTTGGGATTCCCCTCGAAAGGAACGACCCCTTTCAGGTAATCATCGATCTTTAATTCGTTGATGATGTCAAGTTTTCCCGCCGAATTCTTGTAGACAAAGACCGTATCCCTGAAAACCCCTACTTGACCAACGCGAATGCCGGCCCCCTGGGTCCGCAACAAAAAGAAGCGCGTTTCAACAGATTGCTTCCACCATTGAAGACCTGACGCCGCCGGTTTGACCGTCGCGCCGGGAAGATCGGCGCCTTTGAAAACCAACCGGCCCCGGTCGTCCCACACTTCATAGGAATCCTTGCAGCTGACCTGGACCGCCGCTTTGTTCTTCGACACGAGGATCCTTATTTTACGATAATCCTGTAGGTTCTGAGGCCACGGTAAGGAGAGATCTTTGAGAGGGGCCGCGGCAAAAACCACTCCGGCACCGCAGCAAACGCCTAAGAGCAAAAGAACTGTTCGAACGGAAAATGACCTCATAGGATTCATTGTAGCAAGGATCGCCGGCACAGGGCAAAAAAAACCGGCTGGACCCGAGCGGATCCAGCCGGCAAATCGTCCCTGAAGCTACAAGAACTTACTTGATAGCCTCGAGATATGACTTCAACTTGGACCAGGTCTGACGTCCGCAAACTCCGTCAGCCGTCAACCCGTTGTCACTCTGGAAAGCGCGGATCGCATCCCGGGTCATCGGCCCCACCTTGCCGTCCAAAGCCCCGTTGTAGTAGCCCGCCTTCTTGAGCGCTTTTTGAATATTCACGGAAGGCAACTCGAAACCAGAAGGCGTGCGGTAGATCCCCCGGATCACCCCTTCCTCCTCCTGTAGCGCATCAATGCGGGATTCCGTCACGCTCAGCTCGCTGCTCAGAGCGCTCTTCTTGGCCTCTTCAGTAGCAAGGGCTGCCCGCGTATCCTGGAGAGACTGGTCCAAGCGTACCAGCTCATCAGTCACGACGCCCATTTGAGCCTGCAATGTGTCAACTTTCTTCGTGGTTTTCTTCGAGGCACAACCGCTTAAAGCGATCAAACCGGCCATCACGAAGAGTGCGGTCATCCGTGTTGCTTTTCCCATGTCGTTCTCCTGTGTGAAATTTTTCGGGGTTAAAAATAAATCCTTCCGATGGAGGCGCCAGTGTATCAGATGCCCTGGGGGAAATCAACGGAAAATCCGTCCCCGGAAGAACGTTTTCAGACAATCTCATCCGCGACGCGAACGCCGAACAACATGAACTCCGTGTGACCTACCATGCGTTGGACGGGACGGGTCTTCCCTTCCCGCGCCAAGATCTCCCGTTCAAGCAGTTCACGGCTCTCCACGCAGATAAATCCCTGGGCCCGTAAGGCCTCCGCCATCTTTTCGATCTGATTGAACGTCGGGTTCAGGCTGACCACGCGCCCTCCCCCTTTGAGCGCCGCCTTAACAACCGCAACCTCCTCCCAAGGCTGGGGGATGTCTAAAATGACGGCATCAAAACCGCCCTCCGCGAAAGGCTCCCCCGCCTGCCGCTGCAGGAACGTGACCTGCGCACTCAGTCCGGCCCGCGCGACATTTTTATAGGCGTTCTTCGGGAGATCTTCCCGGCGGTCGTAGGAAAAAACGCGGCCGTCCGGGGCCACCGCCTGGGCAAGCGCCATCGTCAGGGAACCGGAGCCGGTCCCGACCTCCATCACCTTCGACCCGTTGCGGATCCCGGCCTTCATGATCAGAAGGGCGGCGTCTTTGGGGTAGATGATTCCGCTCTCGCGTGAGGCCTTCATCATGAGGTCCTCGAGGGTGGGTTTTAAAAGGTAACCGGAACCATGATCGCAGACCACTTTTTTTCCGTACGGCTGCCCGATCCAATCCTCCACACCCAGGGGCCGCCCGCAATGGTTCGCCGCCCGTTTGCCCCGGGTCACTTCGATCATGTAGGTCCGTTCATCATTGAACCAAAGCAGGACCACGTCCCCTTCGGCGATCTTTCCCTCGTACTTTGAAATCGTGTCTTCGGTCATAAAGGTCCGTTCATCCTTTCCCTGTTCCGGTTACCATCCCTTTTCCCGAACCAACTGTCCCAATTCCTGAAAATCCCGCAGGACAAAGTCCGGCCCGGCCTCCCGCAGAACGCCTTCCGCCGTAAACCCATGGGAAAGCGTCACGACTTCCACACCGGCGTTCCGCGCGGCATCGATATCGATCAGACTGTCCCCGATAAAAAGGGTCTCCTCGGCCGTCGCTCCGGTCTCTTCCATCAAATGATGGATCGCGGCCGGATCGGGCTTGAAAGGGAGTCCATTGTCCCCTGCCAGCACTGCGATAAAATATTTCAAGATCCCGAGGCCTTTCAGGATCTGGACCGAAAAAGGGTTCGGTTTGTTCGTGATCACCGCCTGTTTGCGGTCCTTCAGGGATTCTAAAAAATCCTTCGCCCCCGGATAAACACGCGAATGGTCGAGCATGTGACTTTTGTAGTGCTGCCGGTACAGCTTCGCTCCCTGATCGGTCAAAGTTTCTTCTTCGGGTTTAAGCGCTCCCTCCGGCATGCGAAAAACCCGGCGGATCAGCGCGTGAAGTCCGGTCCCGACACAGTCCTTGATCTCATCGTCCATCAGCTCCGGCCCGTTCAGCCGTCCCAGGGCGTACCGCACACTGTTGATGATATCCTGGCGCGTGTCGACAAGCGTCCCGTCGAGATCGTAGAGAATGAGTTTTTTTATGGACATTATTTTAAAAAATGGACCGCGAAATGGAGGATATCGATCGCCGTCAGGATCCCGACCACCCGGCGGTCCCCGTCCACGATGGGCACGCACCCATATTTCTTGTCCCACATCAACGCAACGGCTTTGGAGATCGTCTCCCCGGACGGAAGGGTCTCAACGTCCCGTTTCATCACGTCTTTCATGGTATGACAACGCAGGAGCTCGGGATCGACCGGGTCTTCTTCTTTCAAGCGGGACGGCAGGATCCTCAAAAGGTCCCGTTGGGTAAAAAGCCCGGTGATCCGCCCATCGCGATCGACCACGGGCAAATGCCGGATCCCGTGCCTCCGCATCTTTTCTTCGGCGACGCTCAAAGGGTCTTCTTCCCCGATCGTGATCACCGCGGCTTCCATCATTTCATGGATCGGAACGTTCAGCATGGATGATCCCTTGCCGAACGGGAGGCAAGCTCACCGTTCGCGATCCGTTCGTTGGAGTAATCAAGGATCCGCTCCTGAAGGTCAAAGATCTTTTGCCCCAGGTCATCCCAGAGGCCTTCATTCCCTCCGGCAACGAACGGCAATCTTATTTCGTTCTGGTTTTTAAGGTAGTAGATAATACCCGAACGCACCGGGATTTTCAGGATTTTGTGGGCCGCGTAGGCGTAGATCTCGAGTTGAAGGTCGTACGCGTCCGCACGCGCCGCGGCCCCATCCCCCGACGCGGTCTTATAATCCAGGACGTGCCAATCCCCCCCGGCATCCTCGAAGAGAACGTCCACCTTCCCGTGAATGAGACCGTGCCGTCCGTTCAATACGAAATCGACTTCACGATGGATCTTCCGAGCGGCTCGTAGTTTTTGGAACAAGGGGCCCCGTACGAACCCGCGGATCAAGCGGCCGGCCTCCACGATCGCCTCTTTACCGAAACGGCCGAACATCCCTTCAAGAAAGTCCCGCTCGAGGCAGCGTTCCGGATCCCGAAGGTCTACCTTCTCAAAAAACGAGTGCATGGCGGTCCCGAAATCCGCCGCTGGAACAAGGGTATTTCCCGGGGCCGGGTCCCGCTCCGGATCCCGGTCCCGTGCCCCCTCCGCCTCGACCGTCCATCCGACCTGGTACGTACGCCAAAAGGCCTGGGGGTCTTTTTGAAAAAGCACAAAGGCAGAGACCGGAAGATCGAGGGTACGGGACAGAGACGGCGCGGCCGGGGGTTCGGGACAAGGGACCCCGGCAGGGGCTCCCTCCCGAGAGGCTTTTTGCAAAACCGCGGCTACTTTTCCTTTTCCGGCGGTCACGCGATCGGCGAACAATCGCGTCTCCCCGCCCGCGTTCACGGTGATCTTCGCGGAGAGCGTGCCGGAGATCGCCATGACCCAATCCATCCAGCGGGTCATTTCGCGGTAGCTTTTTTTCTGTGTTTTTCTTTCTTCATGGACCCCGCTTAAAAAAAGACGGGCCTTCGCGCGCGTGACTGCGACATAAAAAAGGCGTTTCCATTCCTCGTCTTCGCGCCGCTGGACCGCCCGGTCGATAAAACGGTGAAAGAACGGGGCCTCCATCTCGAGGGTCATTTCATTCCTGATCTTGATGCCGTAGCCTTCCGCCGCGTGGGCCAGGACCGCTTTGGAATCCGCATGCGTGCCTTGGTGCCCGAGGTCCGCAACGAATACGACCGGGAATTCCAACCCTTTGGCCGCGTGCACCGTCATGATCCGGACCGCCTCGGCACCGGATTCCAAGGCGACCTGCGCTTCGGACTCACGCACCTCCTGAAGTTCAAGCCGTTTCAGGATCCCGAGGAAGGCCGCTAGAGACACCCGTTCCTGAACTTCATATTCCCGGATGATCGCGACGAGTTTTTTCAGGTTCGCATAACGTCTCACTCCGGGAGGGTCTGTGAGGACGGAAAGTTCATACCCCGTGCGCTCAAGGATCCTGTCCACAAGGACCGATAGCGGGACGCGGTCTTTGAGCGTCCTGAATTCACGGCCCAGGGCGGTAAAAAAAAGGAGCCGCGCCCGCTGGCTCTCTTCGATCTCCTTGATCCGGGCCAGACCCTCGAGGGCCCGATAAAGTGGCGCTTCATCATCTCCGGCTTTTGCGTATCGGGACATCCAGAACAACGTATCATCGGTAATGTGAAAAAAGGGCGACCGCAACGTCGCGGCAAGCGGAATGTCCGCGAACGGCCGCTCCAAATGAGACAGGTAGCTGACCATGTCCCGGATCTCGGGTTGTTCATAAAAGCCGCGGCCCGCAACGATAAAATAGGGAATGCCTTCGCGCTTGAGCGCGTCCTCATAAAGGCCACTGAGCGTCATCGCCTGGAAAAGTACGGCCATGGAACCGTAGGGAATCCCTTCGTTCTCATGGAGTTCGCGCATCTTCAGCGCCAGGGCCCTTGCCTCACGTAAACGCCCGCGTTCTTTGTCCTCGCCTTCCTTCAACGCCGTGACCAAGACCTCCACGGGGGTCCCGGGGAATACCTGTCCGACACGGGACACAAGGGGATCGAAAGGAAATCCGTCTTCTTCCCAAAGGGTGGCAAAGAACCGGTTCGTAAAATCAAGCAGGGCCGGTTCGCTCCTGAAACTTTCCGCCAGAACGATCCGCTCCCCGCCGGTCCCCTCCTTGTAAGACCGCTCCTTTTCAAGAAAAAGGCGCGGCTCGGCGCCGCGGAAAGCATAAATGGATTGTTTATAATCCCCCACCAGAAAAAGATTGTTGCCGGATGCGAGACGCTCCACGAACCGTTCCTGCAAGAAGTTGGTGTCTTGATATTCATCGATCAGGATGTAACGGAACTGCTCCCGGTAGCGCTCATGAAGCCTCTGAAGCGGTGCCTTTTCATCCGTAAAAAGGCGCACCGCCTTCATCTGCAAGTCATCAAAATCCAGCCAACCTTTCTCCGTTTTCAGGGTAGCGTAAAGCTGTTCGAATTCCAAGGCCGCCCGCTCGAATCGTGCACGCCAAACGGACGCCAGAGGCTCCCTCCGGAGCGCCGCAAGGTCTTCGCAAATCTCGCGCCACTCCTTCCATCCTGTTTTGCGTTTTCCTTTATAAGCGGCCTTCCACGCGGCAAAATCCGCGACCGTTCGCCAGTCCCACGCCCGGTCGTCAAAAAACCGTTCCCATCCGGTTCCGTCGATCTCGGGAAGATCACGGATGAGCTGGGCCGCGTCCCGCGCAAGTTCGTCTTCCCTTTTCGCGCAGATTCTGGCCCGCTTTTCCTCGTTCTCCCGAAAAAATTCTCCGAGCGTTTTCCCCTCGTGACGGGCCGCCGTAAAAACCTTCAGGATACCGTCCTTCGCCGTTTCCTCTCCATAAAGGGCGAGCAGTTCGAAGGCTTCGCTTTTTTCTCCGTAAAGTTTCTTCACTGTTAGCTTCATCGCCTCTTCCTGTAAGAGCAAGGCCTGTTCGGTCTCGATGACCCGGAACTCCGGATCGACACCGCTTTCGAGGGGATGTTCTTTCAAAAGACGGGTGGCAAAACTGTGAAAGGTGGAGATCGCGGCATTTTCGAGATCGCGGCGCATCGCTTCCAGTCCCTCTTTTCTCAACTCCTTCGCCAGACGCGTCTTGATCTCATTGGCCGCTTTTTCCGTAAAAGTGAGGACCAAAAGCCCTTTTAAGGTGGCCTTCCGGATACGTAAAAGATAAAGGACCCTTTCCACCAGGACCCTCGTCTTGCCCGTTCCCGCTCCGGCTGAGACAATGAGGTTCGAATCGCACTTTTGAACGGCTTTTTTTTGTATTTGTGTCAGCATCATCAATGTATTTTTTTGCTATAAATTGATTTGGCTATTTATTGATCATGCAGGTTTATATCTTATTGATCAAGCCCGAATTAGAAGAAAAAACCTTCCTTTAATGGAAAAAATAGATTCATGGGTTATAATTCGACCATGAGTACTGAGAAACGTCAATTTTACAGACACCCGATCAAAGTGCCCATTCAGCTGGCAAAATTAAGGGAAGAGACCGCTTCAAAAACCTGTTCGGAGGACCTCTCCCAGGGCGGGTTGTCCTTTTATTGGCCACAGCCGCTTCCCGAAGGCTCCAACCTCCAGATCTCCATCCCGGTCGAAAAACAGCTCTTTAAAATGAACGCCCGGGTAACTTATTGCCAAAAGGACAATGAAACCGGGCTTTTCAAGACCGGAGTCTGTTTTGAAGATTCCGCAAGCGCCTTCCGGGCAAAACTCGCCGAAGAGATCATCGAAATACGGCAATACTGCGAAAAGATGTCGCTCCTCCGGGGGAAAAAATTCTCGGAAGAGGAATCGGCCCGGTTATGGGTCGAACGTAATGCCGAAAACTTCTCTAAGCTCATGAATGCCGCGTAAAGCGGACGCCGCCCCGGATCTCGGCTGATCCCCACCCGCCACAAAGGGCCCTTTAAGATCCCGGCCCGCCGGAGAATCCCATGCCTTACGTTTACGACTTGGGGGGCTCCAGGTAATAGACCAATTCCTTGTCGGGCCTCGCGAAATAAAACCCCTGCCCGTAGCGGATCCCCATGTTCCGGATGAAATCGAGATCCATCTTTTCCTCGATCCCTTCGGCGATCATTTCCGAACCGTTCACGCGGCCTAAATGGACCATTTCCCGGACGATCTGCTGGTTGACATGATTGTTCGCGATCCCCCGGACCAGTTGGAGATCGATCTTAAAAAAATCCGGCTTGAGCGAAGCCAACTGGGAGGTCTTGGAGCCGATCTCCGCGATATCGTCCAGTGCGAACCGGTAACCTAACGCGCGGATAAAATCCACTCCTCGTTGGATGAAATCAAAATCGGACCTCTTGACGCCCTCCGTCAGTTCGAACACGATCTTATCGGAATACTTTTTCATCCCCTCCAGGAACGTTTCCCCTTCTTTCCCTTTCGAAAAGGCCTGTTCCAGGGTCAGCGGCTCCACGTTCAAAAAAAGGCACTGCCCTTCTTGAAGCTTCGGGATCGCTTTGACAGCGGCTTGCAGGCAGTGAAAATCGAAAGGGATCACGAACCCTTTTTCGTAGGACTTCCGGAACATTTCCACGGCGGATTCTTTTTCACTGCGGGCGAGGGCTTCATAGCCGAGGATATCCCAGGTCGCGATGTCCACGATCGGCTGGTAGACGGCGTAGACCGGACTTTTAAGTTCGGGAGGCTGTTTTTTAAAAAGATTAAAGCTGAATTCCACGGGGACCTTTCCTTACCGCGAAAGCGGGTGCCATGACGGCGGGATTATACACGAAGACTTTATAAATATCCAGGCAGACGCCCGACGGGGTAGCGTATCATAAATTGTGTAATGGTCTGAGCGGAGGCAAATAAAAAGGGTGTATCCTTCTGGCGCCAACCAAGGAGGACACACCCTATGGAAACTCTCACTCACGTCAGATTGCTCCAACGCAAACAAATTCTAAAAGAATGGCGGCAAGAGGTAAATGAAAATTCTCTCTTCTGTCGTAAGCTAATGAATTGTCCGCTTTCCGTAGCACGTGAAATGTCCGCTTTTACGCCGGCCCGTATAATCAGCTTTTTAAGCTCAGAACAGGAGGCTGATTATGCTCTATCCCCCGGCGCAATGG
>JAHQRI010000083.1 GCA_019052695.1 Candidatus Omnitrophota bacterium
GGGTTGTTCTTCAGAAAAGTTGAGCTGGCTGTGAAGGCTTCCGCGAAGGAGGCAGGACAAAAGTCGTCCGGAATGTCCCTTGAAATGCTGCGGGAAAGCGCCCTGCGGACCCAGCGAAAGTTCTTGGAGAAAAACAAGATCAAGTACCGGAGACTGGACAGCGGGGAAGTCGTTCTGCCGCTGGATCAGGGACTGAAACGGAGCGAATCAAGGTCCTTCGAGGACGAGTTGGCGCCCGGGGTGATCGCAGTTGATCAACATCATCAGGTTTCATCGATGCTACGCGAACGGTACCGGCGGACGGGCGCTCCCGTACCTGTTCTGGTCAATTTTGACGCGCACACGGACATGCAATTCTATCCCGGGATTGTTCATGAGGGGAATTGGGGGACGAAGGCCCTGATTGAAGGGCTCGCTCAATACTTCGTTCATATCCCGCCTCGCGAACGCGTCTTCGGCCACGCGAAGCCGAGGGTCTGGACGACGCGCAGGGTCGGGTGGTGGTTCCGTCCCCTGATCGTGGAGCTGAAGGGGGAAGCGTTGAGACGGTTCCGGGACGAGATCGGGGGGGCGCAAGCGTTCGTCACGGTCGATACGGACGCCTACTCGCTTCAGGAGCCTGTGCCCTTGCTGGTGGCGTTGAATTCGAGGGGAAACGCGGGCACCGCGGGTTACCACACCTTTCCCAAGAATTTTCAAGGTCAGAGCGCGCCCCTTTTTGAGTTTATAACCAGGCATAATCTCAAGCCGGATGACAACGTATGTCTTTCAAGATCGCACGACTGGATCGACGACCGTCTTATTTTTGATGAGTCTCAAGGGGAGCTCTATTTCAAAACGCTCGCGGAACATCTGCAAAAAACGATCGGTGAAATAAAAGACGGGGAAGGGAAGCCCCGGACGGCTGAAAGTCGATCTTCGGAATTCCGGACCCGTTCCGAAATGCGGCTTGGGAAAGCGTCCGGGGATCTTGATCGAGAAACGGCAGAACGGCAGGCGATCGCCTGGAGAAGCATCGACCACAGCGGGGAACTTCTGGATTTTTCAGAAGTGGCTTCTTCGGCAGGGAGTATTTTATTGCTCATCGCAAACTCCGGGCATCGGAGGGCTGAAGATGCCGCGACGGTTAAGGATATAGCGCACCACCTTTTCTACGCTGAGAACCGGGCGGAGAATACAAAGGGACTTTTCGGTGATTTTGCCGGACCTGCGGCGGTCGGGCGGTGGGAAGAATCCCTAACGGATATCAAGGCCCAACGGCACCGGGTCGCATCCTTGGCGGGAACGTTCCCGCTGGATGAACTTGAGAAGGAGCTATTCGCGCACATCCTGCCGCTGCTGGATAGAGCCATTGCCATCCTCGAGTCGCGGATCGAAATCCTTCAAGGCAGGATCTCTCAGGATCTTTTCAGCTTCCAGGATGTCTGGACTTTGGTGTCGGAACGGGACACTAAGCACAGATCCGTCCGATCGATCACGAAAATACACGCCGGGAAAGAAGACCTTACGGGCAAGATGACGGGCAACCCGCTGTCGATGGCCAGCGTCTTGCAGAATCTGATCGTGAACGGGCGGAAGGCCGCGGAGGAGAGTGGGGTCGATCCCGAGGTCATAGTGACTTTAAGGCGTGAGGGCGGCGATCTGGTGATCGAGGTTGCCGATAATGGAAAAGGGCTGAAGCCCGAGCAACAGGTGTGGGAGAACGGGCGGCAGAAGATCTTCGAACTGGATAATTCCACGCGCCTCGATAAGGGTGGCACGGGTCTCGGCACTACCGAAGCCTGGTATGTGGTCAAGGACATGGGCGGAACGATCGAGGCGGCCAACCGTCCCGAGGGCGGCGCCCAGTTCACGCTCCGCTTACCGCTGCTCACCTCCGAGGTGGCGAATAATCAGGTCCGCTCCGAGATGAGGGGCCAGGGCGTCGCGCCGGAGTTTGTGAAGTCCAGCGAACTGATACCGAACGTAACCTACCGAAACCGCTATGAGACGGTTATCTCATGGCTCATAGGGAACCGCTACCTTCCTCTCGGAACGTTGAACGGCGCGGCGGTCGTGGACATCGGGAGCAGTGACGGCACCGCAACGGCGGGTTTGGCGGCTGCGTTAAGGGAAAAGGGTGTTTCAGTCAAGGTCTATGCCGTGGACCGCGAGGTGCGGGCTTCGGCGGAGGGGCTTATTCCACTTGTCGATGACCATCAACTCAACGGCGAGGGCCGCAAGATCCGGGAGCCGGTCAAGCTTATGACCATGTTCAATGTGACCCGGCATTATCGATCGCCCGCGATCCGTTCCATGGTCGAGGCCATGGCCCAAAAACTTGATGAGGGGGGGCTATTGCTCATCGGGAACGGCGGTCCCGGAGACTATATGCGTGCTATGAAGTTCATCGTGTTCCAAAAAACCGGCGGGAAACTGGTTCCCCGGGAAATTGTCGCGAAAGAATTCCAGAGCAGTTACGGCTCTTTAAGCCGCGGCATTGATCTGTTCAGCTGGGCCGACTATCTTGCTTCGTCCGAGGCCGGGAAATTAGGGCCCTTTTTCAGAAGGGCAGAGCGCGCGCTGGATGCGACTTGGTATGAACTCAGGTCGATTGATCCGGATCTGTCCGAAGGGGAGCGCAAAAAAGCGGCGATGCAAGTCGAACTGGCCGGCCTTGAGAAGTATGGAATTAAATTTCAAAAGCTCGATGACGGTTCGGTGATCCTGCCCCTGGAACAATGGGCCGTCACAAGAGAATATTTTCTCGACCGGCTCGGCCAAATTCTGGGCAGGGTAAGAGAACTGTTTTCGCAGGGCCGGAATGATGCTCAGCCGCAAAGCCCCCGCTTTGTCACCGCCGAGGTGGTGAAACGGTCAGCGCGGAGCGAGATGCGAACGGGAACGCCGTCCGATAGTGTTTCGCTGTACACGCTCACGGAATCCGATTTTGAGAACAGGACAGAATTGCTGAGCGACTATTCCGCGTTGAAATACCGTTATCCCGAAGCGATCAAACGATTCGCCGGGGAACTCGCGGCGAAGTTTAAAGAGACTTATCCGGGCATCGAGCAGAACGACGAGTGGGTCTTGGTCTCGGTCCAGATCCGGCCCTATTCTCCCCCGATCTACCCGGTAGTGAAGGAACTTGCGGCGTTACTGGGCGTTCCCCATGCCGTTTACAGGACCCGAGAATGGCGAAGCGCCATACCGGGCTATAGCGCCCACCCCACCGCTCAAATGAGAGCGGAAGAGGTCGCAGACGAGGTTTTGGTCCCTTACGAAGGTGACGAGGGGGGGCTATCAGGGAAAAACGTCATTTTCGTCGATGACGCGCGCAATACGGGAGTGATGTCGGACCACTACATGAAACAGCTGAAAGATCTCGGTCCTAAAGAACTTTTTAGCGCTTTCATCTTGGACCTGAACCTTAAAAACCCGGCAAACGAGGCCCGTATCAACGAGTGGCTTCTTGAACAGAAGAACTATGCGGCTGTCGCGGTGAAGACCTTCGCTTCGGAAGACGGCCAGGCCCAGCGGGGGCTTCTTTCCCGTTTGTTAAGACAGCCCCGAAACATTTTCGAGCTCATTTTGGGCCTCGTACAGCCCCAGACGTCGAAAGACCTTTTGCGATTAGTTGACGAGGCGGGGAAAGGATCTTCCTATCCGGATCACGTTCGATCGTTGCAGCAGCGCGTGAGGGGGACCGCTTTGGATCAACGCTCGGAGATCCGGCAGGTGGGATCTCCGCTGGAGACCGTAAGCCCTCGGACGGCCCCTAACGGCAGTGCTGTTTTAGGAACGGGGATGGAAACCGTGGGAAAGGATCTTGCCCCGGGGGAGGTAATTCTCGATCGGGATCAAAAAATGCTGGATCGCCTTCGAGAGCATGTGCGCCGAACAGGGAAAATTGTTCCGGTCCTGCTCGATTTTGATGCGAGTACGGACGTGTCTTTTTACGCGAACCTGCTCCCTTATGGACACTGGGGAATGACGGCCTTGCGGGAAGGGCTCGTTGACGTCTTCGCCCATATCAAACCCGGGGACCGTCTGATCGGTGCTGCAAAACCGCGGCTCTGGATGTTGCGAGAAGTCTGGTGGTGGCCCCGGCCCGTGATCATGGAAGTGAAGGGTAGGGAACTTGAACAATGGACGGCGCGGATCTCCTGGTCCGAAGCGTTTTTGACAACGGAACATTTGTCAAAAGCCGAAGACATCACGAAAAGGACACGGCTGGACGGGCGGATGCGAGAAGAGGCCGAGGGTTCCGTGGCGGGTGCCAAGGGCCGTCCGGTCGAGGCGTTCCGGATGAAACCGCGGACCGCCTATTATCCCGGAGGGCTCGATCTCTCGATCTTCGAGTTCTTCCCAGAGTTGGAGACGGCACATTATTTCAACCAGTGGCCTTTCCGCGTGCTGTTCGACAAGAGCCGGCTCATGGACGCTTTGTCCGGCGAATTGAAGGAATTCCCGGGGCTGCCGGTCTTTGAGAAGATGATGCTCCTTTATCTGTTCTATGCGAAAACCCGCCCCTATTTTTTTACCGAGTTCCAGCAAAAGATCTTCCATCCTAAGGCGCTCCGGGATCCTCAGATCGGCGTCGAGCCGTTCATGCTGGCGGACTTGAAACGTGAGGGAGCGACGGAGATCCATGTACGCGAGCTTCGTGACCGGGTCCATGAGATCCGGTTCAAGGACGAGAACGGAAAAGAACGGCGCATTGTTTATCATGAGGAAAGGATCGATCCGAAAGCAATCATGAAAACGATCGGTCCGACCGATGAAAAAGCGGATCTGCTCTACGTGAAGGCGTTCGAGGACCTCTACGACGTCGCGTTCCACAAGTCGCTCTTAAGCGGGCTGAATTCCGGGGCCCTGCTGGCCAGCGATTTCGAGGAGGCTAAGATCCTAAGGCAAGTTCCCGGTTTGATCGGTCCCAGGCCGCTTGGGATGCTGCGTTTTGCGGATAGGGCAAGGGCGGGTTATTCGAAGGGGCTTACGGTTTTTTCCATGAAGCTCCCCGAGGCGCGAGTCCGCTCCGAGATGCGGAAAGAATCGGTGGACGAAGAATTCCGGAAGGAAGTGATCGAGCCGATCGCGAAGAAGCTTGCGGAAAAGAAGGGTAAAGGACCGCAGATACTGCTTTTTGAGGGAGATGATAAAGCCAGCATTGGGCAGGTCCTGAAAGACGAAGGGGTTGGGGAATATGCCGCGGCCAATATTGCTTTGATGAAAGCGGACGATTATTTGGGTGAAAACGGAGAAATTCTGAATTCCAAACTGTTCGCGTTTACGGAAGATTTGAACAAAGTCCTCAAGCAAAAAGTAAATCAACTGGTCGTCATTTCCGGGAACCAAGCCTTCACCTTTTGGGCCGGCGCGAACATTAAGGTCTCCATCGTAAAAACGCTGATCAGCGACTCCCCGTCAATGGATAAAAATGCGCAATATTACGACCTCACCGTGCCGCCCCTCACCCGCTCCGAGATGCGGAATGTTGCCGTATCCGAGGAGTTCCGGAAAAAAGTGATCGAGCCAATTACGAAGGTACTGACAGAAAAGAAAAAAGTGGGGCAACCCTATCAGATATTGACGCTTACAGGCGCCGCGGGGAATGGCAAGACTGCGGTCGGTCAATTACTCCAAGATGAGGGGGTCGGGGGCTATGATCGTGCGGAGATCGCTTTCCTGGAAACGGACCTTTTTTTGCGCAGAGAAGGCTTAGGTGCCCCTAAGTTGAACCGCGTCTCTTTTAATAAAGAACTGAACGCTCTTCTTGAGAAGGGAAATCGCTTGATCATTGTTGCTGGAGTTTTTGCGCCGGATCTTTTAGAGGGAACGGATCACGTCTCTGAGTCTGTCCAGGTTTTCATGAATGCTAATTTCGAAATACAACGGTTACGAACCTTGCTTCGAGACAGGAATATTTTGAACTATCTGGATACTTATCCGATGTTCATTACGGGGAGGTCGTATGACCTTGTTTTGAAGGATCTCCCGCCGTTCACGCTGCCTTTGGCCCCGGCGGCGGTTGATCCGTTCAGTTTTGTTTCACCCGGGATCTACGGCCCAAAGAAAGAGGAGCAAAGCTACAAGGTTTCACGGAAGGACGCGGACAGGATCATCGAGCTTCTTTATCGTGAAGGGAAGAAGGCAGGCCTGCGAGGCGTGCCGGACCCTTTTAGCAGCGAGTATTCCGAGATTGAACAATTCACCTGGGGAGTCTGGCGGACAATGATCGAATTGAGCGACAAGGGCGCCGATTCCGCAATCATGACGCTGAGGATCTTTGAGAAAGGTCTGGAAGTGGTTTTTGATGGGGAACAAGACCGACGGGCCGGAGACGGTTGGGGGAGTCGTTTAAGCGTTGAACTCCGGGATACCACCCCCGAACGGTTATTTGCGGATAAGACGCATTGGGTTGCCCGGACATTGGGACAGAAACCATCCCCGTCTCCTGTTCCGACGGGCCACCTTGTGGCGGCGCTTGGTTTTCCAAGAGAATTCAGTTCCCGAGTGTTTAGCCGTGAGAGTTTCGATGGCCTTTTTACTCCCGAGGTTCGCTCCGAGATGCGGGCAACTTCGACGAAGATGGATAAAGCATCCCGGTTGACGCCGGATATGGGCAAACCATTAGACATCGCCAGGTTGGCGGTGGCGCTGAAGGCGACGGGGTTTGAACAACAGGTCATCGATCAGGACCTTAAAATTCTGGGCGCAACGCAAACGAGTGATTTTCGTGGGGATAAAGGGTTGAGGATTGAGTCTGATGATGTGGCCGTACGGGTCGCGGGGATCGTGCGCGGCATCCTGGACCTCACGGGATCTGAGGCGGCGGAGCGGCTGCATATGCTGGCGGTGGCGATCGGGGCGAACGCGACCCGCACTTTGGTCAGTGTGTTCGAGGAGTCGTTCCCTGGGCATGTATTGCCGGTCGGGGATCAGCCGAGTCTTGTCGTGGATGTCTTGGAGGCGCCTCCGACGGAGGAAAAATGGCAGGCGATCGAAGCCGTTCTCCAATTGAATAAGCATCAGCACTATGGGATCGTTTTTTTGGCGGAACGTGACCGCGAATTGGTCGAAAAAGTGCGAGCTCTGGGCCCAGAAATACGCGAGAGAATCCACGTTGAGCGACTTGATCCCAAGACAGAAAATAGAACGCAACTCACGAAGGAGCGGATCGAAAGAATCTACCATCAGGTCCGCAGCGGGGATAGGTCGCGGGAGTGGACCGAGAGCGCCAAGAGAGCGAGATCGCGAGAAACTTTCGTTGTTACCGGTGCCGAAGCCGTTTGCCGCAAGCTTACAAACTTCGAAGGATGGCAGGCCGCGGTCGTCCAGCGGGTGCATGAACGCGGTCTCGAAGTTCCGGAGACCATCGTTGCTGTCGCCTTCTCCCAAGAGCTTTTGCAGGGTGAGAAATTGAGCGAAAAAACAAGCAGGGCCATACAGAGAATTGAAAGACATTATCGCTTCAATGCTGTGACTCTCACGGCGCTACTATCCCAAGTGTTGAGGGAGATTGAATCACTGCAAAGTATTCGGTCGGCCGCTTAGGAAGACAAATTCTTCATAATCCCTCCGGAAGTTTTTTAATCAGCATAAAAACACGTGTACGTTATTACATGAAATTTTTTTAATTTAATGTAAGTAATTATAAATAATATGGATACAATAAATTAGGCTCGGAACGTATTTTGACAAATTCATTCGTGTAGACTACGATTGACACATGAATATGAAATATTATAAAAGTATTAGAAATATATTTAGTTTAAAGGGCCAAAGAAAAATTATTAGTTTTTTCACGGTTTGCCTGTTTTTTCTTAATCAAAATCTGTGGGCGGCACCGGGGATGGGGATCGAGATCCTGTCTCCGAGGGAAGCGCCTTCATTCCTGCAAGTGGACATTCCTTCGGAACTTGCGACGCTCGACGGTCTCTACGAAGCCCCCCTGCAATCGGATCCCAAACTCGTGCTGCATATCCAGAACGCCCACGCCAACTACGGGGCGCAGCAGAAGATCAAGGAGCTCTTGCAGTACCTTGAAAAGACCTACGCCATCAAAACGATCTTCGTGGAAGGGGCCTCAGAAGATCTGGACCCGGATTACCTGAGGATGTTCCCGGACCGCGAGCGGAACCTGAAGCTCGCGGACTACCTGATGAAGCAGGGGGAGTTGACGGGGGCAGAGCTGTATTTGCTGGAACAAGATGGCGCAACAGGCAACGCGCAAAGCTCAACGGAAATTAAAGCAAGCGCAACGCGTACCCCACAGGGGTTGGACAAACAGCGTCCTGACGCGCAACGGTCGGACGATTCGTTGAGCGTTGTGCGTGATACGTTGAGCGGAGTCAAGGCTCACGGCATTGAAGAGGCGGCGCTTTACCGGGAGAACTACGAGGCGCTAAAGACGGTGTTCGGGGCGGAAGCGACGGTGAACCGTTATTTGGAGGGTTTCGAGGGGCGTCTTTC
>JAHQRI010000003.1 GCA_019052695.1 Candidatus Omnitrophota bacterium
GCCGGGATCCTTCGGGGGATTAAGGCAGGATGTCTTTTGCAACACGGGACCTTTATCGGCACGCTGTTGAGAAACTTTCCTTGCGAAGCAGGATCGGTGAAGAAGAGGTCGCGGTGCGTGCAGTTAAGCTTGCTGAAGATGCAAAAGCGGTGAATGGCTCCGCCCCGGTTACCACCCATGTTGGTTATTATCTTCTCGATAAAGGACTGGAAATTCTCTGCCGAGGATTGGGTCTCCGCGTGCGGTTCCGGGATTTTTTGCAGGCAAAAAAAACCGCAGGGTCCGCTGTTCTGTACCTTGGGACCATTTCTCTTATCACCGTCGCCGTGACAGCGGGTCTTTTGTCTCTAATTAGGCATTCCGGGATCTCAAATCTGCTGGGGGAGATTTTTTTGGGGTTGCTTCTCCTTTTGACGACAAGCCAGACAGCGGTCTCTCTGACGAACTGGCTTTCTGCATTTTTTGTGAGACCCCGGGGCCTTCCCCGGATGGACTTTTCAGAGGGAGTTCCCGCCTATGCCCACACGCTTGTTGCGGTCCCTTGTCTGCTTCATGACGAGCAGACAGTGGCCGCGCTTCTTGAAGGTCTGGAGGTTCGTTATCTGGCCAACGCGGATTCGTATATTGATTTTGCGTTAGTCACTGATTTCTTCGATGCCTCTCAGGAGGCGATGCCGGAGGACAAAAAATTGCTGGAGCAGGTCATGGACGGGATCGAACAGCTTAACTATAAATACCGGCGACAAAAAGATTATGTTTTTTATCTTTTTCACAGGTCCCGACGGTGGAACGAAAAAGAAAAGTTATGGATGGGCTATGAGCGTAAACGGGGAAAGCTTTCGGATCTTAACGCGCTTCTCCGAGGAAGAGGGCAGGACAGGTTCAGCGTGATCCTTGGGGACCCCAAGCGGTTCCAGAGTGTGAAGTATGTCATTACACTCGATATGGACACTCGGATGCCGCGGAATGCGGCCCGGGAACTTGTGGGGGTCATCGAACACCCCCTGAACCGGCCGGTCTATGACGAGAAAAAAAAGAGGGTTGTTTCGGGCTACGGGATCCTTCAGCCGCGGGTCGAATCCAGTTACCCTGGAGAAAACCCTTCTTTGTTCGTTAAGATTTTTGGCAGTGATTCCGGGATCGATCCCTATACCAAAACCGTATCCGATGTTTACCAGGATCTTTTTTTTGAGGGGTCTTTTATCGGGAAGGGGCTTTATGATGTCGACGCGTTCGAAAGATCCATCGAAGGCCGCTTTCCGGAAAATCTCATATTAAGCCATGATCTTTTGGAAGGATGCTGCGCTCGATCCGGGCTGGTCACGGATGTTCAATTCTACGAGGAATATCCTACAAGTTACCTGAAAGACGCAAGCCGGAGGCACCGCTGGATCCGCGGTGACTGGCAGATCGTGCCCTGGTTATTTCCTTTCGTCCGCGGGCGCGAAGGGAAAAAAGCAAAAAATCCGATCTCTTTCTTATCAAAGTGGAAGATTTTCGATAACTTGCGGCGCAGCCTTGTTCCTGTTGCGACCGTTCTATTGTTTATATCGGGGTGGATTTTTTTCCAGCCGTCCTGGAGAGGGTCGGCCCTGCTTATTGCGCTCACCGGTTTTCCGCTTTTACCGATGTCTCTGGTGGAAGCCATGAGGAAACCCGGAGACCTTTCCGTTCGCTCGCATCTGGGATTGGTGTTCGTATCCTTCAAAAAAAACGCGGTCCGTTTTTTCTTTTCCCTTGTTTTTTTACTGCACGAAGCTGTTTATTGCGGGGACGCGGTCGGAAGAACTTTGTGGAGAATGTTTGTGTCACGGAAGCGTCTTCTCGAATGGAGGACATCCCGTGAATCCGAAGCTTTTTTGGCGAATAATATTCTAGGCTGTTTTAAAGGCATGGCTCCGGAACTGCTCACGGCTGTTTTGCTTTTGACCTTTTTTGTGGGAGCACGGCCTCATTCCGATAGCATTGCTTGGAGCCTTCTGATCCTTTGGGCCGTTTCACCGGTCATCGCTTATGGGATCAGCCGGCCGTCTTCTCCCCGGAAGATCCTTTTATCCTTAAGCCAGGTCACATTCTTACGGGATCTTGCCAGGCGGACCTGGGGTTTTTTTGAGGATTTTGTGACCGAAAAGGATCATTGGCTTCCGCCGGACAATTTTCAGGAAGTGCCTATCGAAGCCGTTGCTCACCGGACCTCACCGACCAATATCGGTCTGTCCCTTTTGGCCAACTTGTCGGCGTATGATTTTGGATACGTTTCAATGGGTAAGATGTTCAACCGGACAGAAAAAACATTCAATACCCTCAACCTCATGGAAAAATTCAGGGGGCATTTTTACAACTGGTATGACACGGAGTCGCTGAAACCTCTGACGCCTCTTTATATTTCTTCCGTTGATAGCGGGAACTTGGCCGGACATTTGCTGGTTTTGCGTGCGGGGCTTGCGGAAATGAGCGGATGCAAAATAGTCTCCCTGAAAATATTTGACGGTCTTTGGGACACTTTAAATATTTTGCGTCAAACCACCGCGAAATTTGAAAAAAACAAAAAAAACAACATCTTCGGGCTCCTCCAGGGGGTTTCCGAGAAGATCGAACACTTTCAGGAAAAGATGAGATCTTCTCCCGCGTGCCTTTCGGAGATCCATATGCTGTTACGCCAGCTTTTAACGGACATTTCCAAGATTCTTTCCGGCATGGGGCCACAATATTATGAAGAAGTGAAAAAATGGGCCCGGGCCTTTGAAAGGCAATGTTACGATTATTTGGAGGATATGTCTTTTATCGCGCCATGGATCCTGCTTCCTCCGGAATTGCCAGGCATGTGGGAGATGGGGGATGAGAAACAACAGGAGCGCCTCGGGCGGCTTCAAGAAGCCTTGTGGTACTTAGATGAGATCCCGGCCCTTGGGGAAGTGGCGAAGTTGGAGCAGAAACTGATCCCGCTCATTGATGAGATTACCGGATCCATGGCTCTCACGGAAAGTGAATCCCAGAAGATCTGTGAATGGTTTCTGAAATTTCGAGACGTCATCAAAGAAGCCGGCACGCGATCTGAGGAAAGGGTCAAAGCGATCGATTACATTGTGTTGAGGTGTAATGAAGTGTCCGGCATCGAATATGAATTTCTTTACGACAAGGCCTCACACCTTTTTTCCATCGGATACAATGTCAGCGAGCGGAAAATGGATCGGGGCCGTTACGATCTGTTGGCTTCTGAAGCGCGGCTTTGTAGCTTTGTCGCGATCGCCCAAGGAAGGATCCCTCAGGATCATTGGTTCAGGCTCGGCCGGATGATTTTAAAATCTGGTGAGGATCCCGTCCTGGTTTCTTGGGGCGGTTCGATGTTTGAATACCTGATGCCCTTGCTGGTGATGCCGACCTACGAAGGAAGTTTCCTAGACAGAACCTACAAGGCTGTGATCAAAGGTCAGATTCGGTATGCATCGGGGAATAGCATCCCCTGGGGGATTTCAGAGTCCGGATACAACAAAATCGACGCCGGCATGATCTACCAGTATCACTCGTTCGGGGTTCCGGATATGGGTTTTAAAAGGGGTCTCTCGGAGGATCTTGTCGTAGCGCCATATGCCTCGATGCTAGCTTTGATGGTAGAGCCTGAAAAGGCCTGCGAGAATTTGGAGCGTCTTTTCGCCCAGGGATCCGGAGGCGCCTACGGTTTCTACGAAGCGGTCGATTACACGCCTTCGCGTCTTGCGCCGGACCAGACTCATGCGGTCGTTAAATCCTACATGGCCCATCATCAGGGCATGAGCCTATTGTCTCTTGCGTATGTTTTATTGGACCGGCCCATGCAAAGACGTTTTCTTTCAGACCCGATGTTTAAAGCCACTGAGCTTCTTCTTCAGGAACGGATCCCGACCGCCGAACCGCTTCTTTATGATTCCGAAGTGACCGGGTTGCTTCAAAAACTCGGAGATAGAGAGACGCTCCTTCGGGTGTTTGCCAATCCTCAAACCGCGGTCCCTGAAATAAATCCGTTATCAAACGGCCGGTACCACGTGATGGTCACCAATGGCGGGGGAGGATACAGCCGCTGGCAGGATCTGGCGGTCACTCGCTGGAGTGAAGACTCCGCGCTGGACAATGACGGGACTTTTATTTACTTGCGCGACATGGAGTCCGGTGATTTTTGGTCTGCCGCTTATCAGCCGACCCATAAAAAACCCAAGAGTTATGAAGCCCTATTTTCTCAGGCCCGGGTTGAATTCAAGCGACGGGACCACCAGATCGATACACATACCGAGGTCGCGGTTTCTCCCGAAGACGACATTGAATTGCGGCGTGTGACGATTTCCAACCGGTCCCGTAACAAACGTATCATTGAAGTCACCAGCTACGCGGAAGTCGTATTAAACAGCCCCGCCAGCGATCAGGCCCACCGGTCATTTAGCAATCTTTTTGTTCAAACGGAAATTATCAGGTCCCATCAGGCGATCCTTTGCCGCCGTCGTTCGCGGTCCGAAAAAGAAAAATTCCCTCTGATGCTGCATCTCATGGCGGTTCATGGAGACGCGATCGTCGGCGCTTCCTATGAAACGGACCGGAGCAAGTTCATTGGCCGCGGGCGCACGGTTGCCGACCCCATCGCCATGCAGGGGCGGGAAAACCTTTCGGACAGTGAGGGCTCTGTCCTGGATCCAAGCATTTCGATCCGTAGCCGGATCGCGCTTGCGCCTGATGAGTCGGCCGTGATCGATTATGTAACCGGAATTTGCGAAAGCCGGGAGGCTGCGCAGGCGCTGATGGAAAAATACAGGGACCGGAACCTGGCCGACCGTGTTTTCGATCTGGCCTGGACCCATGGACAAGTCGCGTTGCAGCAAATTAACGCTACGGAAGCTGCCGCCCAACTTTACGGCCGTCTTGCAAGCGCTATTTTATATTCGAATCCCGCCTGGCGGGCGAATGCGAGTATCTTACGGAAGAATTCCAGAGGGCAGCCCGATCTTTGGGGCCACGGCATTTCCGGTGATCTCCCCATCGTTCTCGTACGCATTGAAAATCAGGACAATATAGATCTGGTCATGCAAATGATGCAGGCTCATGCCTTTTGGCGTATGAAGGGATTGCTGGTCGATCTGGTCATATGGAATGAAGACAGTTCGGTTTACCGTGACCAACTGGGTGAGAGGATCAGCGGTATGATCGTCGCGGATGCTGAAGAGACCGCGATCCGGGCCGGAGGCATTTTCTTAGGGCGTGCCGACCAAATGTCTGAAGAAGACCGCATCCTGATGCAGACGGTCGCTCGGATCGTCATTACCGATCGCGGTGGCACGCTGGCAGAGCAGCTAGGGGAGATGACGCAGCCCAAGAGCCGTTCTCTGCCGTTTCTTCCGACCCGGAAGGACGACTCAGACGATGAGGTTAAAGGGCCCCCGGAACGCGCTGATCTCGTGCATTTTAACGGCTTGGGAGGTTTCACTCAGGATGGGCGTGAATATGTGATGATCACAAAGCGCTCGAAGACTACTCCTGCACCCTGGGTCAATGTGCTGGCGAACCGGAACTTTGGCACGGTTGTTTCAGAAAGCGGAAGCGCCTACACCTGGAGTGAGAACGCACATGAATTCCGGCTGACGCCGTGGAAGAGCGATCCCGTTTCGGACGCTTCGGGAGAGGCATTTTATATTCGCGATGAAGAAAGCGGGAGATTCTGGTCTCCGACGCCGCTGCCGGCAACGGGGAAGACCCTCTACACTTCGCGCCACGGATTCGGGTACAGTGTTTTCGAACATGTCGAGAATGGGATCGTATCGGAATTGACCGTTTTCGTTTCTGTGGAGCAGAGCGTCAAATACTCGATCTTGAAGATCAGAAACTCCTCCGGTCGTCGGAGGACCCTTTCTGCGACGGCATATTATGAGGTTGTCATGGGGACTTTCAGGGATAAATACCATACCCATGTTGTGACCGAGATCGACCCTAAAAGTGGCGCTCTTTTTGCCTTGAATCCCTACAACAAGGAATTTGCGGGCCGGGTCGTTTTTTTGGATGTTAGTGAGCCGACGCGTTTTGTAAGCGGGGACCGGATGGAATTTATCGGGAGGAACGGGGCCATGGCGTCACCATCGGTGATGCGAAGGGAAAAGCTTTCCGGACGAGTGGGCGCGGGGATCGATCCCTGTTTGTCGACGCAGGTTCAATTTGAGATCGAGGACGGCCACGAGAAAGAGGTCCTTTTTACTTTCGGCTCCGGAAAAACCGTTGACGAAGCGCGGGAGCTTCTCCGGCGGTTTAGCGGGATCCCGGCGGGGCGCCAGGAACTTGCAAACGTATGGGAATACTGGAAACGGACTTTAGGTGTTGTGTACGTGGAAACGCCAGACACCTCGATCAATTTTCTTGTGAATGGATGGCTGCAGTACCAGGTCATAAGCTGCCGCCTTTGGGGAAGGAGCGGTTTTTATCAGTCCGGCGGGGCTTTTGGTTTCCGGGACCAGCTTCAGGATGTAATGGCGCTCATTCATTCGAAGCCGGAAATGGTCCGGGAACAATTGCTGACTTTTGCCGCGCACCAGTTTTTGGAAGGGGATGTGCAGCATTGGTGGCATCCGCCCTCCGGCCGAGGGGTCCGGAGCCATTGTTCGGATGATTATCTATGGCTCCCGTTTGTGACTTGTCTGTATGTGGACAAGATCGGAGATACGGGTGTTCTCGACGAACAAGTGATGCTTTTAGAAGGCCCCCCGGTCAAGCCCGAAGAAGAATCCTACTATGATCTACCGAGACCGTCTGCCCGGTCCGGGACCTTGTATGAACACTGCGTTTTAAGCGTTAAACGAAGCTTGCGTTTCGGTGCGCATGGCCTTCCCCTTATGGGAAGCGGGGACTGGAACGATGGCATGAATTTGGTCGGGCAAGAAGGAAAAGGTGAAAGTGTCTGGCTCGCGTTTTTTCTTTACGATGTTCTCAGCTCGATGGCGGCTTTGGCGGATCGGTATGGGGATAAGGTTTTTTCGGGGGTCTGTGTTGCGGAGGCTGAAAAACTCTCCAAAAACATTGAAGAATACGCCTGGGACGGCCAGTGGTATCGGCGGGCCTATTTTGACAGTGGGGAAGCCCTGGGATCTTCAATGAACAGTGAATGCCGGATTGATTCCATCCCTCAGTCTTGGGCGGTTCTTTCAGGCGCAGCGCAGCGGGACCGAGCAAGGATGGCCATGGATCAGGTGTATGTCCAGCTTGTCGACAGGGAACACGCTTTGGTCAAATTATTTGACCCACCCTTTGATAAAGCGCTACCTAAACCGGGGTACATCCAGGGGTATGTCCCCGGTGTGAGAGAAAATGGCGGCCAATACACACACGCGGCGGTGTGGGCCGCGATCGCGTTCGCGGCGTTGGGGGATAAAAAACGGGCTTGGGAGCTATTAGAGATGATCAATCCGGTGCATCATTCCGATACTCCTGAAAAATGCGCGGTTTACAAAGTGGAGCCGTTTGTCGTGCCGGGCGATGTGTATGCCTCTCCGTCCCTTGCCGGACGCGGAGGATGGACCTGGTATACCGGGTCCGCGTCTTGGACGTACCAACTCATTGTGAAGCACCTGCTGGGGCTTCGGTTGAAAGTGGACAGGCTTTATTTTGAGCCGTGTTTTCCCGGCAACTGGTCTTCCTGGAAACTTCATTACCGGTATCGGGAAACCTTCTATCACATCACTTTTTTGAGGTCGGGGCCTTCGGATCGCGTGGGTTCGGTGACCGTGGACGGTATTGAACAGGAAGAAAAAGTCATACGTCTTATCGACGACCGGATCGAGCATTCAGCCGAGGTGAAGGTCGGATGATCTCGGGCTGGGTCCTCCCCTGAGCCCTCGTTGCCGCTCGGCTCAGATACCCTCGCAGTGGAGCCCCACGGTCTTACGGCCGTGGTTTCTTGGGATACCCGTCTTGACGAAATTCGCCTTCGACGGCTGCGAACTTTGGTGAGATTTTTGGGGGATTCGAAGTGATTTTCGCTGCGTAGGAATAAAAAAGCCCGGAGATCGCTCCCCGGGCTTTTTTTGATGCGGTGTTGTGTTAGATCTTCACAACATTGGAGGCCTGGTCGCCTTTGGGGCCCTGCGTCACGTCGAACTGGACGGACTGGCCTTCATCCAAAGACTTGTATCCCTCGCCCTGAATAGCGGTGTGATGCACAAAGACATCCGCGCCACCCTCACGGGAAATGAATCCAAAGCCTTTTTCGTTGTTGAACCATTTGACTTTTCCTGTAACCATGATTGATCGTACTCCTTTCCATCGAATTATAGTAATGCATGACAAGACCAACGTTCACTGCTTGTTGTACATCAATCAGGTGATGTTGGAACCGGTCCGCTTCTTTTTCCCGTCCGGGATTTCGAAAACAGGGTAAAAAACAAAAAAACCGCAAGGCTCACTTTCTGACCTTGCGGTTCAAATCGTGTTCTACCTCTTTGCTTACTACAACATAATTGTGCCCGACGAACACCCTAAAGTCAATTTTTATTATGATTGTATAGAGGAAATAGATCGCCCCCGGGTAATCCTGCTTCCGGGGGGCCGGGACGGCGCCCCGGGGTAAGGGCCTCTACACGGCCCGTTTTAGAATGCGGGGTGCCGAAGGTCCGGAGGCTGACGGGTCCAAGGAATTGAGGGGTGGGGTTTTTGAGGTTCATGTGATACAATCAGCAGTTGTTAATTCGCACGCCCGTTACTCTTTGCCCTTTATCCAACCATCATCAACCCAGGATGACCCTTCTCCGGCCAAAGGACCGTCATGCGACAAAACTTTAAGGGCAACAAAAGGCGCAAGGAAGAACTGCGCAAACAGAGGCAGGAAGAAAAAAGGAATAAGCGTCGGAACAAAGGCGCGCAGGTCCCGCTGACGGGTCCGACCGGGGTTGCCGTTCCCGAGGGGATCCCGTGGACTGCTTCAGCCCAGGGTGCATGAGATGAAGCCAGGCATGCTCGCCCCGCAAGACCTTTTGTATCATCCGGCCCACGGTTTATGCCGGGTGGACCGGGTTACGGTGCAGGAGAGGTCCGGCAAGAAGGTCACTTGCTATTCTTTGGTGCCGCGGATCGCGACCAAGATGAAAGTGCGCTTTGTGATCGCGGAACCCGATCTGGAAGTTTCCGGATTTCACAGGGTGATCTCGGTCACAGAGGCCCGAAAGATCCTGGCGTACCTAAGAGCGGGGGACAGCAGTGCCGCGCAAACGGATCAGACCTGGGCGCTGGCCCGGAACATTCTTTCTTTCACCAAAGACAAATTGAACCCGCGAGACCAGCGGAAACGGCAACTTATGGAACATTCCGTGAGGGGGCTTGTCGGAGAGTTTTCATGTGTTCTTGAAATATCCCTCAAAGAGGCGGTCCGCAAGATCGAACAGAGCCTCGGGTCGAACACAACCATCCACCCGCTGCTTCATGCCTCTTTGTCACGCGCAATCGAAAATTAAGGAGACCGACCGATGACGCACGAACCTCCAAGGCACCAGGAATCTTCCGAAACGCACGTCCTGGAACTGCTCAAAAAAATCCAGCAACAGCTCACTTTCTTGGAGAGGAAGATCGATGCGCTCGGAAGCGGCGGCGTGCCGGCACCCTTCCGAAAGGAGGGTTTTTTCCCGCGAAAACCACGGCCCTTTGCACACCCCCATCACTCTGGAGATGGGCGCGGGGCTGGGGCCGGGCCGGGACATTTCCCTAAGCCCCCGTATCATGATCGGTCATCACGGGGAGAGCGGCGTGGATTTGCCCATCCTAAGAAGTCTTTTTTCCACCACCGTAGAGGGAACGCTTAAAAAGCTTCACGATGCTTTTGAGGCTCACAAGGAGGTATACCATGGGATTTCAACAAAGCGGATTCGCCGGGCGCCCACGAGAAATGCATAAAGCTAACTGCGCCGATTGCAAGAAGGAGTGCGAGGTCCCTTTTAAACCCCGCGAAGACCGCCCCGTTTATTGCAACGAATGCTTCGCGAAACGCAAAGAAGGGGGCCGGTAAGCATCCTTCAAGGAACAGAGAGCCCGACCGGGCGAAAGGTATTTTTGTCTTAGAGCCTGAGAAAGAAAGGGAACATGGATCCAGCATCTGAGGGCAGTCAGGAATTGTCCCGAATCAGTCGAGAGAAGATCAAGGACCGGGCGGCCGCGATATGGAAAAGAAAATGTCAGTCCCTTAGCACCGCACTGGATGATTGGCTTCAGGCTGAGCGGGAATTACGATCGGAAACCGAGATCGGATGTAAAAGCTCCGATCAGTACACTCGCGACGCAATGTCGCGGATCCGACACAGGGCGCAGAAGATCCGTGAAGAGAAAGTTCGCTCCCTGAGGACCGCTTTTGACGATTGGATCGAGGCGGAAAAGGAACTGAGGGAGGAACTGAAAAAGAAGGCCGGCGCGGGCGATCTTTTCGACCTTTGGTTCCATAAGGTATCAGCCCGTATTACGCCCTTGCTGGCTTCGGACACGACGGTCCAGGCGAGCGCTTTTAATAGCGCGTTGGAGCAGCTCTATGTTGAACTCATGGCCGAGTGTATGACTTGAGCGGGACATCATGAACGAAGAACTTCGGACCAGTGTGCGACTGTGAGGGCAGGGCGCGGGTGGTTTTGGTTCCTTTCGGCGTTCTTGACCATTTGCGTTTGTGAACCGTCGGAGGGCCGCACGGAAGACAAACCTTCGGGACTTTATGCCGGTCCTTTGTCCGTTGCCGCAGGAGCAGTCGTCGAGACCCGCGAGTCCGGACCGATGCCTGACGTGCGACGTATGATTCGCCCCAGATACAAAGGAACCACCGGAGCGGTCGGGCAACAGGGGACCACGTTGGAAGAAGAGAGTCCTCTCAGCATTTCCTCAGCGGCTGAAGACCGTCTTTCCTAAGCCCGGCTTTCCTATCGGTCGCGGCCCCTCGATAACCGGTGGACACGTCTCAAAAAAATCATTCCTGACGGTCCCTGTTATGAAGGATCCCTCTTGCGAAAGGGGGCCCGTTCCGTGCGTCTGGAAGCATTGAGATAGATCCTTAGAGGCTATTTTTACGAACCTCTTTTCCCACCGAACGGCCGCCGTCAGTCTTCGGTCCCTTTAAAGTCAATCAGCCCGTGCCGCTCGTGTCTCCTGCAGGGTATCCGCTGTTTTCATGGCTCCAGGGGATGAACCCGCAATGAAATATTTGACAGCGCACGTAAGGGGAGCTATATTATTGATAATCATTTTCAATAAGGAGGACGGTGCTTATGCCCAGACGGGATGGGTGCGGGCCCCCGTGGTTCTCGGGTCAGTTGAGAGGATGCGGGCGCAGGATGACGGTCACCAGAGAGCTCATCTTGGATGTTGTCAGCAAAAAGGGCGGACATCTGAGTGCAGATGAGGTGTTCGAGGCGGTCCGAAAAAGGTATCCCGGGATCGGCCTTGTTACGGTTTATCGGACCCTGGACCTTTTAGCTGGTATGGACGTTCTTTCGAAGCATGAATTTGGGGATGGACGTGCTCGTTATGAAATGATCAACGGCTCCAAAAGCGATGACCATCACCATCATCTTGTCTGCACGTCCTGCAATTGCGTTGTCGATTATAGGGATTTTATCGATGACGAGGTGCAGTTGTTGAAAAAGACCGAGGCGGGTCTTTCGAAGAAGTTCCGTTTCAAGATCACGGACCATGTGATCGAGTTCTACGGTCTTTGCGAGAAATGCCAACAGTAAGAGGGCCTGAGGATGAACATTGGGATCATTATTTCGACGAACGACGCGGAAACGTGCTGGAACGCCTTAAGGTACGCGAACTTCTGTCTCGGTCAAAAAGATACGGTGAAGATTTTCTTTATGGGGAAAGGTGTGGAATACCAAAAGGTCAGTACGGACAAATTTAGTACGGTTGAACAGGTGGACCGCTTTTTGAAATCGGGGGGCGAGATCTACGCGTGTGGCTCTTGTATCAGGTCAAGAGAACAGGACGGCTCCGAGATGTGTCCGCTTTCGACCATGAAAGATCTGTATGACATTGTAAAAGAATGTGACCGGACGGTTTCTTTTTAACAGATTTCAAAATGAGGAGGTGACGATCATGCCAGGAGGAGATAGAACAGGACCCACGGGAATGGGGCCCATGACAGGAAGGGCTGCCGGCTATTGCGCAAGTTACGCAGGTCCCGGCTATGCGAACCCCGTCGTGGGAAGGCGGTTCGGGCTAGGACTCGGTTGGGGCTGGGGGAGAGGACGTGGCGGCGGGTTCGGCCGTGGTTTTGGCAGGGGTTGGGGCGCTTATGCTTACGCGGCTCCTTATTATCCTGCGGAGCTTTCTCCGACAAGAGAAGCCGAGGTTCTTCGGGATCAGGCCAAAACTATGCAGCAAGAGATCGATGCCATCAATCGACGTATCCAAGAGCTCGAATCTTCACAGTCGTCGGAGAACAAATAAGAAGATCGACTTTCAAAAAAAGGGGGCGTTTTCTATGCCAGGAGGCGATGGGACCGGACCGAGTGGAAGAGGCCCGCGAGGGCGAGGGGGTGTCGGCCGCGGCATGGGGCGGGGTCGTAATGGGCTGAACCCAGGCGTGTTGGGTTCGGTCCCGGAGGGGGTTTGTGTTTGCTCAAATTGCGGAGCCGAGATCAGGCACCAAGTCGGAATCCCGTGTTCTTCCGTTAACTGTCCGAAATGCGGAACTTCGATGACAAGAAAGGCCTCAATTTAAGAAAGATCGTTGTACGATCCATCCCGCGTCAGGGACGGGTTAAGCGGTTGTTTCGATCAGCCAGCACAGGATCGATAAAATCAAAACTAAGCTTTAATGCGGGGGAAATTTATGAGATACGCTATAGCAAAAGACGGAAATTTGGTTTCGGCCCATTTCGGAAGATGTATGGAATACGTGCTTTTGGATGTTGAAAACGGCCAGATCAGTAATGAACAAGTGGTCGCCAATCCCGGACACGCTCCGGGTAATATCCCCGATTTTTTAAATTCGCACCGGGTCAACGTGGTCATTGCGGGAGGAATGGGTGCGCGGGCCGTTCAATTCTTCAAGCAATTCGGAATGGACACCGTCGTCGGAGTTGCCGGTACCCTCTCCGAAGTCAAAAAGATGCTCACTGAAGGAGCGCTCAAAGGTGGCGAAAGCACTTGCAGCCCTAAAAGCGGCCGGGGGTACGGGCTCGAACGCCAAGGCGGTTGTCACCATGATGAGTAACGTTTTTTTACGTTTGTGAAGGACGGTGTTGTCCGGGTCTTCATGAATTGGATAAATGCGGTACCTACTATAACAACAAGGAGAAGAACATGGAAAGCACAGCAACAGTTGTCAACCGAGTGCCTTTGATCGGCGAAAAGGCCCCCGCGTTCGAGGCGGACACCACGCAGGGAAAGATCAAGTATCCCGAGGATTACAAGGGGAAATGGGTCATCCTGTTCAGTCACCCGGCAGATTTCACGCCGGTCTGTACGACGGAATTTATGACCTTCGCCACGATGGAAAAGGAATTTGAAGACCTGAACTGCAAGCTCATCGGTCTTTCGATCGATAGCCATTTCAGTCACATCGCGTGGCTCAGGACGATCAAGGAAAAGATCGAGTACAAAGGCATGAAGAACGTCGAGGTGAAGTTCCCGGTCATCGCGGATCTCAAGATGGAGGTCGCGTACAAATACGGGATGGTGCAGCCGGCGGCGAGCGACATCAGCGCGGTCCGTGCCGTGTTTTTCATGGACCCCGAGGCCAAAGTGCGCGGGATCATTTTCTATCCCTCGTCCCTGGGACGTAATTTTCAGGAGATCAAAAGGGCCTTGATCGCCATGCAGGTCGCGGATAAACACCAGGTGGCGACCCCCGCGGACTGGCAGCCGGGCGATGATGTGATCGTGCCGCCTCCGGGGAGTTGCGGGGTGGCGAAAGAAAGGGTCGACAACGCGCAAAAGGAAGGGATCAAATGCCTGGACTGGTTCATGTGCCTGAAACCGCTCAAACTGAAATAACGAGCTGCCAAGAAAGGAAAAGCGAGTGAAGATCGCCATTACTTCAGAAGGGAAAAGCCCGGCCGCGGCCGTAGATCCGCGTTTCGGGAGGTGTAAATATTTCATCGTCTACGATTCTGATTCCGGTGCCTTCGAATCCTTGGAAAATACGCACGCCCAAGCTTCGGGCGGGGCCGGCATTCAGGCGGGCCAGTGGATGGTTTCCAAAGGTGTGGAGGCGGTGTTGACGGGGCATGTGGGACCGAATGCTTCCGGCGTTTTGCTTCCTGCCGGCATTAAGATCTATACGGGTGTCTCAGGGACCGTGGCTGAAGCGTTCGAACGTTTTCGGAAAGGAGAATTGCCGACGGCCCCCGGTCACCCGGGGATGGTTGACGGAGGGAAGACTTCGTGATCCGGATCGATAGTTCAAAGTGTGATGGGTGCGGGATCTGCGTCGAGATCTGCCCTGTCCGGGGCGTCGAAGTTATGGCGGGCAAAGCGGTCGCTAATGAACGATGCATCGATTGCGGGACTTGCGTGCCGTGTTGTCCCCCCGAGGCGATCACCCGTGGGGAATGACCTGCGTCCGTTTTCCGGAAGCTGCCCGACGCCTGCCGGAGCACCGGAAGCGATCCTGTATCTCCTACAACGCAAAAAACTCTTTCTCGAGTACGGTTACGACCTTGACGGAGAACGAGACGCGTTATTGGACCAGTTGGGGTCCGTCCGCGGGAAAGTGCTTGAGGTCGGAACGGGAAAAGGGCATTTCGCGCTCGCCCTGGCGCGTCGGGGCGTTGCGTTTACGACGGTCGATATTTCACGCGAAGAAAGTGAGATCGCCAGGGTCTACCTCGCGTTCCACGGTCTCGAAAAGTTCGCGGACTTCAGGCTCGAAAAAGACGACCGGCTGAGTTTTTCTGGCGGGTCATACGATTGGGTCCTCTCGGTCAATCTTCTGCATCATTTAAAGAACCCTCGTGAAACCCTTGGGGAGTTTATCAGGGTGCTGAGGCCCGAGGGCACGCTCATGCTCAGCGATTTCACGGAAGAGGGATTTGGTCTGATGGATAAGATCCATGCCCTGGACGGGCGAGTACACGATCGCGGCGTGGCCCCTCTGGCCCAAGCCGTGGACTTTCTTACCGAGACGGGAATGCGTTTGGAGAAACGTTGGACAAGCCGTTTCCAACAAAGCGTTCTTCTCCGGAGGTCCCGATGATCATCGCGGTGGCGAGCGGGAAGGGGGGGACCGGAAAAACGACGGTCGCGGTCAACTTGGCCCTGGCGTTGGGGGACTGTCAGTTGTTGGATTGTGATGTTGAGGAACCCAACGCGCAGATCTTTCTGAAGGCCGACCTTAAGGGGTCAAGACCTGCGACGGTGCTTGTTCCCGAGGTCGACCACAATAAGTGCACTTTTTGCGGGCGATGCAGGGAGGTGTGCGCTTATCACGCTTTGGCGGTCCTTCCCAAAAAAGTCCTCTTTTTCCCTCAAATGTGCCACAGTTGCGGGGCCTGTGAGATGTTCTGCCCGGAAAAGGCGATCCGGGAGGTTGAACGTCCGATCGGAGTGATCGAAACAGGGAAGAAGGGGGGTATCCGGTTCGTACAGGGAAGACTGAACGTCGGAGAGACCATGGCCCCGCCGCTTATCCGGCAAGTCAAATCCCTTTGTGAGCCCGGTTCCACGGTCATCATTGACGCGCCGCCGGGGACCTCGTGTCCCATGGTCACCGCCGTGAAGGGAAGCGATTTTTGCATTCTCGTCACCGAACCCACCCCCTTCGGGATGAACGATCTTCAATTGGCCGTGGAGACCGTCAGGAAACTCGGGGTCCCGTTCGGTGTCGTCCTCAATAGGGCTGAACCCCATGACATCAAGACCCGGTTGTTCTTTAAGGCACAACGGCTTCCCGTCCTCTTGAAGATCCCATTTGACCGGAAGATCGCCGAGCTTTATTCTACCGGGACCCCTTTTATTGATCATTTTCCCGAGTACCGTGAAAAATTTCTCGGGATCTTCAGGCAGATCTCCGGAAATGTGAAGGTGCGCGCATGAGATGGGCTTCCGAAAACCGTGACCGTACGGAGCTACCCGTGTCCGAGCGCCTCCACCGGACGAACGCGGGGCGATCTTGCGGAAGATCTCGCGGCGATGCCGGGGGGACAGCATGTTGCTCCTGATCTTTCTTTCGGTCCTCGCTCTATTTTACGCGGCTTATCACTTTTACGGGGAGGGGGTGCTTTCGAAGCTTTTCGGCGTGGATGACAAGAACCCGACGCCGTCCCATACCCAAAGCGACGGCATCGATTATGTCCCGACCCCCAATTTGATCTTGTTCGGGCACCATTTTTCGTCCATCGCGGGCGCGGGGCCGATCGTCGGCCCCATCATCGTCGGGGTCGCCTTTGGATGGCTCCCCGCCTTGATCTGGATCGTTCTGGGGTCGATTTTGATCGGGGGGCCGCATGACATGGGGGCCGTCCTGGCTTCGGTGAGGCATCAGGGAAGGTCCCTCTCGGAGATCGCCCGCCGGTACATTTCGCCGCTTTCCTATAAACTTTTTCTACTTTTTATTTGGCTGGCGCTTGTGTACATCCTTATCGTCTTCGCGGACCTGACCTCTGCCTCTTTTGTGGAGGACGGTGCGACCGCCACCGCGTCCTTTTTCTACATCCTTCTCGCTGTCTTGTTCGGATTGGCCATCAACCGGTTCGGATTGAACATTTTTCGGAGTTCCCTGATATTCGTGCCCCTCATTTTCGCCGGGATCTACATCGGCATAGTGTTCCCGGTAAAAAATGTTCCCTTGATCCTGGGCTCCGCGAACGGATTTTTCAATTTCGTGCTTCTGGTCTATGTTTTTTTCGCTTCGACCTTGCCTGTCTGGTTCCTTCTGCAGCCGAGGGACTACCTGAGCTCATACCTTCTCTACTTCTCCGTTTTGGCCGGGGTCGCGGGTATCCTGTTGGGGGAGTTCAAGATCGCCTATCCCGCTTTTACCTCGTATCAGTCCGATTATCTGGGGCCGCTTTTTCCGCTCGTGTTCGTGACCATTGCCTGCGGGGCGGTTTCGGGTTTCCATGCCTTGGTAGGTTCTGGAACGACCTCAAAACAGATCAATCGCGAAAGTGACGCGGTCAAGATCGGGTACGGGGGGATGCTCGTCGAAGGGATCGTGGCCGTGATCGCGCTAATGACCGTCATGATCCTGGCGCCCTCGGGAGAGCTCGGGTCCAAAGCGCCCCTTGCCGTCTATGCGGAAGGGATCGCCCGATTCCTGGCCGTTTTTCATCTGCCGGTCGCGTTCGGTAAAACGTTCGGCCTGATGGCGCTCTCGGCTTTCATTCTCACGACCCTTGACACGGCCACGCGACTGGGGAGGTACGTTTTTCAGGAATTCTTTGGTTGGACGGACTCGAGGCACCGTTGGAAAGCCACGGCCGTGACGTTGATATTCCCGGCGATCGGCCTATACTCTACGCTTCAGGATCCTTTGTCGGGCAAGGTGCTTCCCGCCTGGAAGGTGATCTGGCCGCTTTTTGGGACCACGAACCAGCTCCTTGCCGGTCTGGTGCTTTTGGTGATCTCCGTTTATTTGTTGAAGAGCCGGAAGAAGATCTCCTACACACTGATCCCTTGCGTTTTCATGGTGGTCATGAGCGTCTGGTCTTTAGCGGAACTGATCTTGAAATATGGAGGGACCATGATCGGGGGGATCGCGATCGCCATCCTGATCTTAACGGTCGTGATCATTGTTGATTCGGCGGTCACGATTAAAAAATATTATCAAAACCCTTTTTGTGACGAAAAAAAACTTGTGAAAAGCGGAATCGCCGGGTGAATGTTCATGAAACAGATCGTTGTGATCAGCGGCAAAGGGGGGACGGGCAAGACGATGCTGACCGGCGCCCTGGCGGCATTGATCCCGAACAAGGTCGTGGCGGATTGCGACGTGGACGCCGCGAACCTTCATCTTTTGCTGCATCCGTCCGTTAAGGAGGTCCATTCGTTCAAAAGCGGGGCCGCGGCCCGGATCGATCCCTTGCTTTGCACGCGGTGTGGCCGCTGTGTTGAGGTATGCCGCTTCGGCGCGGTCCGTGAGGGGTTCGAGATCGACCCGATCGCCTGTGAAGGGTGCGGGCTTTGCGCTCATGTCTGCCCCGTCAAAGCGATCAGCATGGAAGAATGCACCGCGGGAGAATGGTACGTTTCCAAGACGCGCTACGGCCCGTTCGTCCACGCGAAGCTCGGGATTGCGGAAGAGAATTCAGGAAAACTTGTGGCTAAAGTACGGCAGGTCGCTAAAGAGATCGCGGAAGAAAAAAAAGCGGATTATGTGATCATTGACGGTCCGCCGGGCATCGGGTGCCCCGTGATCGCGTCGCTTACCGGTGTGGACCTGGTCGTGGTCGTGACCGAACCGACCCTCTCGGGCCTTCACGATGCGGAGCGGGTGATCGAGTTAGCGGAGCATTTTAACGTACCTGTGCGAATGGTGATCAATAAATGGGACATCAATCCGGAGGCGGCCGCAAAGATCCGGGCGTTGTGCGAGTCCCGGAAGATCCCCGTGATCGGGTCCATCCCGTTCGACAGAACGATCACCGAGTCGGTGATCGCGGGAAATACGGCCTCGGAACACGCTCAGGGAGCGCTCCGGGACCGGTTTGCCGCTATTTGGGAGGCCGTGAAGGGGTAAGTGATGAGGACCGCTGACCGGGATCTCCATGTTTTGAAATATTTTTCGTCCGTTGTCACGGTTTCCAAAGGCCAGGTTATCAATGTCACGGAACCTTCGCTCCGCGCCTGTCCGCTGGCGAGCCATTTTTATCCAGAATTCAGGAATGCCGATCCGGAAGATCCGGCGTCCGTGAAACGCGCGGTTCGGGAAGTCATCGAAGCCAAGGTCCGGAACTACGGTTTTTTTACCGATGGTCGGTCCTTTCATTTTCCGCGATGTGTGGTCCCGTATGGGGCTTCCGAAATGCTCTCGAGCGCATTGAAAAATCAATTCCTCGAGGCGGCCGTCGTGGTCTGCGACGGGGCGGGGACGGTGATCGTCCGTTCGCCCGAGATCGTCCAGGGGATCGGGGCGCGCATGAATTCCCTCATTTTTACGTCTCCCTTGAAGGGGGTTCTCGAAAAACTGGACCAAGCCGGTTGCCGGGTCATATCCAGGGACACTGCTTGGATCGATCAGCCAAAGGGTGTTGAAAAAGCGCTGTCGCTGGGCTACGGCAAAATAGGCGTGACCGTGACCGGTTTCGCGGCGGACCAACTTGCGCAGATCCGTGAGCTGGAACAAAGAGCCCGGGCGGAGGTGACTCTTCTTGCCGTGTGCACGAGCGGGATCTCCGGTGATAAGATCGAGACGATCCGCCGTCATGCCGACCTGGTGTGGGCCTGCGCGTCTGGTGAAGTCCGGGAACGGCTCGGTCCCTCGGCCAAAGTGCAGCTTTCGAAACGGATCCCGGTCTATGCCTTGACCGACCGAGGGGTTGCTTTCGCCGCAGCTTATTTGAACGATCCTTTCCTTGTCCGGTGCCTGGACCTTCAAAAGCAGTACTGTGTTTCAAGCGGAGCCGGGCTGCGTTCGCCCTTCTCAGGTTCTTTGAAGACACAGATCCGGGAAACGGGGTCGCCTACGGACGTGTCGAATGCTTCGTGTTACGAACCGGTGCAAAGTCAAAGGGGTGAGGGATGACCCGGCAAGGTGCCGTATTCTTCGGAAAAATGAAAAAACCGACCGCGCAGGCGTGTATACAGGGGCCATGCGGGGATACCATGGAGTTCTTTTTAAAGATCACGCGTCATACGGTGAGACAGGTCCGTTGTTCCACGTCCGGCTGCGGGGCGTCAAAGGCTTGTGCCGTCGAGACCGCGAGGATGGCCCAGGGCAAGAGTCTCGCGAGCGTGCTCCTTATTTCTCCCGGTAAAGTGATCCGGGCGCTCAAGAACATTCCTGAGGGTCATTTGCATTGCGCCATTCTGTCCGTAAGCACCTTGCACCGGGCGGTCGCTGACTATCTCATGCGTGGGAAACGAAAGATCAACATTCGGGGAAAGGCGGGTTCTCATGGACACTGAAATGTTCTTTTGGATATTCGGAAGCGGGGTTCTCATGAGCGGGATCGCTTTGATCGGAAGTGTCAGCTTTTTGCTAAGACAAGAGGTCCTGGACCGGCTGGTCTTACCCTTGGTCGCGTTGGCCGCGGGGAGCCTGATCGGCGGCGCGTTGTTCCATATGCTCCCCGCGGCACTATCGAGCGCTCATTTGGACGCGCTGAAGATCGGTATCTGGCTGGCGGCGGGGTTCACGGTTTTTTTCGCGCTGGAGCAGTTCATTCACCATCACCACTGCCACCGGAAGGCCTCAGACTGTAAGAAACCTTTCGGGTATCTCGTTCTTATCGGGGACGGTTTCCATAATCTTCTGGGGGGCATGGCCGTCGCGGGGACCTTTCTCGTGGACATCCGCCTCGGGATCGCGACGTGGATCGCCGCGGCGGCGCATGAGATCCCCCAGGAATTAGGAGATTTCGGGGCCTTGGTCTACAGCGGATGGAGCCGGAAAAAAGCGCTCCTCTGGAATTTTGCCTCTGCGTTGATGTTCCCGGTGGGGGGCTTGCTCACCTATTTTCTTTCGTTCCAGATCCAAACGGATTTCCTGATCGCTTTTGCGGCCGGGAATTTTATCTACATCGGGGCTTCGGACCTCGTCCCGGAAGTCAATAAGGCCCGCACGATCGGGACGAATATCATTCATTTCTCGGCCTTTGTGAGCGGGTTGTTGATGTTGCTGAGCATTCATTTCTTTTTACACCATTGAACGAGGGAACGGTATGAACGTGGCGTTGGTCGGGGCAACGAACAAGCCGGAACGGTATGCCTACCAAGCGATGAGGCTGTTATGGGAAAAAGGCCACCGGGTCTATTTGGTGCATCCGCGTCTTGCGGAGATCGAAGGGGCCCGAGTTTATCGAACGATCCGTGAGATACCGGAACGCATTCACACGGTGACGCTTTATGTCGCGGCATCGCGGTCGGTACCGATGGTTCAAGAGATCCTTGAGTGTCGGCCCCAAAGGATCGTTTTCAATCCGGGGGCGGAAAATGACGCGTTAGAAAAAAAGGCCCGGGGGGCCGGCATCCAAACGGTCCAAGGGTGTACGTTGGTCATGCTCAAAACCGATCAGTTCTAGGTCCTGACGACGATGAAAAATCTGTTTGACCGATTCTATAAGCGGTACGACGCTTGGTATGACCGCCACAAGAACGCTTTCCGGTCCGAGCTCAAGGCGGTTCGACGGTTCCTTCCCCGAAAGGGAAAGGGGCTTGAGGTCGGGGTCGGCACGGGGCGATTTGCCGCTTCGCTGGGGATCCAAATAGGGATCGACCCGTCAAAGAAAATGATCGCGATCGCGAGAACGCGGGGCATCGACGCCCGTTGGGGCCGCGGCGAGTCTCTCCCGTTCCCAAGGTCGTCTTTTGATCACGTCGTTTTGATCATCACGCTATGTTTTGTTCAAAAACCCGCCTGCGTCTTAAAAGAGGCACGGCGGGTTTTGAAAAAAAACGGGACCTTACTCGTAGGGATGATCCCCGGGGACAGTGCCTTAGGGGCGGCTTATCAAAAAAAAGGAAGCGTTTTCTATAAGAATGCGCGTTTCTTCACGGTGACCGAGCTTTTGCGCAAGTTAACGGCTTTGAAGTTCTCGGATTTCAAAATTTGCGAAACACTTTTCCGTTCCCCGGACAAAATGACACGGCCGCAGAACCCCAAGGACGGGTCCGGGAAGGGCGGGTTTGTTGTCGTGGCCTGTCGCAAGAACGAAAGCGGGAGAAGGGCAGGGCGCGAATGAAAAAGAAGATCGGATTCGAAGAGATCGACCGCGCAAGGCGGGTGTTGGCGCTTGACGAACACGCGTCCATGCAGGAGATCAAGGACGCCTACCGCCATCTTGCGGCCCGGTACCACCCGGACCGGTGTAAAAAACGCGAGTTGGCTTTGTGCGAAAAAAAGATCAGGGAAATCAATCTTGCAAAGGACCTTCTGATGGCTTATTGCGCGAATTACCGGTATTCCTTCGGGGAAAAAGACGCAACGCGCAATGCTTTCGAAAAGGAAGAATACGAACATTTGAAACAGTTTTACGACGGTTGGATCGCGGAACTATGAAAACGATTCTTCAAAAGATACAGCGGGAGGAACACGGCCGTTGTTTTATGTGCGGCCGGGACAACGAACGGGGTTTCAAGCTTGATTTTAATGCCACGGCCGACGGCGGGCTCGAGGCCTTTTTAGGCCCCTCCGATGAGCTTGCGGGTTACAGCAACGTCATGCACGGCGGGGTCATGTCCGCCTTATTCGACAGTGTCATGACAAATTGTCTTTTTGCCCGCGGGATCAAGGCACTGACGGCGGAATTAAAGACCCGCTTTCTCGTCCCCGTTCAGACGAACGCCGCGGTTCAATTAAGGGCGTGCATTGAAAGATGCTACGGGAACTATTACATTTTGAAGGCCACGCTTTTTCAGGAGGGCATCTTGAAGGCCAAAGCTACCGGAAAATTCGTTGCCTTTTCTAAACAAACCGCCAGGGCAAATAAGCCGGGGCGGGAGAAGGGCCTGAAAGGTCCGTGATATGAAAAACGCTAAAAAAAGGAGGCGGAGGTTGAAACCGGCAACGGCGAGCTATCGTTACATCTACGGCCCCGTGGCATCCTGGAGGCTTGGGAGCTCGTTGGGAGTAGACCCTATCTCGGCGAAAAATAAAATCTGTAGTTTCGATTGTATCTATTGCCAGCTCGGCCCGACCCGGGCATTTTTGGACCGTCGGAGCGTGTTTGTTCCTGCAAAGGCGATTGTGGATGAGATCAAGGGCCTTCCTCAGACGTCGATCGATTACATAACGTTTTCCGGGGCTGGAGAACCCACGCTCGCAAAAAATCTTGGAACAATGATCCGGGCGGTCAAAAAGGTCCGAAAGGAAAAGATCGCCGTGATCACCAATACTTCGCTGATCGATCGCGAAGACGTTCGGAAAGATCTGGGGGAGGCGGATCTTGTTCTGGCGAAACTGGATGCGGATCGCGAGCCCCTTTTCCAAAAGGTGAACCGTCCGATGGCCGGGATCCATTATCGGAAAATGCTTCAAGGCTTAAAAAAATTTACGGCAAATTTTCGCGGTCGGTTAGCCCTTCAGATCATGTTTACGGCGGCGAACGCCCGCGCCGCTGCTCGGGTCGCGCGGCTGGCCGGGGCGATTTCCCCGGACGAGATCCAGCTGAACACCCCGTTGCGGCCGTGCGGTGTGAAACCTCTTTCCAAGAAAGCGATGCAAAACATCGGGGGCATTTTTCGACGTGTTTGCGGGGGTGCGAGCCATATCGTTAACGTTTATCAGATTGAAAAACGAAAAGTTTCACCGATCAGTAATCCGGATACTCTGCGTCGTCGGGGAAAGACTTAACTGTTCGAGAGGGAACGCTTAAATGTTTTTTCGAATACTCTTAAGGAGGCGAGTGCTTCATCGTGCGCTGACGGCTCTTTTTTTTCTAGCCTTTGCCGGTCTTCTCTCCGGGTGCGCTTCAGCGCCGCCGCGGTCGACCCCGGTCTTTTACAGCTCGCGTCAGTCCGTCTTATCATCGTCGGTAGTGGCCCCGGTCTCTGCCGTCGGACTCCGTGATGTCTATCACGAAGTCGGGCCTTGTGAAACGCTTTGGCGGATCTCTAAAGTTTATGATGTGGACATAGAGACCCTCATGCGCGTGAATCACTTGGAGGACAAGACGCAGCTTAAGAAAGGAATGAAACTTTTGATCCCGGGCACGAGAGGGCCGAGGGCGAACATCCCGCTTTTCCCGACAACGCGTTGGACCCACATTGTGATCCACCACACGGCGACGGATGAGGGCAGCGCTTTTAGTATTGACGGAATGCATCACCAAAGGGGATGGGAGAACGGTCTGGGGTATCATTTTCTGATCGATAACGGAACACGTGGGAAGGCCGTCGGGCAGATCGAAGTGGGACCGCGGTGGATCAAACAAATGCAGGGAGCGCATGTAAAAGTCGGTGACTGGAACCAGAAATCCGTCGGGATCGGGGTGGTGGGGAATTACAGCGAGGAGAGGATTGACGCGAAGACGTTCGAGTCCTTGCTGTTCTTGATCGCCACGCTAAAAAATCACTACCGGATCCCCGACCGGAACATCGTCGGACATCGTGATGTGCCCGGGGCGGCGACAGAGTGCCCGGGCAAACTTTTCCCCTGGAGTGAATTCAAACGCCGTCTCCGGTACGCGTAATACGTTCCGCGATAAAACGGTCAGGAGTGATCACATGCTTTACCTGTACGGTGCGGCGGTTTTGGCGCTTGTAGTCTCATTACGTGCGAACCATCAAAAAACGCGACGCGCTTTGACGGTCGCTTGGCGTGAATGCGCGCAGATCTTTCCCGAGCTCATGATCATGGTCGTTCTGGTCACTATCTTTTTGTTCTTGGTGCCGGATCGGGCTATTGCGTCTTTTCTCGGAGGTCGTGAAAAATGGTCCGGATTTTTGTTTGCGGTATTGTTGGGGTCGATCACGATCATGCCTGGATTCATCGCGTTTCCGCTTTGCGGGATCCTTTTAAAACAAGGCGTGTCCTACATGGTGCTCTCGGCTTTCGCGAACACCTTGATGATGGTTGGGGTCGTGACGTTCCCGATTGAGAAACGGTATTTTGGGGTCAAGATCACGGTGATAAGGAATGGGCTGAGCCTCGTGATCGCGGTGATCGTGGCGCTCGCGACGGGATTTTTTTACGGAGAATTATTCCGATGACGTCTTCACGCAGAATCATGGTTTTCGCGGGAATGTTGTACGGGGCCGTGATCCTTTGGGCGTTCCTGACGGGTTATCAGCCGGGGCAGCAGATCGGTCGGGATTTTGTTACTTTTAGCGGTGACCTGTTTAAGGTCATGCCTCCGGTTTTTGTCCTCATAGGGTTGTTTGAAGTTTGGGTGTCGTCCGAGGATGTCGAAAAGCATTGCGGAAAAAATTCGGGGTCCGTCGGTTTTCTTTGGGCCGTGCTTCTTGCCAGTACGACGGTCGGGGGGGCTCAGATGGCGTTCCCGGTCGCGTACGCGTTACACAGGAAGGGAGCAAGGCTCGCAGTGATTTTTACTTATGTAGGGGCGGCCGCGATTTGCCGGATCCCTATGACGACCTTTGAAGCGACTTTTTTGGGTCCCAAATTTACGGTGATCCGATGGGGGATCTCGCTACCGTTGGTCATTGGGACCGCTATTTTTTTGGAGCGTTACGGAACAAAGCAAGGTCGAACGTTGCCTCTTCTGGAAAGGGATCGATGAGGACCTATCTTGATTGCATTCCTTGTTTTTTCAGACAGGCACTCGAAGCGTCCCAGCTTGCGGGTGCGGACCAGGGGACGCAGCGGCTCGTAATGAACCGGTTGGCCGCCATCCTGCCGTCTTTTCCTCTTCGCTCGACACCGCCTGAAATGGGCCGTCTCATTTACCGGATGGTCGGCAAGGCTTCGGGGAAGAGGGACCCCTATGCTCACATTAAGGCCGAAAGCAACCGGAAGGCGCTGAAAATTTACCCCCGGCTCAAAGAACGTATTCTCCGATCCCGTGACCGGTTGGGCATGGCGGTGCGTTTTGCCATTGCCGGGAACATTATCGATTACGGCGTTAAAAATTCCCTGGATGTTGAATACGAGCTAAAGAAGATGCTGAAAACCGAGGACCGGACGGTCCGCCAGGAAAGTCACAAATTCTACGCATACGAAAAATTCAAAAAGGCCCTACGAAGGTCTAAAACCATTCTTTATTTAGCGGATAACGCTGGCGAAACCGTGTTCGATCGATTGCTGATCGAAGAAATCAAAAGGGAAGATGCCGGCAAAAGGATCTTTTACGCGGTCAAGTCTGGCCCGACGATCAATGACGCGTTGATCGAGGACGCCCGCGTCTGCGGGATCGGGAGCGCGGCCGAGATCATTACGAACGGGCTGGCCGCTCCGGGGACGATCCTTCCGTTGTGTAGCCGGGCTTTTCTGAAGCGGTTCCGGAACGCGGATATGGTGATCAGCAAAGGACAGGGCAATTTCGAATCGTTGTCGCGTTCTCCGCGGCGCGTTTTCTTTCTTTTTATGGCCAAATGCCCGGTCGTTGCCTCTCATGTGGGATGCCGGGTCGGGGACATCATTTTGCAATGCGGGGGGAAAAGACCATGAGGATGCTTTTGAGAGTGCTCGCTTTTGTTTGTCAGGTGTGCCCGTTTTGTATCACGCGCCGGCGTTTTCCGGGTTCCAAATTCGCTGCGGGCATGAAGCGGTTGGAAAAATTCTGTCCTTTTTGCCGCGCCTACGACCAACTGGAACGGGAGGGGTCCTGGCGAAGGAAATGAATTTGCGGCGGGGTTTTTGCGAGTTCTTTATGGCGAGGCACTCGTGGGAAAGTGACCGGGCCTTGTCCCGCGTGAATTTCGCTGGACCTTTCTTATAACCTTCATGTTGAAAGGAGTTCTAAATGCAACAAACAGATCAGCAAAAGGCCATTGAAAATCAGCTGGAGCGTGTTAAGGTCCGCATGAAAGCGATCAAGCGGAAATACATCGTCATGAGCGGGAAAGGGGGCGTCGGTAAAACGACCGTGGCGGTCAACTTGGCTGCGGCCCTTGCGGCGAAAGGGAAGCAAGTGGGTATCTTGGACGTCGATATCCACGGCCCCAACATCGCCAAAATGCTCGGGATCGAGACAGAACTGGTCCAGCAGTTCCGCGAGGATTGCATCCAGCCCGTTCCGGTGGGAAGTCACTTGAAGGCGGTTAGCATTGCTCTCCTCGGGATCGACCCTTCGGAACCGATCATCTGGCGGGGCCCGGCCAAGACGGGGGTCATCCGCCAATTCCTCGGGGATGTGGAGTGGGGCGAGTTGGATCATTTGATCGTGGATTGTCCCCCCGGCACAGGAGATGAGCCCTTGAGCGTGTGCCAGCTCATTCCCGACCTGACCGGGGTGATCGTCGTGACAACGCCCCAGGAAGTAGCGCTTCTGGACGCGCGAAAGAGCATTTCGTTCGCAAAAAAGATCAACATCCCGGTCACGGGGGTCGTGGAGAACATGAGTGGGTTGACGTGCCCGCATTGCCAGAAAGAGATCGATTTTTTCAAAAAAGGGGGCGGAGCTAAGCTGGCCGCGGAACAAAAAGTGCCGTTCCTCGGGGCCATCCCCATGAGTGTCGATTTTGTCTGCCACGGTGACCGGGGGATCCCGTTCGTTACGTTGGAACAACCGGGGCCTTCCGTAAGGGCTTTTTTGGAGATCGTTGATAAAATAGAATCGAACCAGGGAATTGTGTAAACCAAAAGGAGGGTCATGAGATGGGAACCAAGGGGAAAGAGATCGTTGGCGTGAACATCAAAGAGCTGCTCAGTCTTTTGAACAAGGCGTACGCCGATGAATGGCTGGCTTATTATCAGTACTGGGTCGGTGCCAAGGTCGCCTCGGGCCGGATGCGCGGGATCGTTGCCGGGGAACTCGAGGAGCACGCCAAGGAAGAGCTTGAGCACGCAGAGATGCTTGTCGAACGCATGGTCCAACTCGGCGGAACACCGCTTCTCAGTCCGGAAGCGATCCTTAAGGAAACGAACTGCGGTTACGATATCCCTCAGAACCCGGACACAAAAAAGCTCCTTGCCCAGAACGTGAAGGGAGAGCAGTGCGCGATTGCGACCTATCAAAAACTCCTGGATTTCGTGAAAGGCAAGGACGCCCTCACGGAAAAGATCATCCTTGAGATCCTGGAAGACGAGGTCGAACACGAGGAAGACCTCCAGGCCATGCTCGAAGACATGAAGGCGCCGGTCAAATGATCCTCGGGAAATTTTCCGAGGTGGCAGTCGGGCATTTTCTTGTTACGGCCGAGGGACCCCGGGAAGATGCGCGTTCTTGGCTTTTATGGGAGAACGAGGCCCCTTATTTCCGGCGAAACGAAGGATCTATTTGAGATAAAAGGGCGCCCGATGGGGTCGGCGGCAGAACCTTCCTTGGTGCGATCTTTAAGAGCCAGAAAGATGACGTGTTGTCACCCGAGCCGCGGGTAGGGAAAAACAGCCGGAGGTCTATGATCTGATGAAGATCCGTTTGATCGCCGAAGGTTCAACAAAACGCGAAAGAAGGATTTTGCGCTGGGGCATCTCTTTTCTGGTCGAGGACGTTCTTTTTGACGCTTTTGGTCGGGCTGATATTTTTTGGGAGAACATCAGACGCTTTCGGATCGATCTTAGCCCCGTGCGGCACGTAGTGATCTCTCACGATGACTGGGACCACATCGCGGGACTTCAAGGATTGCTTCAGGCTCGGCCTAAAATGAAAGTTCACGTTTGCGAGAAGACCGGGGAGGGTCTTAAGGATCTTGTCAGAAGCCACCTTGGAACGCTTGTCGAGGTCCGGAAGGTCACAAAGATCGCGCGCCGCATTTTTTCAACCGGGCAGATGCGCGCCGACACGGGCCGAGGTATTCTTTATGAACAGGCGCTCGTGATCAAAACCCGAAAAGGGATTTCGGTGATCACCGGCTGTGCCCACCCCGGGATCCTCAGGATCGTCAAAAAGGTCATCAGGGATTTCGGGAAGAACATTTATGCCGTTTGCGGTGGTTTTCACATGAAGAATAACGAACATGCGGAAAATGTGAAGATCGCGACCGCGCTCAAGGCCCTGGGCGTTGTGAAGGTTGCTCCGCTTCACTGTTCCGGAGCGGCGGCTGTTGCTGTGTTCCAGAAGGTCTTCGGAAAGCATTGCGTCCGATGGAAAGAAGGCGCTCTCTTAGAGATTTGATCTTTTTTAACAGATTGCCCCGCTTACGGCCAGGGTGTATCATGCCCCTCATTGCGGTCCTTACCAACCCAGGAGACAAGTTATGAAGAGATACATTGCGGCAGTTTTCGCCTTGTTGTGCTTCTGTTCGACGATCGCTCCCGCGTGGGCGGGAGGCGATAAAGTGCGGGGCGATCTCGGACAGGGTGCGGTGAACCAGGTCAATTCGGACAAGCAAGGAAGACAGAATTAGGGCCTGAAAAAACGCTTTTAAACGACGTACGGTCTTACCACGGTTTTCCAAGACCGTTCCGGCGGTGTCCTTATCCGGACCGTGCTTCGGCGCGCGACAAAGCGCCGGAGCATGGTTCCCGGGTGCTTCGTCGATTTGTTACCCCAAATCTCTTTTTCCAGCGACGACCGGCCTACCGCTTACCGATGGTTCAAGTCGTTCCATTCGGGTTTCGGCGTGTCCTGATCCCGTTTCTTTTGTTCGATACCGTCAGGTCAGCGGAGCCTGAATTCTTTAATGACCTGCGTGATCAGGGGATGGGGGGCCTTCCGTTCACGGGTGATCAGGTAGATAGTGTCATCGATCTTCAGTCCCGAACGGTCTTTGAGGACGGCCAGCTGCTTTTGTTCGGGACAGTGTTTCACGGCGTAAGAATTTAAAAGTCCCACCCCTTTGCCGATCGCCACGAACATCCTTCCCAGCTCCAGGTCTTGGATCTCCGCGATGATCCGGGGTTTGATCTTGTTCGTGTGGATGTAATCTTGCATCGCATGATAGGTCCGGTCGGGCGCGGTGGGCAGGATCAGAGGGGCCCCGTTCAAGTCCTTGGGGAGGTTCCTGAAACGGGGGGCCAGTTGCCGGTTGACGCAGAAGACCATGGGGATCGTTCCGACCCGGTGATTTTGGATCCCTTGCTCGGGGGAGGTCTCGTAAGGGAAATCATTGAGGACCAGGTCGAGTTTGTAAAGCGAAAGATCTTCGATCATGGTCTCGATCCTGTCCTGTCTCAGGATCAGACTCGCACCCGGCTTCCGGTCATAGATGAATTGGACCAAGGCCTCAACGATGGCTTTTGGGACCGAGCTGGAGGCCCCGAGCTGGATCCTGAGGTCCTCGGTGTGTTTACGGTTGACCACGGTGTCCGCGAGCTCCTGTCCCAGATCGAAAATGGCCTTGGCGTAATTCAGGATCACGTGGCCTTCCTCCGTCAAGGTCAGATTGCCGGGGTCGCGTTTAAAGAGACGCAGGTCCCAGTAACTTTCCAACTGCTTGAGCTGCGCGCTGAGTGCGGGTTGAGAGATGCGGAGGGTTCGAGCCGCCTTCGAGAAAGAACGCTCTTTCGCGGTTACGTAGAAATAATAGAGATGATGGTAGTTGAACAGTATCATAATATAAATATATACCTATAATAGAAATTATATATTTTTATTATAACTGATTCCAGGGCAAAATGACCGTGTCAGTTCACTTTGGGAGGAGGCCGTATGTTGCAGGCACTGGAAGAACGGTTGACGCGGTTGGTTCGGGACCCGGCCGACGATCTTCACAGCCGGGTGCGATTGAGGATCGGTAAAAAGGCCACGCCCCTTTTTGAACAGCGCCTGAAGAACCTGATCTGCCTCATGCCGCGGCTTTTGTCGCGCGGGCTGGCCTATTGCGGGCGCAAGGAAGTTCCGGCCTCGCTCAAGCGATCGATCGGTTTCACGCTGACTTACCTTTATCATCCCCGTGATTTCCTTCCGGAAGATCAGGGGGGACTTTTCGGGTACTTGGATGACGCGTACTGCGTCGCGCTGGTCCATGAAAAAGTCATCCGCGCGCTCCAAAAGGCCCGCGTCAAGGTCCAAGCTGCGGACGAGGACTTCCTCAAGCAGTTCGGCCTTACCAAGCGGAGCGTGAAGGCGGTGATCCCCGAAGAGGCGAAGGCCATCGGGGAGATGGTCGCCGGCGTGCTGAAGGGGGACTATGGCCCCTTTTACTCGGTTTTTCAATAAAAAAATTTCTCGAACGGAAGGAGAACTTTTTTATGAAAGAGAGAAAGATCTATGTGACCACGAATGACGCGCAGCGGCTCCGTCAATTGATCGCGAGCAAGGCGGATGCGACGGGCCACGAACGGGTTTGTCTGAATTTGCTGGCGGAAGAGCTGCTTCGGGCGGAGGTCCTGGAACCCCAGAAGATCCCCCGGGACGTCGTCACGATGAATTCGCTTGTCAAGTTCCGGGACATGGAAAGCCGGGAGGTCTTTGTGTCCAGCATCGTGTATCCCAACAACGCGGATTTTGAGAACGGGAAAATCTCCGTGCTGGCCCCGATCGGTATGGCGTTATTGGGCTATCGCGTTGGGGATGTCGTCGAATGGCCGGTCCCGGCGGGCATGAGGCGCCTCAAGGTCGAAGAAGTGATGTATCAGCCGGAGGCCGCGGGGCAGTACGACCTTTAAAATGCTCGTGTGCAAAGTCGACGGGACGGAGCGGCCGGTCCCTGAGGATAACTACGGAGGTGGGTCATGATGGAATTCAACGGCAAGGTGCTTTGTATCGGTTTCGGGTCCGTGGGGCGTTGCGCGCTCCCCGTACTTCTGGAGCACATCCGCATCCCCTACAAGAACATCACGGTCCTGGATTTCGCGGACAAGCGGAAAGAGCTCGCTCCCTGGATCAAGAAAGGCGTCCGGTACGCCCAGGAGAGGATCAGCCCCGTGAACGTTGCCCGCACGCTTTCCCAGTATGTTTCGTCCGGGGGGATGATCATCGACCTATCCTGGAACATCGACTCGCTGGACATGCTCAGCTGGTGCCACGAGAACAAAGTGCTCTATGTGAACACCTCGGTCGAGGAGTGGGACCCCTACGCGAACATCGAAAAGAAAACGCCTTACGAAAAGTCCCTTTACTGCAAACAAATGGAGATCCGGAAAATGATCTCGAAGTGGGACGATGGCCATACGACGGCCGTCCTGGACCACGGCGCGAACCCGGGGCTGATCTCCCATTTCACGAAGCAGGGGCTCCTCGATATCGCTGAAAAGGCGGCACGGGACAAGACCACCCCCAAGGGCGACCGCAGGGTCCTCGAGCATTTGATCCGTGAGGAGGACTTCGCGGCCTTGGCCATGAAGCTCGGCGTCAAGACGATCCACGTCAGTGAACGCGACACGCAGATCACGGACCGTCCGAAAGAGGTCGATGAATTCGTCGGCACCTGGTCGATCGAGGGGCTTCGCGAGGAAGGCGTGGCCCCGGCGGAAATGGGATGGGGGACCCATGAGAAGGAACTCCCGCCTTTCGCAGCCGTGCCCGCCGTCGGTCCCAAGAACCAGATCTTCCTGTCGCAAATGGGCATGAACACCTGGGTCCGTTCCTGGGTCCCGAACTATGAGATCGTCGGGATGGTCATCCGCCACGCGGAGGCCTTCTCGATCTCGGAAAAACTAACGGTGTGGCGCAACGATAAGGCGGTCTACCGGCCCACGGTCCACTACGCCTACATGCCGTGCAACGAGACGCTCGATTCCCTTTATGAGCTGCGATGCCGCAATTACGAACTTCAGCCGCGGTGCCGCATCATGTCGGACGAGATCATCGCGGGTAAGGACATCTTGGGGGCCTTGATCATGGGCCACAAATACACGTCCTGGTGGACGGGGAGCATTCTGGAGATCGGTGAAGCGCGCAAACTCGTGCCGCATCAGAACGCGACGACGATCCAAGTGGCGATCGGGGTGGTCGCGGCCGCTTTATGGATGATCAAGAATCCCGGAAAAGGTGTTTGCCTGCCGGAAGATCTTCCGCACCGGGAGGTTCTCTCCGTTGCGAGACCCTATCTGGGCACGTTCGTTTCCGAGCCGAGCGACTGGACCCCGTTCAAGAACTACCAGGTCTTTTTTCCCGAGAACCCCAACTTAAAACTGGACAGGAAGAATCCCTGGTGTTTCCGGAATTTTCTGTTCAAGGATTAAAAGGCGGTTTGCCGGAGGAACGGTTGTGATGGAAAAGAACCGTATCGCCGAGGGCGGGGCGAACGCCCTCCGCGGATCAAAGGACGCGGCAGGGGGCAAGTGGCCCCTCAAATATATCTCCCGGGCCGATCTCGAGCGATTGAACGAAGCCATTCGGATCGCCCGTGAGACCGGGGAGGGGCGAACGATCGTGCTTGGGCGGCTGAGAAAACTCCTCAAGGACGCCGAAGTCCTTCCTGCCGAAAAAATGCCCAAGAACGTCGTGACGATGAACTCCGCGGGGAAGATCCTTTGGCGGGATACCCGGGAAGTGAGACTGTTCTGGCTCGGTTTCCCCGAGGCCCTTGACCATGACGGGAACAAGGTATCGATCTTCTCGTCGCTGGGGATCGCCCTGCTCGGGTCCCGGGTCGGGGAGGATGCCGCCCAGGAAGTCCCGACCGGTCACCGTTTGTTCCGGGTCGTCAAATTACTGTACCAACCGGAGGCCAAGCGGGATTATCACCTTTAGGACAGGACATTTTGCCATCCGGTGCGAGATGAAGGATCGCTGTCAACGGGAACGTTTCAGCAACAAAGAACGGAAAAGGTCCAAATATTGCTCCAGAAGCCTCGCTTGAAGAAAATGATCCACGACGGTTTTCCGCGCTTCTTTCCCGAGCTTTTCTCTCAATGTTCCGCTTTTCAGGAGGGTCACGATCCGGTCCGCGCACTCCTCCACGGAAGAGACCAGATACCCGTTCTCCCCGTCGCGTATTTGATGCACGATCCCTCCCACTTTTCCGCCGATCACGGGGGTGCCTTTGTAAAGGGCCTCGGTGACCGTGAGTCCGAAACCTTCGCGCAGGGATTTCTGGATGATCACGGCCGCTTTACGCTGCAGTGCGTTGACGAGCGCCGTGTCATCGCCGCAGGCCAGGATCAGGATGCGTTCTTCCTGTTGTCCCAGCAGCGACTCGAAGATCTCTTTTCCCTCAGGGTCGTCCGTGGCCCCGTTGCCTAGCAGCACGAGCGTGCAGGGTCTCTTTTTTCTCGCGATCTTATAGGCCCGGATCACTCCTTCCGGGTCCTTCCAGCGGTCAAAACGTGAGATCTGGGCTATGATCGGGAGGTCGGTCGGGATGCGGTAATGTTCCAAGCGGTCCCGGATCTCTTTTTCGCTCATTTCCCGATTTTTGTAGGAGAAAGGATCGATCGCCGGCATGAAAAAATGCTGCGGGATCGGGAGTTTCTGGGAATATTTCCGGATGCTGAAGATCGCGCCGTCGTACTTCCGGATGAAGGGACGCAGGTATCTCCAAAGGACAGGGTTGGGATGAGAAAGGTCGATGTGACAGCGCCAGACCCACGGGTGTTTCCGGGGATAATGATCGATGAGGGGGAGCGGCTGGGGATCGTGGATGATGACCAGGTCATGGTCCAGGTGCATCCGGAGGGAGTTCTCATAGACGACGTGCTCATAGATCTCTTTTTTTCTGCGGGAGAGGTTGATCTCCGCGCCTTGGAGGGCGTTGTGCATTTTTTTTGTGACCATGAAGAAATCCGGGCGGCCCGTGATCGTCCGCCATCCCGTCCGGATGCCGAGGCCGTTCATCAGGAGGGTCATCGAGATGAGCAGTTCGGCCACACCTCCGCCGTAATAAGTGGAATTGACATGAGCAACGTGGAAGTTTTGGAGGGCCCGTGCCTTTTTTTGGATGCGCTCAATGGTCTGAGCGCCCACCAAGGCCCCGTAATCTTCGATGCGGACGATCTTGGGTTTCGATATCATTCCGATCCTCCCCGGTTCAACGTGGTTGTTTTTTCAGATCTCTGTCCTGGGCCGTGCCGCCGGGAGCGTGGCCCGACATTAGAGTATCGAGTGAAGTAGTTTTTTCTGAAGAAAGGACCCCCTAATTTTTGGATCGGGTCGGAAGGCGGGGAGGAGGGTGAGGAAAGCCGACTTTGCTTGACAATCAGGGGGCTGTTTTAGATGATGGGCGCGTTCAGGAGCGATCGTAAACGGACGGAAGAAGAAGAGGGAGGAGCTTATGCCGGAGATTTTTCAGAAAATTGGTGAAGCGGAACTGCGCCTGGGGTCGCAGAAAACGGTGTTCCCGGTCTATGAAGGGATCGAAAAAGAACGGGGGATCGACATCTCGACCCTTCGAGAACAAACGGGACACATCACGCTGGACCACGGGTTTTCGAATACGGGCGCGTGTACCAGCGCGATCACCTATATCGACGGCGAAAAAGGTGTCCTGCGTTACCGCGGGATCCCGATCGAGGAGCTTGCGGAACAGTCCACGTTTGTCGAAACTGCTTACCTGCTGATCTTTGGAAAACTTCCCAATCCCAAGGAGCTTGACGGTCTGAGCCGGCAGTTGACGAAGAACGCGTCCCTGCACGAGGACATCGAACATTTTTTTGAAGGGTTCCCGAGCGCGACCCACCCCATGGCGATCCTCTGTTCCGTTGTCTCGGCCCTTTCGGGGTATTATCCGGCCGCGCTCAACTTCAAACAGGACGAGGCGCAGATCACTTCGACCGCGGTCCAGCTCATCTCGAAGGTCCGCACGATCGCCGCGTATTCCTATAAAAAATCGGTGGGGGAGCCGTTCATTTACCCGAAACGCGGGTTGAAGTATTGTGAAAACTTTCTCCACATGATGTTCTCCTATCCCAGTGAGGAATACGAGATCGACCCCGATGTTGTTCGCGCCCTTGAGTTGGCGCTTATCTTGCATGCCGATCACGAACAGAATTGCAGCACCTCGACGGTGCGGTTGGCGGGGAGCTCACGGACGAACCTTTTCGCCTCGGTCGCGGCAGGCATTTGCGCCCTCTGGGGGCCCTGGCATGGCGGGGCCAATCAGGACGTCATGCAAATGCTCGAGGGGATCCATGAATCCGGCGAAACGATCGAGCAATACATCGAAGAGGCCATCGATCCGAACAACCCGAAGCGCCTCGCGGGATTCGGACACCGTGTGTATAAGACCTACGATCCGAGGGCGAAGATCCTCAAAGAGGCCTTCCATCGTTTGGTGAAAAAGGGGGCACAGGGCGGGGGGAACGAAGCGCTCCTTGACATCGCGCTGAAATTAGAGGAAAAGGCCCTGACGGAGGATTTTTTTATAAGCCGTAAACTCTATCCGAACGTTGATTTTTACAGTGGGCTTATTTACAACGCGATCGGGATCCCGACGGCCATGTTCCCGGTCATGTTCGCGATCGGCCGGCTTCCCGGCTGGATCGCCCATTGGAAGGAAATGCGCGAATTCAAGCCTCCGAGGATCGGGCGGCCGCGACAGATCTACACCGGGCCTGCGAAACAATCCTACGTTCCGATGGATCAGCGCTGAACGGGCTACCGTTCGTGAATGGGTTCCGGACGGAGGTCCCGTCCTCTTTCCGGTCGAGCGGGCGGGTGCCCGGGGGATAAAAGGACCGCGGACCGCCTCTCTTTATGCTATAATAGTGCCCGTCAATCGGTTTTTTTGAAGGGTACGGAAGGTGGAAAGCGCGGGATCTTCGCGCAATTTTTTTTGAAAGTGATCGAAGGTAATGGCTTTATTTTTTTATATCCAGGTAATCCTCCACAGTATCGGAGCGGTCGTCGGTTTTCTTTTTGATCCTCGCGGGGAGCGCGCGAATCGCGCGACGCACGGGTTGGCAGTTCTGGCTGGGGCGTCGGGGGTTGTCTTCGCGTTGGGGGTCTTGCTGACCGGCCGCCCGTGGGTCCTTGAGCTTCAGGAGCTCCTTCCCGTGGTCGGGGCGTTGCGGCTGGCCGCGGAGCCCTTCAGCGCCCTTTTCCTTTTGATCATTTCTTTGCTTTCGCTTGCCGCGTCCCTTTTTGCTATCGGCTACACCCGCGAATACCAGAGCAAGAAAAGCATCGCCCTGCTGGGCTTCTTTTATCATACCTTTATTTTGTCCATGATCCTCGTTGTGGCGGTCCGGAATGTCTTTTATTTTCTTTTGTTCTGGGAGTTGATGTCGCTTGCCTCCTATTTCCTGGTGATCTTCGAACATGAAAAACCGGGGGCCCGGTCCGCGGGGACACTTTACCTTGTCATGACGCACGTGGGGACCGCGTTCATTACCGCCGCGTTCCTGCTCCTTGTCGTCCATGCGGGTTCCTTCTTTTTCGAAGACTTCGGGCCTGCCGCCGGAACGTTGCCGCCCGGACTCAAGGACGTCATTTTCATCGCCGCCCTGATCGGTTTCGGGACGAAAGCGGGTGTGATCCCGCTCCACATCTGGTTGCCTCAGGCCCACCCGCAGGCTCCGAGCCATGTGTCGGCGCTTATGTCGGGTGTCATGATCAAGATGGCCGTTTACGGTCTCCTGAGGTTCCTCTTCGGATTTTTGGGGGGGACGCCGGGATGGTGGGGTCCTGCGGTGCTTGCCGTTGCGATCCTGTCGACCCTGTTGGGGATCCTTTACGCCCTGATGGAACACGACATCAAGCGGCTCCTCGCCTTTTCCAGTATTGAGAACATCGGGATCATCCTTCTTGGGGTCGGCATGGCGCTCGTTTTTTCATCGGCGGGGCAGCCCCTGTACGTTGCCTTCGCCCTGATCGCCGCTCTCTATCACGGGGTCAATCATGCGGTATTTAAAGGGCTCCTCTTCCTCGGGGCCGGTTCGGTTTTTTCAAGAACGCACACAAGGAACATGGAATCGCTCGGGGGGCTCATCAAGGCCATGCCCTGGACCGCTGCTTGTTTTCTCGTAGGCGCTGCGGCGATCTCCGCGTTGCCCCCCCTTAACGGGTTCGTGAGCGAATGGCTGACCTTCATCGCCCTTTTATCGGGGACGGAGGGCGCGGGGATCGGGGTAAGGTTTTTCGCTCCGGTCCTGGCTTCGTTCCTCGGGCTCGCGGGGGCCTTGGCGGCGACCTGCTTTGTCAAGGCCTTCGGCGTGACTTTCTTGGGGCTGTCCCGCTCCCCGCAGGCGGCCCACGCCGAAGAAGCGGGGGCTGCCATGAAATGGGGGATGGGAATCCTGGCCTCGGTTTGTTTCGGATTGGCTTTGGGGGCGCCTTATATTTTTGAAATCCTCGGAAAAGTCACCGGCTCACTTTCAGGAACGGATGTCCCGGCGGAGGCCCTGATCCGCACGGTCTTTTTAATTTCTCCGTCGGGAACGACCGGTTTTTCGCCGGTGCTGATCGCCGCCCTTTTGTCGGGTTTTCTGCTCGCCGTGGTCATTCTTGTCCGGTTGTTGTGCGGGAAACCCGGGATACGCGTGGGGCCCAGTTGGGATTGCGGGATGCCGGGCCTTGAGCCCCGGATGCAATACACCGCCACGGGCTATTCCAAGCCGCTGCGGCGGATCTTTTCATTCCTTTACCAACCGACGCGTCGCGTCGAACTCGAGGATGAGGGACATGAGGTCTTGAGGACCGCGCAGCGGTTCGAGTCCAAGATCACGCACCCGGTGGACGAGTGGCTGTACCGCCCCCTTGCCGCTTTCGTTTCCGAACTCTCGTTGAAGGCAAAGCGGATCCAAACGGGACACATTCAACTGTATCTGAGTTATATCTTTATCACGTTGATCCTGTTGCTTCTTTTCCTCGGGGGGCGCCCGGGATGACGATGATCCTCGTTTCTTTTGTCCAGTGCTTGCTCCTGATCGCGTTGGCGCCGTCCGTCAGCTGGTTCCTCAAGAAGATCAAAGCGGCCTCCCAAAACCGCGTGGGCCCGGGCCTCGCGCAGGTCTACGGCGATCTTGCGAAGTTATTCCGGAAGGACATGGTCATTTCGGGAACAGCGTCATGGGTTTTTCATGCCGTGCCGTTCGTGCTTTTGGCAAGTACGCTCGCCGTGGCTTCGATGGTACCGGTCCTCGGAACGGGTTCGCTTTTTGGGTTCGCGGGGGACGCGATCCTGTTCGCCTACCTCCTGGCGCTTGGCCGGTTCTCCCTGACACTGGCGGCCCTCGATACGGGGACCACGTTCGGCGGGATGGGGTCCAGTCGCGAAATGACGCTTTCGTCTTTGGCCGAGCCGGCGATTTTGCTCGCGCTTTTTGCTTTGGGCCTTCGCGCGGGGACCCTGTCTTTAGAGGGGATCGTGGCGTACTTCGGCGGGCAGTCTCCCCTCGAAGTCCTTTTCTTCACGAGCCTCGCTTTTGGCGCGCTTTTGATCGTCACGCTTGCCGAATGCGGCAAGGTGCCCGTCGACAATCCGGCCACCCATTTGGAACTGACGATGGTCCATGAAGCCATGGTGCTGGAATATTCCGGACGCTACCTCGCGCTGATCGAATGGAGCCATCAGATCAAGCAGGTCGTCCTTTTAGCACTTCTGGCCGGTTTTTTCCTTCCGTGGGGGACCCCGGTTGTTCCGGGGCTGCTTGGGCTGGTCCTTGCGGGCCTTGTCTTTCTGTTGAAAATATTTTTCCTGGCCTTCATCATCGGTTGGATCGAGGTTCATACCGCGAAGCTCCGTCTTTTCAGGACGCCGGACCTTTTAGCGGTCGGGTTCGTATTGGCGATCCTCTCCCTTCTGGCGCAACTCATCATCGGGAGGGGCGGATGAGCGAAACGGTCCTGACTTCTCTGGTCCATTTTTTCGGGATGATGCTCCTGATCGCCTCGTTTGCGATTCTGGCTTCCTCGCAATTGGGGGCCTGCATCCGTTTTTACGCGATCCACTCTTTCCTCCTGGCCTTGATCACCGCGACGGTCGCGTATGGCAATCACATCGAGCACCTGATGATCCCCGCACTCTTGACGCTCGTGCTCAAGACCTGGGTCATCCCGCAGGTGTTCTTCCGGATCATCCGGCGGCTTGGGATCCGGAAAGAGGTGGAAAGTTACATCAATATCCCGTTCTCGCTTTTGCTGGCGGTCCTGCTGGTCTTTGTCTCTTTTTATGTGACGGGCGGCGGGCGTGTTCTGGAC
>JAHQRI010000084.1 GCA_019052695.1 Candidatus Omnitrophota bacterium
GCTCCCGGCCCGCCGCCGCCGTGCGGCGTCGAGAACGTCTTGTGCAGGTTGACATGGATGATGTCGAACCCCATGTCCCCCGGGCGCGCCAGGCCGAGCAGCGCGTTGAGGTTGGCACCGTCATAGTAAAGAAGCCCGCCTTGATCGTGGACAAGTCGCGTGATCTCCAGAATGTCTTTTTCAAACAGCCCCAACGTGTTCGGGTTCGTGAGCATCAGGCAGGCGACCTGATCGTCCAGGTGACACTTCAGGTCCTCAAGGTCCACGCAACCGTTCGCGGCGGACTTGATCTCGATGACATGGAACCCCAAGAGGGCTGCGCTGGCCGGGTTGGTGCCGTGGCTTGAGTCCGGGATAAGCACTTTACGCCGCGAGTGATCACCGCGGGAAACGTGATAAGCGCGAACCAGCATCATGCCGGTCAACTCTCCATGGGCCCCAGCCGCAGGTTGCATCGTGAACCGGTCCATCCCGGTGATCTCCTTCAGCGCGACTTCCATCTCGCAAAGGACCTGGAGGATCCCCTGAGCGGTGGCTTCAGATTGAAGCGGGTGCAGCGCCGCGAAGCCATCTTGTCGCGCCACCCATTCATTGATCTTAGGATTGTATTTCATGGTGCAACTGCCAAGCGGGTAAAAATGCGTGTCCACGGAAAAATTCTTCCGGGAAAGATTGATGAAATGGCGAACGATCTCAGGCTCCCCCATTTCCGGGAGAAGGGCCGGGGTCTGCCGCAAGAAACGCGCCGGGACCTCCCGGAGCGGGTCCGTCGGGCAGCATCGCCCCGTCGGGAGCGTAACGCCCCGGCGGCCGGTCCTGCTTTTCTCAAAACTGAGTTTGTCGTCGGTCGAGATCAGCATCGGCCCAAAGCCTCCGCGAACCGGTCGAGGTCCTCTTTCGTTTTCGTTTCCGTCGCGCAGACAAGGAACTGGTCCTTGAGTTCGGGATAAAATTTTGCGAGCGGGACCCCCGGGAAAATACGGGCCTCCGTTAGTTTTTCCTCGATCTTCGCGAAAGACACCCTCGAGGTCACCCGGAATTCGTTGAAGACCGGCTGAGCCGTGTCCACCTTAAAATTCCGAAGGTTCGCGATCTTTTCCCTTAAGAAATAGGCACGGTCGCAGTTGATCTCGGCGACCTCCTTGATACCCTGTTTACCCAGAAGCGTCATGTACACGCAGGCGGCGAGGGCGCACAACGCCTGATTGCTGCAAATATTTGAACCTGCGCGCTCGCGGCGGATATGTTGTTCGCGCGCCTGCAAGGTCAGGCAGAATGCGCGTTTTCCATCGGCGTCTTCCGTCAGTCCGACGAGACGGCCTGGGATCCGCCTCATCAGGGCTTGCGAAACCACGAAATAACCGAGATAGGGCCCCCCGAACTCCATCGGCAAGCCGAGCGGCTGTCCTTCGCCCGCGGCGATATCCGCGCCCCACTCCCGAGGCGTCCTGAACACGCCGAACGACAAAGGATGGCCCGTGAGGACCAGAAGCGACCCGTTCGCGTGGACCTTTTCGCCGATCCCTTCAAGATCTTCGAGAACTCCGAAGAAATTCGGGGTCTGGAAGATCACCCCGGCCACCGAAGCGTCGAGCTTGGCGGCGAAGTCCTGCCGGTCGAAAGCCCCTTTCGTGTCGAAACCGAACTCCTCGACCGCGTACGAGGACCCGGCCAAATAGGTGCGGAGCGTCTCCCGGTAATGCGGATGGACCGACCGGGCCACAAGCACCTTCGCCCGTTCGGTCTGACGCAACGCCAGAAGAGCCGCTTCGGCAAGCGCGGTCGCGCCGTCGTAATGGGAGGCGTTGGAGACATCGAGTCCCGTCAACTCAGCCATCAGGCTCTGATACTCAAAGATCGCCTGCAACGTCCCCTGAGACGCTTCGGGCTGATACGGAGTGTACGCCGTCACAAATTCCTGGCGGGCGACGATCTCAAGGAGCGCGGAGGGAATGAAATGTTCGTAGCTTCCCGCTCCCAGGAACGAGAGGTAATCCCTCGTGGTCACGTTCTTCGCTCCGAGACGGATTACCTGCGCCTGAACTTCCGGCTCGCTCATGCCTTTAGGCAGTGCCATCCGCGGGTCACGAAGAGACGCAGGGATGTTGCCGAGGAGGTCCTCCAAAGAGCGCGCTCGGAGGGCTCCTAAAATTTCTTTTTTGTCTTCATCCGTCAGTGAAAGATAGGGCATGAGGCTTTCTTAGAGCATTTAACAAAAAGTCATTCCCGAGTTTTTTTATCGGGAATCTATTTTTGTGGCTCCCCGCTTCCGCGGGGATGACAGTGTTCTTCTTGTTACAGATTCTTAGTGCTTGGGTGCCTGCTGGACCATCTGTTGGTATTCCTGGGCCGTCATGAGGCTCGCGACGTCCCCGGCGTTCGAAAGTTCGACCTCGAAAAGCCAGCCGTCCCCGTAAGGGCTCTGATTGATCAACGCAGGGTTGGATTCGAGAGTTTGGTTCGCGTCCGTGATCTTGCCCGAAACCGGCGCGTAGATGTCAAAAGCCGCTTTCACGGACTCAACGACCGCGGCGGTCTTGGCCTGCTGAACGGCTTGGTCCTTCTTGGGAAGTTCCACGAACACGACGTCCGAGATCTCCTGCTGCGCGTAGGCCGTCACGCCGACTTTGCCCCGGCTGCCCCGCACGGCGATCCATTCATGGGTTTTGGTATAACGCAGGTCTTCAGGAAATTCCACGATCCCCTCCAGGTACGACCCCACATCCCCCGACGCGTTTTTATTGAATTCCGCAGTGGAGGCCGTAAAGGTCCGTGTTAGTAAAAAAAAACAAGGCCTTATTCTATACTTTCCTCTTGTAAAAAGGTAGCGGGACGACGATCGCCTCGACCGGTTTGTCCCGGATCACGATCTCGATCATGTTCCCCACAGAAGCCTCGACGGTCTCCACATAAGCCATGCCGATGTTCTTCCCCGTCGTTGGGATAAAACTTCCGCTCGTCACCCTTCCGATACGCCGCCCGTTCTTCCGGACCTCAAAGTCCTGGCGCGGGATCCCCCGTCCGACCATCTCGAACCCGACCCTCTTTTGGGGAATGCCCTTCCTTTGCTGATCTTTGAGGATGTCGATCCCGGGAAACTTCGATTTGGAAAGGTCGATCGCCCAAGCGAGATCCGCCTCGAGCGGCGTCAGCGTGTCATTCAACTCGTGGCCATAAAGCGGCATGGCGGCCTCGAGCCGCAACGTGTCCCGGGCGCCGAAACCGACAGGGACCAGCCCGTGTTTGGCTCCGACACGGAACAGAACATCCCAGATCGCCTTGAGTTTGTTCCTCGGGACCATGATCTCATAGCCCTCCTCTCCCGTGTAACCGGTCCGGGCAATGATCCCTCCCTCAAAGTCAAGATAATGAAAGCGTTTCAGGCCTCGGTAATAAACGCCAAAAGCCTCTTCCAAGATCTCACAGCTTCTCGGCCCCTGAAGGGCCAAAAGCCCCATGAACTCACTGAGGTCGGTGAGCGTCACGTCCTGCGGGGTGCGAGCGCGGAACCATTCGAAATCCTTCCGGATGTTCCCGGCATTGACGATGATGAGAAAACGACTCTCCGCCATCCGGTAGACGATAATATCGTCCACCATGCCTCCCCGGTCGTTGACAAGCGGCATGTAGACCGCCCGGCCTATCTTGATGGGCCCCATGCGGCGCGGCAGGATGTCTTCAAGAAAGGACAGAGCACCACCCCCTTCGATTAGAAACTCCCCCATATGGGAAATATCGAAAAGCCCGGCCCGGGTTCGGACGGCCGCATGCTCCTCCATGATGCTCGTATAGAAAAGAGGAACAAGCCATCCCCCGAAATCGCCCATGCGGGCGCCCTGCGAAAGATGTTCGTCGTGAAGCGGTAGTGTGCGCGGTGATGTCGTCAGGGTCATGCTCATGCCGGTTTAAGGAATGTAAGGCCAGGCAACAAGAAGGACCAATTATAGAAGATGAGGGCAAAATTGCAACGGAAAAGCACCTTGGCAAGAGATCCGGAACGTTGCCGGGGACTAAAAATAATTCGTGAACCAATCCCGCACAGCCGCAAAACCTTTGCCGACGATGTTCTGCGACGTGAAAAAGTCTTCCCGGGTCCGCTCATGGACCCCCACCCAGCGGAACATGCCGAGCGCGGGGGCCATCGAAGGATCTCGAACGATCTCCTGGGGCGCGTCGACATGACGCGCGTTCCCCAGTCGTCCGTCACGGGAAAATTCCTTTTGCAGCCACTCCAGGAATCCTTCCGTCATGACCGCCCCTCCCGTAAAAACAAAATGGGCGTGACGGATCTTCTCGTCCGCGAGGAAACCGTCGGCCTCGGTCAGGATCCGGGACATCCAGGCGTGCGCGTGCTTGAAAAATGACGCCAGAAAATCCCTGCGGGGGATGGACTGCTGGACCTTCTCGTTCCGCATGACAAGAGGTACTAACTCATCGCTTTGCTGCTCCGCGGGATCCAGGGTGGCGAACTTTTCTTTGACTTTCGCGGCGTCACGCTCTTCGATGTTCAGGTCATGGGCCAGACTCTGCGTCAGATAGTGCCCCCCACAAGCCAGGGTCCGGCTTCCCAGCAACATCCCGTTCTTCCACAGGACCATGTGGGTCGCATCGTCCGCGATGTCGACGATCAACACCCCCTCTTCTTTTTCGGCATCCTCCAGGACGGCTTCGGCAAGCGGAAGGGTCTTCGGAAAATAACCTTCAACGTCAAGATCGATCGTTTCGAACACCTTCGCGATATTGCGAAAACTTTGGAACTCCAGAGTATAGATCTGGAGGGTCACACCCAGCCGCTCGGCTTCAAGCCCCACAGGATTCCGCACAGAAGGCATGTCGTTGACCAGAAAGGATTCCGGGATCGCCTGCAGGATGGACTCCGTTAACGGCAAGGTCGCCACGTTGCGGGTCTGCAGGACGACGGACTGAATCTCATGGGACGTGATCGTGCGGCGCGGGGACGCGAAATACTCGCAGCTGGAGAACCGGTGCATCTTCACCCGGCCGTTCCCGAGGACCACATAAACAGGCACTTGGCCCCACTCTTCGGAGGGGATCAGCGCCCCGATCAATTTTTCCATGGTAGCGCTCGCGTGCTGCAGGTTGCAGACAAACCCCTTGTCGAACCCCGGGGGCAACACCTGCTCTTCGACGCGAAGGACCCGCGGATGCGCCTCCGTGACGTCTCCCAGGACCGCCACCAGCTTGCGGGTCCCCACATAGACCACCAAGCAGGAACGTATTCGTGATTGAGGGGGTGCGTTCATGATTTCCTTTTGACCGCGATGCGGTCGTACTGTAAGTCCAGGTACTCGATAGCTTCCCTCGGTTCCGTATGGAAAAGATACAAGGCCTTCGTCAAAAATGAAATCCGTTCCGCGGGTTTCCGGCCAAGCTGAAAATCCGGCCCCTCCCCCAAGCGGACCGTGACGTTCCCGTATGGGTCCAGGACGATCTTGGTAACGGTCTCCCGCCGTGAAAGCTCGTGTTTGCGGAATAGGGTCATGAACCGAAGGGCCTCGAAAAAGCCCCTGTTCTGAACTCTTAAGCCGACCCGGGGTTCCTTCACCGCGTCCCCGTGATCTTCCATGACCACCCATGCGGGATCGGGGTCGCTCCGGATCTCGATCATGTACCCGTCGTCGGCCACCACTGCGTAAGGCCCTTTGGGTTTGAGCTGGACGTTCGCCACCGGATCCCTTTTTTTGATCTCGATACGGACCGTCGCTGGAATTTCTCTAACGACGCGTACGCTCTGCGCGCTGGGACCCAATTCGATCTGCTGTTCGATCCTCCGGAGATCGAGCGTTAGGATGTTGCGCCCCAACACCTTACTCTCGAGAGCCCGCACGCTTTGATCCGAAAGGACCTCTGGGGGCACGACTTTGATCTCTCGGACCTGAAGGAAGCTGTCCCGCATGAGGACCTTACGCACCTCCAGACCGATCATGAGCGTAAGCACCGCAATCAAAAGAACTGGGACCAGTTTCCAAATGACCCACCCCAAGGCCCTCAAAACGGCCCCGAGCCCCCGAAAGAAACCGCCCCGTTTACCTTTTTTATTTTTTCGCCCCATCCCGCCGTAGCCTCATTTTTTCCGCGCGAGGGCATCCCGCAGCAGACGCATACAAAGCTCATCGAAACCAACCCCGGCGGCGCGTGCCGCCTTGGGCAACAAACTGAACTCGGTCAACCCGGGAATGCTGTTGACCTCAAGCACGTACGGCCTATTCGCCTTATCAAGCATCAAGTCGACACGCGCGAAACCACAGAGACCGAGCCCCCGATAAACCCGTACAGCGATCTGTTGGACCCTTTTTCTGACCCGCGGCGGCAGTTTGGCCGGGACCTCGTAGATAGTCATCCCCGCTGTGTATTTTGCCTTAAAATCGTAAAAGGGCCGCGAAGGCCTCACCTCGACCACAGGAAGCGCGCGGCCGACTAAAAGCCCCGCGGTCAGCTCACGGCCGTGTATCTTTTGTTCGAGAAGCAATGTCTTGTGACGCACGACCGACCGTCTTATCTTTTCGGCGGATTTGCGAAAATCTTCAACCAGAAACACCCCTTGGCTCGATCCCCCGTCCAACGGTTTTACAAAAAAGGGGACGGGAAACGAAGTGGCTTTTAGCCGCCAATTTCGAGCACGAACGACCTGATAAGGCGGGGTCGGAACACCGAGGCGTTCGAAATACCGTTTACTGATCTGTTTGTCAAAACTCTTGCGGCATGCCGCCGACGGGGATCCGGTGAAGGGAATGCCGAGGCGCTCGAGCTTTTCCTGAATCGTTCCGTCCTCCCCGCCATTTCCATGAAGGGCCATGAAAAGAACGTCGACTTTGCGGGCCGCGCGAAAGAAAGCGGAGCGATCCTTGGGGTCCATCGCCCGGACGGATAAACCGCGCTTGCGTAGCGCCCTCAGGACCGCGCCGCCAGAACGCAAGGAAATCCGCCGCTCCGCGGATGTTCCCCCGCAAACCACCCCGACCTTAATTCTTTGGAATGACCCTGATCTCGGGTTCAAGTAAAATGCCGTTCGCATCAAAAATGATCTTTCGCACTTCGTTCATGAGACGGACCACGTCCGCGCTCGTCGCCCGTCCGTTTTTGTTGATAAAATAATTCGCATGCTGATCGCAGATCTCGACCCCGCCGATCCTCTTCCCTTTAAGTCCCGCCCGCTCGATGAGAAATCCCGCGGAAGGACCCGGACCTGGCGGGTTCTTAAAAACCGACCCGGCGTTCGGTTCCTTGATGCTTTGACGTTTCTTTCGGAAATCAAGATTCGCTTTCATTTCACGGGCGATTTGGTCCTTCGAACGACGCCACAGTTGGAGCGTTGCTTCCAGGACGATCATGACCCCGATTTCCGCATGACGGTACGAAAATTTCATCTCCGGTCGGCCACGGGTCACCACCTCGCCATCGCGGTTTAGCCCCCGGAGCTCCTCGACAAGATCTCCGATCGCGTTCAACTGCCCTTCATGACGGCTGAATCCGGCGTTCATCACGAGAGCCCCGCCGACCGTTCCCGGGATCTGGGCGAGGAACTCCGCACCCGCCAAGCCAGACTCCTGACAAAACCGGACAAGCCGCGCCAAACTCACGCCCGCCGAAACCGTCGCGCGACAACTTTCGAGATCGACCCGGAGGAGATCGTTCCGGAACCGTCTCATGGCTAAGACAAGGCCCTCGTAACCCGCGTCGTCAAAGATCACGTTCGAGCCGTTGCCCAGAACAAAGCAAGACAACCGCTCCTGGCGCGCCCAATCCAGGATTTTTCGAAGCTGCTCTTCATTTTCAGGTTCTGCGAAATAGGACGCCGGTCCGCCGATCTTCATCGTGGTGAACGGGGCGAGGAGGATGTTACGCCGCAGCGGTAACGCGGATGTTCCGAACATACTCATTCGCGATCTCTCCGATGTCCCCGGCGCCCATGAAGATCATCACACCGCCGTGCAGGGGATGCTTGACGAGGTGAGGGATGATCTGTTCCTTCCGGACCACCGACACGTGCTTGTGCCCGGTCTTGATCACCTCGTCATAGATCAAGTCCACGCTGACCCCCCAAAGGTTGTCCTCGCCGGCCCCGTAAATGTCCGTGAGCATGACTTCATGAGCGTCGTCGAACGCGTGAGCAAAATCCGGACAAAGGCACTTGGTCCTTGAAAAACGGTGGGGCTGAAAGATCACGCGAATGTACTTCCCCGCTTCCCGCAGAGCGCGCAAGACCGCCTTCACCTCGGTGGGATGATGCGCGTAATCGTCCAAAACGAGGAATTCCGGGGTCTGGCATTTCAACTCCATGCGACGTCGCGTCCCCTTGAAAG
>JAHQRI010000004.1:0-2068 GCA_019052695.1 Candidatus Omnitrophota bacterium
AGAGGTTAATTACCGGACGCCGTCCAGAGGGAGAGGTTAATTACCGGACGCCGTCCGGTTAACCGCCGACAAGACGCCGATAGGCCGCCGTTAAAATATAATAGGCATCACGTTTACCGGAGCCTTTCTTTTCGATCAAACCCTGATCGATCCACTTGGCGAGCAGATCTCTGGCAGCTCGTTCCTTAATACGAAAAAGCGCGCAGAGATTCTTTGTCCTGAGTTGCAGATCCTTCTGGAAATAAGTCATCACCCGTTTTTCCCTCGGCCCGATCTTTTGCAGAAGCTCCCTATCTTTCTTACTTCTCGAAAGAACAGGCTTTTTTGTTGCCTCAAGGGCCTTTTCTTTAACCTCTTCAAAGATAACCGCGGCACCCTTGAGGAAGTATTCGAGCCAAGTCGTAATATCAGGATCGGGGTTGTCGTAATAATGGATCCCCTGGCAATGATGCAAGGCGTCGTAATAACCCTTTAAATCCTCGCTGTAATATCCTTCCAAAGAATAAAATCTTTTCAGATCATATTTTCCCTTATAAAGAATAAGAGTTGCCAACGCCCTTGCCGTCCGGCCATTTCCGTCCATGAAAGGATGGATGCTCACAAACTGATAGTGCGCGATCCCGGCCTTCAAGATGGGCGGGGTTTCCTGATCCCGATCCATCCACGCGACAAAGGATTTCATGAGCCCGGGAATGTCTTTTGCCTCGGGAGGAAAATAAACGGGCTTTTTTGTTCCCGAGTCATAGATCGCGTTCTGCGCTTCCCGGTATTCTCCCCGGAGCTTGCCCTTGAGTATCCCTTTCTGAATGACCGCATGGATCTTTTTGATAAGACTTTCGGAGATCGGCTTTCCTCTTAAGGTTGTTTGGTGGATCAATTCGAGGCACTCGTAATAGTTCATCACTTCCCTCTTGTCGATCTCACGAGCGATAACATCCTTACCCAAGATGAGTTCCTTGCTTTGTTTCAACGTGAGGCGATTGCCCTCTATTTTTGTCGAGTAGTGGCTCATGCTGACGGAAGCATTTTGACGGAACTCCTGCTCCAGGCTTAACGGTAAATCAAGGCTCTCTACGATCTCCCGGGCCGCTTCAATTTTCCCGAGGCATTTAATGATCAGAGGGGTTGTCCGATACAAGGGATTGTAATTCATAATCTCTCCGCCGAAGAACTGCCGTTAAAGTGCCGATAAATTATAGCAGAACCATCGGCCCCTTACCTGTTTTTTTTGTGTCCCCGGACACACCGCCCTGTGCTTGAGTCGAACTGCAGAAAAGTCAGGCGGGGTGTATCAAGAACCCTGCACACATCGAAGGTTTGATGAGGTGTAGGTCCTAAAAGCAAAACAGCCTCCCCGGAATATTCCGGGGAGGCTGTTCCGCCCAATCCGGCAACAGAGCCCGTTGGCTTAAACCGCTACTGCGTCCTTCTTCTCCTGATCCAGCAACGCGGGAAGAAGTGCCGGATTCGGCCCCGTCAAATTCCCGTCGATGAAGCTGTACATGTCCGTGCCCATTGCCGGCATCTCGTACATGTTCATCTCGAAGATCGGATGATAGAAAAACGCCTGGTTCGCCGTGAACGCGATCGGCCCCTGCGTCGCCGAGATCTGGTAATTATCCGTCACCTCGAGCCGCGGGATCTTGAACCGGAGTTCATCGACCACGAACACCGGCGGCGGCAACGCGGCGGCCGGAGCAACCGGCGCCGGCGGTGCGGCGAGTACCGTCATCCACCCGTTAACGTAAGCAATATAGTAGTTGATAGGACCTTCGGTTGTGCTGTAAAGGGTCGGTCCATCAAAGTTGTTAGGAGTATTCGAATTACCGTAGGTGACATATCCCCCTTCGGGAACAATCGGATACGGACTTCCCTCGACTGTTGCGGATGTAGGAGCTCCGGTACTCGAAAGCGTCACCCCCGCCACGGTCACATTATCTCCGCCCAGCTGACCTGTCACGGTATATTCCGTATTGTTAAATACGAACTCCTGCCCAAAAGTCTTGGTCTGATCGTTAGCCGTAACTGTAAGAGGAGCCGGCTTGACCTTCAGCGTACCATCGACGAA
>JAHQRI010000004.1:2168-38627 GCA_019052695.1 Candidatus Omnitrophota bacterium
CGTAATATCGTAATTATCGCTCGTCAGACCTTCAGGTGTGATCGTGTAACTACCCACGTTCTTTGCTCCTTGCGAATCCCCGCTGTAGCCCAACGTCCCGCCCAGCACGCTTTCGTCTTCGCCCGTCGCAAAGCCACTATACGCAACTCCGTTTCCACCAGAATACGCGACCGCATCATAGGTCTTCGAATCAGCATTCGCCGTAATCGTCAAACCCTTCTGCCCAATCGTCAGCGTACCATCGACGAACGTAATATCGTAATTATCGCTCGTCAGACCTTCAGGTGTGATCGTGTAACTACCCACGTTCTTTGCTCCTTGCGAATCCCCGCTGTAGCCCAACGTCCCGCCCAGCACGCTTTCGTCTTCGCCCGTCACAAAGCCACTATACGCAACTCCGTTTCCACCAGAATACGCGACCGCATCATAGGTCTTCGAATCAGCATTCGCTGTAATCTTCAAAGCCTTCGGATTTACCGTCAAATCACCGTCCACATAAGCGAGCTCGTACTTGCTAGTGTCCACGGTTCCGGAAGGATACGCCGTAATGGTCCATGGCGTTCCGGGAGCGTTTACATTGTAGTTCCCGGAAGTGCTCAACGTGGCATTCGTCGTGAGTGCAACGTCGCTGACCGTATCCCCCGGCTCAAGCGGGGTCACGGTGAACTTCGTACCATCAAGCGCAGTGCCATAAGTCAATGTTTGATCTTGCGCGGTAATGGTTACGATCTTCTTTATCGTAAAATCAACCGGAGTTTCCGTAGTCCCAACGTTGCCTGCATAATCCGCCACTTCAAATGTCACGGAATGATTTCCAAGCGCCGTCACCGTCAGAGGATTGGTCGGATCCCATGTCGTACCATTAACCTCAGACGTTGCATTAACCCCGGCCCCTGGAATATCGGTCGCGTCAGCAGTCACCTCCACGGGAGTAACATACCAAGTGGCGCCCAGTTGTGAACTCAGGGTACCCTTAGTAATAGCTGCCGTAACATCCGGTGCTACGGTATCGATATAAAATGCGCCTCCGTCGGGAAACGCGGCACTATCACTGGAATGAGCGACAAGATGTGTAGGAAGTGCCAAACCCTGTGTCGTCGCTACGTGAAAATAGTTATCGGTTCCATCCGGCACCGTGGAGATTGCCGAAAAAATCCAATCCCCGCCTGTATACACCGGCGTCCCAATATAAGATGTCGTCGGCTCATTAGATGTAGGGTTCTTGGTCCAATAGTACTTAAAACCCGTAGTCGGTGCGTGAAAAACACTCGCCCCAAGACCTAACAGAGCGCTGTTAAAACTATGTCCGGTAATGCTCGCACCACCAAGCGCCGCCAAAATCGAGCTCGTCGCCGTTACCTGGACATTCCCATTGCTTGCATTAATGGTCGCTAAAGTTGCACTGCCTCCATTCGCCGTGATGGTCACATCCCCGCCGTTCGTATTGATCTCGGCACCGGGAGCCATAGTATAAGCACCAGCTGCCGTCGCAACATAGTCGGCCAAAGTCGTGTCGTTCGGGGAGAGCTTCCAATCCATGCGCACGGAATTATCGTTTGACGCGCCGTCAATGCTTTGGGTCGCATTTCCGGCCACCCAATCATCCGCCGTGTGCGAAGAACCCGTGATGATCGGCTTATTCGCGAGCGAATTATCGATTTGGTGAATCGTAACATCCCCGTTCGTACTCTGAGAAATATTGCCGGTCCCAATCGTCGTTAAGCTGATGTTCCCGCCATTGGTTTCAATAGGCGCATCAACGGAAATGTTTCCAGCCTTATTATCGAGCGTAATCTGTCCCAAGGGAGCCGTGTTGATCAAGCCGCCAAACCCGGCAAGACTCGCAACAGCAAGGTTCCCGTCGTTTTGGATCCAGATATTTCCGCTTGTCTTATTCTTCGCGGAAAGATTACTGACGTCTGTCGCCAAATTACCAGCGGAACCCAAGCCCGTCGCCGATTGCAGCACGGCATTATTGGCGATGATATTCAAATTGCCCGCGGTATTATTGTTGACGATGGCTCCGCCCGTAGACGTAACGTTGACATTCCCCAGCGTTTTCGTCAAACCATCCGTTACAAACGTCACATCATTTTTCGCTGTCAAATTAATGTTCCCATTCTTATCTCCAAGAACAGTGGGAGTGACCGTAGGGACTTTGGAATCTGTGACAGTTGTAACCGTAGCATTAAAAGTCAGATATGGGTCGTGTGTATCTCCCTTATTATAAGCTTGCACGGGACTAGACGGGTTGACAAAATGCCAATCGGCATCGCCATTTATCAAATATGGGCAAAACGTAACACCTAAACCTATTTTTTGCAAGTTTATGGCTCTAGGGGGGATAGGACCCTCGTAGTGGCCACGGAGGATCATTCCGACCTACATGCCCTTTTTTAAAGCTGATACATTCTGATCATTTTTGCTCTTTGACCAACTCCCCGAAAAAAAAAGAGCCCCCGGCGACATCGCCGATGGCCCTTTTCCCAAATGGCTTAAGACGAACTAGATCTTCCCGTCCCAGCGGCCGCCCTGACGATCGATCAACCCGTCCCAGCCCGACCAGAGACGGAAAATGCCGGTCAGTCCCAGAAGCGCGTGGGTCAAGTTCTTCTTGGTCTCCTGATCGTTCAGGTATTGCCCAATCCCCGGCCAAATGATCAGGGAGGCCAGGCCATAGCAAAGGCTTTTCCCCGTCATCTTGCCGTGCGTCGCCGTGTTGACGGCGAACGCCGGCGCCGGCATTACCGAAAAAACCAACATCACAACAACGAGGATCGCGGCTATCTTTTTCATCGTTTTGTCCTTTCGTTCAGGTTCTGGGGTTTCCAATAAAAAATCCTTCCCTCCCGCTTCCGGTCGGATTATAACTCGGGACGATCAAAAAAGAGAATCCTAATTAAAAGCGGTCCCGTGATCAAACGGCAGTCGCATTTTGTGCCCCTGAAATAGTCAGGGTCTTTGTCCCACTCTCCTGCACATTACCCGCCGCCTGGACCTTGAACTGGACGGTTACGGGCCCCGTCCCCGGGATCTGGCTGACGGCGAGCGGCACGGAGACTTTTAACTCTCCCGGCCCGCGATTGCCTAAATTCTGGGAATAAAGTTCCTTGGCTCCGGTCGTCACTTTCAGCACGGCGCCGGTGACGGCATGGTTGATCCGGATTGTGGCGGAAACATTCACGGTCTCATGGGTCCCCCGCTTTGCGGTCCCCGGGTCGCATTTCAGGTCCCGGATCTCGACGTCCTTCAACCGCGGCGTTTGAAAGCTCACGTTCTTCGTCGCCGTTTTAAGAACGCTCCCGGAGGTCACGCCGGACAGGAGGGCGCTGGTGAGGTCGGCTGTATAATTGTGTCCGTCGGTCAAGTGGTTCAGGTCCACGGAGACGGGGGACACGAGCAGGCCGAGGTCCCGGTCCATGGAAATCGTGTTCGCCGTCGTATCCCGGAGGATGAGCCGGTGCTTCAGCGTTTTAAAGGACGAGGTGACATTCAGTTTCGCGCCGTGGGCCGTGATGTTCGTCACGGTCGCGCCGAGCCCGATATCGGTCGCGGCCGTCACGGCCGGGGCGGTGTTGAAAAAATCCTCCAGGGAAGCGGCCGCGTTCCCGGAACCGTCCGTCAGCACCGCCTTCAATTGATAGGAGGTCCCCGACACAAGACCGACCAGATCGAACGAAAAGGAAGTCTTGTTCGTTTGGGTGGGCGTTTGATAAGCGTACGAGGCGGCCGCCCGGGGCTTCAACTGGACGAACGCGGAGCAGGCCCTCGTGGAAGCGAAAAAAACCCTCGCCGTGCTTGCCGTCACCGGGCCTACATCGACCCCGTCAGCACTGAAAGCGGGCAAAATAGCCGGCAGTTTGATCTCAATGTTCTGCATCTTCGCCCCGGGAGCCAAACTGAGGGGAGCCGAGGTGTACGTCGTGTAACCAGATTTCGAAACGGTCATGGTAAGCTGCGTGGAACTTCCTGAAGTTCCGAGAACGATCGTGAAGGTGCCCGGAGCGCCGGTCTGAACGCCGATATTGGACGGGGATCTCACCAAGGTCACCGTGGCGCCGGAAAGGGCCGCCTGGGTCGCCGCGTCCTTGACAACGCCGGAAATAAAGACGCGTCCGTCGGCAAGCGTGAAATCTAGCGGAAGGACCTGGCCGGCCGACAGGCTCGGGGTCGTCGCGGAAGCAGTGATGTGATTTTCTTTTTTCACACTCAGGGTCCATGCGCCGGGGTTGACCTCGAGCGTGTACCGTCCCGTCGCGTCGGTCATCGCGGCCGGCGTCGTCGCGGAACCGATGTGGATCCCGGCCGCCGGAACGGCATTGCCCTGCGCGTCCTTGACAAGTCCCCCGATGATCGCGGTCGAAGGCTGCGTGACGACCATGAAGGGGCCCTTCTTCGCGGCGTTGGTGGTCCCCGCCGAACCCATAGCGTGGACCGCGTAGACGATGTAGTAATACGCGGTCCCGGGATTAAGGCCCGAAACGGTAATGCTGTGGCTCGTGGTTTCGGGATAATTATCGCCGGTGTGAATAGACGCCACGCTCGTCGTGGCATTCTGTCCGGTGAGATTGACCGTGGGCGTGGCACTGTAGAAAATGATCGTCCGCGAATTGAACGACGTATTCCACGTGATCGTGATACTGTTCAGGGTGGAGGTCGCCGCGATATTCGTCACCTCGGGGGCCGAATAATCCAGAACGGGCGCGGGCGCGGGATTACTGCTTCCGATCAGACCCGAAATGCTCCGCGTCGCCGATCTCCATCGCGAAGAAATGCCGCTCGCCGCCGCGGAGGCGCCGCTTGAGACCGCCGATCCGACGGAGCTTGCGGCGCCGGAGGCCGCGTTATAAGCGGACGTGGCGTAACCATCCAGGGTGTTCAGGATACTGCTCACCTTCGAAGAGATCGCCTGAGCGCCGCTTTGAATATCGGAAAAACTGACCGGCGATCCCGTGGCAAAACTCGAAGGAGATACCGGCGGCAAATGACTGATCACGGTGTTGACGGTGCTTTCCGCCTGCCTTTCGGCGGCCGCCGCGACCTGGGTCGCCGTCTGGTACGCTTGCGATGCGGCTTGATCGGCCGCGGCTGCGGCCTGGGCGGCGGCCTCGGTCGCGGTCTGATAACCGGCCTGAGCCGTATCCACCGCCGCGTCCACCGCTTGGGATCCCGTGTCCTGGACGAATTCGATCGTCGCGGCCGCGGCCTCGTGGACGGCTTGTGAAGCGTCCGCCGCCGCACCCGACACCGCAACGGCCGCGTCGCCCACAAGATCCGTCGCTTTGACAAGCCCTTTCCCGGCGGTCCCGAGCGCGGTGTCCAGCGCGTCCCCCGCGGCACCGACCCCCTCAAGGAATTTTTGATAGACCGCCCCGCCGATCCGGCTGGTGAGGTCCCTTAATTCCTTCACCGCGTCCTCAAACGGCTGGATGACGGGATCGAGCGTTTTCTTAGCTAATTTGAGCCCTTCGATCCCTTGGGCAATGACCGCGTCCCTTTCCTTGGCGACCTTTTCCTGGTCGGACTTGATCTTTTCGAGGACCGGTTTCGTATACGGCGCCACGAGATCGCCGATCTTGTCCTTGTATTTCGTGACCACGCTGTTGCATTTTTTCTTTAACACTTCGGATTTTTGTTTCGCGATGTCGTAATGCCGCTTGGCCTCGTCCCCGGCGGCGCTTGTCGCCAGATCGATCTCCTCGCCTATTTCCGTCAAGAGGAGGTCCACCTCCTCGATCACGGGGTCCAGTTCTTTCTTGATCCCGGCCGCGATCTTGTTCGCCTCCTCCGTGACCCCGTCGATCGCGCCCTGGTAAATAGCCGTGATCGTCCCCGTGAGGTCATAAAGCGAAGCCTTGCTCGCGTCCCGGAAGATCACGACCTTGGCCTTGACGGCATTGCCCTTTTCGATGACTTTGTTCTTGATCGCGTTGTAGGCGCTGACGTGGTCGGCCGGGATGCTGGATTCGATCTGACTGAAGATCGCCTTGACCCCGTCCACCATCGCGATGATCCCGTTACAGACCGCATCAACGGCCGCGGCAATGGCCTTCTTGGCAAAAAGGACCGCTGCGTCCGCCGCGTCCTTCAGAGCGTTCAGGACCGTCTTGGCCTTCTCTTTCACTTCGTCGACCACGGCCTTCTCAATGGTCGCGTAAATACCTTTCACGACGCGGACCACGGCCACGACCTCCTTGACCCACGGTTCGGTCAACCGGGAAAGATTGTCGAGCGTCTTCTCGGCGTCCTCCCCCACCACTTTTGCTTCTTCCTTGGCGATGTCCCCGGCCGTCTCCGCGAGCTGGTCGGCAATGCGCATGCCCTCGGCGATCAATTCCCCCGCCGGACCTTTGAGCTTCATCACGCCGTTCTCGACCGTGATCGAAACCTCCTTTTCCTGGCCCGCCGCGGTGATCGTCCCCGAGCCCGTGATCCCGTCCCGGTCGATCCGTAACGTCACCCGATCCACCCCGATGCCGCACAGATTCACGGAGTCGCGGTAGGTCAGAAGGACCGTTTCACCGTCAAAGGAGAACGCGCCCCGGAGCGCGGTCCCGATCCCGAGGATCCCGGTAAAGCTCGCGGTCGCGTGGCCCCGGATGGAAGAGGGCTCGACATCCAGGTCCGTCAACGCGAGGGAACAACGCGCCGCACCGCCCAAGTCCGCCCCGAACGCGGCCTTGCTGGCATGAAGTCTTTCTTTGGACACATCGAATTGGGCCAAGGTATCAACCGTGAGAAAAGCAAGCCGCGTCATCCCGGAAAGATCGACCTTCCCTGTCTTGAAGACCGTGCCGCTGATCCTCTGACCCGAGAGGCCGGGGATCCCGACCTTCCCGGCGAAGCGGATCCCCTCGGTTTCTTTAGCGGGAAGCGTGAATTCCCCTTCCGCGACCGTGAACGGACCGATCCCCAGGTCCCCGTTGACCGTCGTCTGAGAACTCGTTTGCGTGAAAACAAGGTCTCCAAGCGGGACCGTGATCACGTTCGCAATGCCGATCTCGCCTTTCAGGTGCACACCATCGTTCTTGACGATGATCGTGGGCCCTGTGATCGGAAAGTGTTTGATCGCGAGACCCGCAACGTCCCCGCCGAGATCACCCAGGATCTTCGCGGACTTGAGGTCGATCTTCACCGGAAGACTGATCTTTTCAAGATCAAGAAGCTGCTTGAGGCCGGGGGGCAGATAAAAATCACCGCTCCCGGTCAGGACCGAACCCGTGATCTTCCCTTTGAAGCCGCCGAGGGTCCAGACCGAAATGGCCAATTCCCCGTTCAATTCTATGTCCGGAGAGCGGGAATCATACCGGTCGACCTTGATCAGAAAATTCTGGATGCCCGCCGAGATCTCGTCGGGGCCGATGGCCGAACCGGTCAACGGGACCTTCGCTTTGCCGGAAACGCTCAGCACCTTGGCCTTGCCGTCGATCAACAGATCGCCTTTGACGGAGCCCGGGATCGTGACGAGGTCCAGGATCTTGATGCTCTGTTTCAGACCGGCGGAGAGCCGTCTTTGGGGAAGATCGATGGTGAACTTCGTATCGGCAAGACTGGCTTCGAAACCGTAGTCGGACAGGAACGCGCCGACCTTCGCGCTGAGCGTCATGATCCCGTTATACTGGATTTCGAAATCACCGTTGCCGACCTCCAGAACCGAGAAAAGGGTCGCGCTCCCCTTCCCGGAAAGGGATTTTTTCGTGATCTCCGCCGCACCTTCCAATTCCACCTCGAGGGGCGGCTCGAACGGGATCGTCACGGTTCCGGAGCCGGAGACCGAAATGCCTTCCGGCGGGATCGCGGTCGCAAAACCGCCCCCTCCGGAAACGATCTCAAAGCTCACGGCGCCCACTTTCGGGACGCTGACGTCGATGATGATCCCGCCCTCGGCCTGGCAGGCAAAACGCGTGGTCGCCACTTCAAAATCCGCCACTCCCTTGGCAAGCGAAACATCCGCGCGCACGACCGGGATCGTGACCTTCTCTTCAAATTTCCCCTTGAACTTGACCTGGGTCTTGGAAAGGATGAGGTCAGTGATCTGCACGATCTTGCCGTAACCGATCACGCTGATGTACATCTCGCCTTCGATCCGGTCCTTATTCTTGTCCACTTTGATCTGCCCGGCAGCCGCGCCCAACGATATCTTGAATCCGTCGAACTTGATCTCCCCCTGCGCCAAATAGATCCCGGGGGTCTGCTGGATGAACTTGCCCTTGATCTTGATCCCCGCAACGGTCAGCTCTTTGATCTCTTTGCCTGTTACGTTAATATCACTCGTGTCCTTGTCCTCCTCATCCCCGCCCACCAGTCCAAAGTCGGGCCCGCCATCCTCATCCTCTTTCCCGCCGTTCTCTTGCACGTCTGAGGGTCCTTCTGTCTCGCTCTGGGTCCCGCCCGATTTGGTTGTCGCGGATTTTTTCGTTGTGGATTTGGATGTCGCGGCCTTGGTTGTCGCGGATTTCGTTGTCGTGGATTGGGCAGCTTTCGAAGAGGTCTGCGTCGCGGCAGCCGTCCCTTCGGATGTCACGGGATCGCCCGTTGTTTTTTTCTTTCCACCGACGCGGAAACTCTTGGTGGATTTATCTTTTAATTTCGCGCCCGCGTCCGCGATCTCCACCGAGACGGAATACGGTCCCTCTTCGGTTTTGTCGGCAAGGGCCCATTGGAACGCATTCCGCCCCTTGGTCAGTTTTTCGATCGTTTCGCTGAACTTCCGGGATGCTTTAGCCTTCTTCAGTTCCAAGGCCACGGCAAAAGGGCCGGCAACATCTTCCGAAGTTCGAACATCGACGAGGATCGTCAAGGGGACGCCGGAAGGGACGATGCCTTTTTGTTCGGACCCCAAAAGGATCCTTTCGATGTTGATCCTGGCCTTGCCGGGCTTCGCGGTTTGGGGGGATGTGCCGGTCTCCGTCTTTTCAGGCGGGAATGGTCTGGAAACCGTCTTCTTGTTCTCGCCCACACGGACGCTTTTTGTGGATCGGTCTTTGATTTTAAGTTCGCCGCCCGCGATCTCGACCGTCAAAAGATATAAGCCGTCCTCCGGTTTCCCGGCGAGATCCCATTTGAAAGAATTCGGTCCTTTATTTAATTTTTCAATCCCTTCTTTAAAGCTTTGTTTGTCCTTGCCTTTTTTGAGCGTCAAGAGAACTTCAAAAGGCCCTGCCACGTCCTCCGTCGCGTGTACCTCGACGAGCGCCGTCAGCGGGGTCCCTGAGGGAACGGTCCCCTTCGCCTCCGCTCCGAAACTGATCTTTTTGATATCGATCCTGGGCTTGGCGGGTTTTGTGACCGCCCCCACGTCGGGCCCGTGCACAAAAACGAGGGCTGTCAGCATGCAAAGAACAAAACGGACTTTTTTCATGGGAGCCCTCCCGGGAAGAGATCTTTGTTCTGGTTTACATCAACCGGTCGTATTTGGAACCGAGCCGGTAGGAAATGACGGCGATCTGTTGTGTTTCATAGTTAACGCTGATCACGAGAGAATAGCCCCGGAGTCTTGTCGATTTAAAAAGGGACATGACGGCCTGTTTCCTGCCGTGGTTCGGTTTGGCTCCAAGGCGCGGGCTCGCGGGCCATTTCCGCTTTTGGTTGAGCTCCGTGTGGAGCTGGTCCGCCTCCGCTTCCGTCAGCAACAGGCGGACGACATAAACCAGCTTGTTCTCCTCGACTTCCCCGTCGGCCTGCGGCGGTTGTTCCCCGATATCCTCCACCAGCTTGGCATCCTTGAAAAGTTGCTTCAACACGGGACGGATCAGCTTATCGAGGTCTTCCGGCACACCGGGCCCGGGCTCGAGGTCCTGGGCCGTGAAAAATCCGGGGTTGTCGGAGATATCGGTCATCCCCGGCTGAGCGAACATCCCCGTTCGCTTTGTCGGTTCATCGGCAAAAGACTCGACATCGGGAGACGATTTTTTGGCAGGGATTTTTGCGGCTTTGGTTTTCGCCGGCTGGGCGGCCGCGGCGTCAAGCTTCGGAGCGGCCCCCGTTAAAAAAAAAGCGAAAATGAACAGGGGAAGGATTCCTAAAAACCGGAAGGATCGATCGAAGGTCATCGGGCTGCCTCCTTTGAGGGGAAAAAACGGCTTCGGGATTGGCGTTCAGGATTATATACCCGAAAAAAAGTGAAGAGCTAGTCAATATTTTTTGCATTTACGGGACAACGTTCAGAGAGAGCGGTTAGCTATTACCCCCGTTTCTCTCAAAAGACCAACGTTTTCCCGTGGACGGCCCGTAAAATTTACCGTCCGCTGAAAAGTACGGTGACGTCAGCCTCCGGACAAACAGTAGCGACCTTCCCGATAAGAGAACGCCGGGCGCCTTCGGTATGGTCAAGGGACAAGGCCCGGTCCGCCTCAAAATGCACGACCGCGAAGATCCGGCGTCCCGCCTTGCGCACCTTGACGGACCGGACGCCGTGCAGACGGTGTTCCTCCGCGCACGCGTGCGCCAAACGGACGATCTCCTCTTTCAGTTCCGTCCGCGGGCTCGCGTCGACCAGATCGAAGAAACTTTCCCGGATGATCCGGACCGGTTTGGCGAGCAAAAAACCCGCGAGCAGGATGCACAGGACCGGGTCGACGTAATCGGCATAACGTTCCCAATAGGTCCGGGAGATGTATTCCGTGAGGCCGAATGCCGCGAAAACCCCGAGACTGATCACGCCCTCGATCACCCAAAGCTGGGCGTCGGCCGTCAGGATCACCGAACGGCAGCGCTTCCCCGCCCGCTTCATGTAGGTGCCAAAACCGGCGCATACAAAAAAACTCACGAACGAGTACCCGACGGCGAGACGGAGGTTGGCCATGGGCTCGGGATGGATGAGGTCCTGGACGCTGGAAAAGACCGTGGCGGCACAAATGGCGACGATCAGGATGCCGTCCACGGCCGTCATGACCGGCTCGTATTTCGCGTAGCCGAAAGGGTATTTTTCGTCCGGCGGCAAAGAGACCTTGCGGACGACGGCGATGGCGAAAAAGGACACGAAGATATCGACGACCCCATAGAGGCCGTCGAGCATCAGCGTCATGGAATCGCACATCACCGCGATCACGATGCCCGTGATCCCGTAGACGCCCGTGAGCACCGCGGAGAGCTTCAACACAAAAAGCTCCTCCCGGCACCCCCCTTCAGATACGGAACGCGTCCCGGTCATAAGATCTCCTTACGAACGTTGAAATATTCCTCCCCCAAGATCCTCCTCAGTCGTCCCGAAGGATCCGGCGGGCAATGGCTTCGGCGATCAGATCGTTCCCGTCCAGGGTGAAATGACAGCAATCATCGTAAAAAACGTGTTCCGTCCGCTCCGCGAAGATCATCGTCAAGTCCGTAAAGGACACCCCCAGCCGCTCCAATTTTTCGCCCACTTGGCGCAGGACCGGATAAGAGCGCGCGACCGCTTCGGCGACCGTTCCGTTATGATCGCTTTGGAACAGGGCCACTTCCTCGGGCGTGTACGCGTGCTTGGCATCTTCCAGATAAAGATTCGGCTGCAGGAAGTGGTAATACCGGATCCCGTTCGCGGCGCAAAGCTTGGCCATCTGCAGTGAGGATTCGGCCCAGAGTTGCATCGACTGCTCCAGAACCTCTTCCCGGTCGTACCCGCCGTACGGACCGGCCACTTCCTGGGCTGGCCTCCCGTCCTTTTCCTTCAAGGGACGTTCCAGGACGCGCTGCAGGGTGTACATCCGCCGCTGGAAATAACGGTCCAGCAGATCCCAAACGAAAAGGGCCGTCACGCTGTACCGCCAAGGGCTCCGGAGCACCGTACCGTTTGACCAGTCCATGACCGCGCGGAGCTCGCGCATTTGCTTCAAGATGCGCCTCTTCTCGACCCGGAACTGGGCGTCGGCGAAATATCCCCAGCCGCGCGGGTAGTGGAAGGAGATCCCCTGCGGAAAACTTTCGGTGTAGGGCAGCACGACCTCGTTAAAGCCGTCCAGATTGATCACGATGTCGTATTGGGCGCCCAAGGCGATTTTTTCCTGAAGCGTGAGCAGCTGCTGCGGCTGTTTGTAACCCCGCATGGAAAGATTGACCGGCACGATCGTTTTCCCCGCATAACGCGGATCCCTCGATAAAACCTCCAGGAATCGGTCCACCGACAGCGAGTACAGGTACCGGGTCACGGACCCCCCCGTGAAAACAATGTTCAGCCGGGAAGGGTCGCGCGTCGTGATGGGATCGGGCCCAAAATAGCCGTGCCCGTTGATCTCCTCGTTGTAACGGTTATTGACGAATCCGGCGTAAGGATGGAGGACGAACCGCGGCGCGCCCGGTCGGTTCGGGTCGTTCTCGCTCTCCGCCTGCCGCTCCGCGACGCGACGCACCAACGCCTCGCGCGAAAAAGGCTCTCCGTGGACCGCCCGGTAAAGGAACAAGGACGCCGTTTCGGCCGTAAAACAGGCTACCGCCAGCGCAAAGACGATCAGGCCGAGGATGCGGGCCCATGATCGCAGCTTCACTTCCGGCAGAAACAGCATGTGGTTCCTCCGTTTTCGATCACCAGCTTCCCGGTCCTAGAGACCGGCCCCAAGCAGGACCAGGGCCAGCCCCCAAAGCGCGATCTTGGACGACAGAAATCCGATGAAAAATACGGGATCCTTTTTTTCCATGATCCGGATGTCTTTCCGGAAATACAGACGAAGGTTGTAGAGGTAGTACGCCAGGAGGATACCAAAGGAAAAGACACTTGCCCCGTGATACGGGGTCGGAACGCCCCCGAAATCCATCGCGAAGATGATCAAGACCAGATAGAACGAAAGCGCGTAAGGCCAGCAGCAATCATCCCGGTAGAACACAGCGATCTTCCTCAAAAGTGTCCTCATTTTTTTATCTCCCCTTTCGCGGCTACCGTCCCCGCCTCCGCGTACCCGGAGCCGAGGGCTCGTCCCCGAAAGCGCCCTCATCGTGCGGGCCTCCCCAGATCTCCACCGGAGCCTTGAACCGGTCCCAGGTCTCCCGGAGCATCGATCCCCCGGCAGTGACCCTCCCCGTCCCCTCCACGGCAAGTTTCCGGAGATATTGGGGGGTGGTCATTTTCCCCGAGCCGACATGGACGATCCAACCCCAGCAGAAAAGGATGATCAGGATAAAAAAAACGCCCCGGACAAGCCCCCTCAAAAACCCTTCCCCCCAGAACCCTATCACGCCGCGGTCCCCCCATGCCCCGGGGGAAGGCCGGCCCGCTCCTTCGGAACCGCCGCTTTCGTTTCGCGCGGTCCTTTTTTCAGTTTCCATAAAGAAGCCGCTTTCAAGATCGCCGCGGCAACAAAGGCCTTGATGCCCCGGACCGCCTTCGGTACATTCTCTTTCGACCAATCCGCGGTCCTTTTCGACGAGGTCTTCACGGCCTCCCCCGTTTTTCGCACCGCCACGCTCACCGCCCCGCCCACCTCCGGGGCTTTTTCCCTAAAAAGCTCCGCCCCCCGTTTAACGCCGGCCTCCAGACCCTTGCCGGCCTTCCTCGCCAGCTCCACCGACCCTTCGACGGCCCGTCCCGCGGCGTCCACGACGGCCTTCGGAACTTCGATGGCCACGGTCCCGCCTTTCTTGAGCCCTTGACCGACGCCGGAGATCTTGTCCGACACGTATCGCCCCGCAAGCGCGATTCCCCGGATCAGGTTATAGAGCCCGATGGAAAGAAGGAGCGCCATCACCAAGCTCACGAATCGGACGCCGAACCGCATGAGCTTATAATCCTCATGTCCCGGCGAAGGCACTAACAAAAGGCCCAATCCGTACAGGATGATCCAAAAACAAAAAAATCCCGCTAAATTCAGCAGGACCAGGACCGCGATCCGGACGGCCCGGGGATTCCGGTTGATGCGGGCCGCCATGTCCGTCACAAAAGCCGTTACCCCCACCCAAAAAGCGCCGCGGAACAATTTCGGCATGAAATGACCCCTTTCGGATTTTTACAACCGTCTATGTCCGGGGCCCCCTATTCAAAAAACCCCGCGCCTCCCGGGCATCGCGCCTCGGAAGGTGACGGCATTCAAGAGTACAAAGACCGCGTTAACGATCCTTCAAAAATTGACGGATGATGCAGCCTGAAGCAAAAAGCATCAACACTCCCAGGAAAACATTGATCTGGAAAAGCGCCAGGTCCCCTTTACCGGTCGAGATCCCTCCCAAGGTCTCCGGGATCCTGTCGTAATAGGCATTGGCGAAGATCCCGTTCAACAGGACCAGCCAAAGCCCGATCAGCCCGAAGATCCCCATCGACCGTTCGGGGCGGGCCCAAAGCAGCCAGAGACCGATCCCGCCGCAGAGAACCGCCGCGATCGCCGGGACCAGGATCAGCGTCCAGGAACGCAGCGAAAAACCCAAAAGGACCATCCACATCGTGGAGCCCAAAACGGTCCCGATCACCCCCAGTCCCAACCCGATCTTCTGTCCCTTGTCCATCACGTTCTCCTTGTCCGTTCGCGTCCCGGTCCCGCCCTCCGCGTCTCGGTTTTTTTGAGCCCCCGCCCCGCTTTACGGGGCGATCTTGAGGACGGTCCCGATCTTAGAGAGCAAATCAACGCTTTCTTCGTAATTAATGACCTGGAACCCCCTGAAGGATTTAAGGGCCTCCCCGAAGGCCTCCTCCTTACAGAAAACAAAAAGGGGAATGTTGCGCGCAAAGACGTGCTGCTGCAGTTTTCCGTTGAGGTAGACCGCGTCCACGATCTCGGTACTCTCGAGGAATTCGCACAAGATGAAGGCCGGTTTCTTTTCCACCGCCCACTGGAAGGCTTCGTCCGCTTCCGACGTCACGAGGGCTTCAAAACCGGCCCCGGAGCAAAAGCCGCCGAGCTTGTGGAGGAGGAACTCTTCGGCCGCCACGATGACGGCGAACTTTTTCTCGCGGATGTCGCTCGGGCCGATCGTCATTTCCACTTTTTCGAGGAGTTCCCGCGATTCGTACGGCTTGAGGATGAACCCGGCGAGCTGGCCTTTCTCGAAAAGGCCTTCCATGCCTTTGCGGCCCGAGAGCGCGATCACGGGCGTCTGGATGCCGGCCTGGCGGAGCCGCATGAAGGTCTCGTAACCCGACATGCCCGCCATCAGGAGGTCAAGAATGATCAGGTCCGGATTCTCCTGTTTGACCTTTTCGAGCCCCTCGTAACCGTTGGAGGCTACGATGGCGTGGTAACGCAGGACCCGCAATTGCTCGGCCACGAGGTCCCGCACATCCTTCTCGTCATCGATGACCAGTACCTTCTTCTTGTCCATGCTCACACTCTCGATCTCTAGAGAATGTATCGGTCATTCGAACCGATTTCTGAAAAGGTTCGGGACAGCACGATCTCGGTAGAATTCATTGCCAGTCGAAGGACTCGTCCCGCAGGGGTCCTCTCTCAGTCCAAATCTACGACTCTCTAAAAACTAAAGGAAAAAGGCCAGAAGGATGAACCGCCCGGCCTTTTTCTTAATTAGTAGCGGGGGCAGCACTCATGTCTTAGGGCATCAGTATGACGCCGTGAGGGCTCGGAGCCCTCTACGGCTTCTGCCCCATTCACCACCCTTCGGGTGGTACAGCCGGCGTACGGGACATCCAAGTTCCGACGCCGCAGTACCAAACGCAATAAAAAAGGCCAGCAGTTTTACCTGCTGGCCTTTTGTGCGTTTGGTAGCGGGGGCCGGATTTGAACCGGCGACCTTTGGGTTATGAGCCCAACGAGCTACCGAGCTGCTCCACCCCGCGGCGTAATTGTTTTTTTAAATAACGATGTCCGGAACCGCTTTTCAAAAACTTTTCTCGCGATAATGCATCTTGCTTATCCCGGTACATCTCGTAATAAACCAAATCAAGAGGCCTCCGCCCCTTCGTTGAGGGCGTATCCCCCTTATTATGCTCTGCCAGTCGTACTTCCGGGTCTCGGTCGGTCTGCCCGATATAAAGCTTCCGATCTTTCAGACTGTAAAGAACATAGACAAAATACTTAATCATAACCGAGCCGCCTCGTAAAACGGCCTCGGGCCGTCACGAGGCCCCGTGGCCGCCTTGCGGCTCTACGGGGCTCCACCCCGCGACGATCGATCTTTGAATTCATGTTCGCGGGACTACCCTTGCTTCGCAGAACTGCCCCGCGATGTAAGTGACAAAGAACGACTCCAGGAAAGGCCTCTATTCTATCAGGTAATTTCCAAGAATCAATCTTTCCCTTTTGGGTTTCCCCGTCCATCAAGACACGTTTCTTGATCGATCGGTGCAGGGCATGCCGTGTTTTCAGGGAAGATCTGCTTAGGAAAGTAAGATTATCGGCCGTAAATGGTAATAGCGTAAAAGCACCGGAGAGACCGTGCCTGCAAAAAAGGTCCTGATTATTGACGATGACCCGACCCTGGTCCCTATTTTAAAGGCGTTTCTGAAGACCAAGGGTTACGCGGTGGCCACGTCTACGGACGGGTTCGACGGCCTTTCGCAGATCATCATCGAGGACCCCGACCTGATCGTCCTGGACGCCCTCCTGCCGAAAATGAACGGCCTGCAATTTATGAAGCGGCTCCGGGAGAACCGGTCCATGAAGAAGATCCCCGTCATCATGATGTCCGCCCGGCCGAACATGAAGGACTTTTTTTCCGATTTTGTGATCGAAGAGTTCCTCCGCAAGCCGTTCGGCATGGAAGACATCCTCTCGAAGATCGAAAAATTGATCGGCAAGCCGTCCCACACGGAAGCCGCAAGCCCCAAGACGGCCCTCGTCGTCACCCGGGAAGCCTTCCTTAAAAAAAAGCTGGGAGAGTTCTTCAACGCGGCGGGTTGGGAGGTCCGGTTCACGGAAGCGCACCACGACGCCGCCTATGAGATGGCCGTCGCCCTCTACCCGGACGCGATCCTCTGTGAATATTGGGATGAGGCGTGGGAGGGAAGCATGCTCAACACCCGGAAGCTCGCCCAGCGGCTCGGGGAAAATCACCTTCTGGCCAAGATCCCCTTCTTCGTATTCTGCTCGGGGCTCTTGAAGATCCAAGAGGCCAAGGACCACTTTCACGAACCGGAGTTCATCCGCTACGAGAAGACGGCGGACCTCTTCGAGGCCCTCCGCAGACGTCTCGAGATCGAACCAGGAAAGAATTAAGCCCCGCTAGAAGACGCAAGACCCCCGTTCGACCCTGCCGTCGCCGGTCAGTCCTTCTTTCTTTTCTTCCGGGGAGCGTTCAACGCGCTTTTTTTGACGCCTTTTTCCGCTTCGATCTTGCGGATCGCGTCGCGGTAGCGGGCCGCTTTGTCGAACTCAAGCGCCCGGGCTGCGGCTTCCATGCGCTGTTTCAGGAACGCGAGGTACTGCTTGGCCTCATAGGCCTCGCCGGACTCGTGGATGACCTCCCGCGTGAGGTCCTCGGCCTTCTTCCATTGTTCGATCCCCTGTTTGATCTCCTTCTTTACCGAGGCCGGACGGATCCCGTGTTGCGTGTTGTACGCGGCCTGGAGCTTGCGGCGGCGCGCGGTCTCATCGATCGCGCGTCGCATGGAATCCGTCACCTTGTCGCCGTACATGATGACCTTCCCGTTCACGTGGCGGGCGGCGCGGCCCGCGGTCTGGATCAAGGCGACCTCGTTGCGGAGGAACCCCTCCTTGTCCGCGTCGAGAACGATCACAAGCGACACCTCGGGAAGGTCCAGCCCTTCGCGCAGCAGGTTCACCCCGACCACGCAATCGTAGGTCTTCAGCCGGAGGTCCCTCAGGATCTCCACCCGTTCGAACGCGTCGAATTCAGAGTGAAGGTAATTGACCTTGATCCCGAGCTCTTTGAGGTAGCGGCTCAGGTCCTCGGCCATTTTCTTGGTCAGTGTCGTGATTAGCGTCCGTTCGCTCTTTGCAGCGCGGCGCTTGATCTCGGCGATCAGGTCGTCGATCTGGCCTTCGGTCTTTCGGACCTCGATCTCCGGGTCCATCAGGCCGGTCGGGCGGATGATCTGCTCGACCACTTCCTTCACGCGTCCTGTTTCATAAGGGCCCGGGGTGGCGGACACGTACAGGCATTGTTTGACCTTGCTTTCGAATTCCGAGAATTTGAGCGGCCGGTTATCGATGGCCGACGGCAGGCGGAACCCGTGGTCCACGAGGACCTGCTTGCGGGAAAGGTCCCCGTTGAACATCCCCCGGACCTGCGGGATGCTTTGGTGCGATTCGTCGATGATGATCAGAAAGTCGTCGGGGAAATAATCAAGCAGCGTGTAGGGGGTCGACCCGGGGGCGCGGCCCGCCAGATGCCGCGAATAGTTCTCCACTCCGCCGCAGTAGCCGACCTCCCGGAGCATTTCCAAGTCATACTGGGTCCTCGACTCCAAACGCTTGGCCTGGAGGTCCTTGCCTTCCGCGACAAGTTTTTTGACCTGCTCTTTGAGTTCCCACTCGATGGCCTCGATCGCCTTTTCCAAACGGTCCCCCGGCGTCACGAAATGTTTTGCCGGGTAGATCGCCAGCCGCTCGATCTCGCGGACCGGCTTCAAGCTCTGCGCATCCAGCAACGTGATCCGTTCCAGACGTTCCGGACTGTCCAAACTTTTTATTTCTTTTCCAGAAGGATAGTTTGGACGGCCCCAATCTCCGCTTCGCTGCGATTGATCGGTATTGGGACCGAAATCGATCCGGTAAGGGTGGACGCCGTAGGAAGGGAAGAGATCGATCCGGCCGCCACGGACGCGGAACGTCCCCCGTTTGAGCTCGGTCTCGACCCTTTCATATTGCAGGGCGATCAATTGGGACAGGAAAGCGTCGCGAGAGGCGGCATCGCCCCGGGCCACCGTCACGATCAGCCCCTGCCAGTCCTCGGGCGCCCCGAGGCCATAGATACAGGAAACGCTCGCGACGACGATGCAGTCCCGCCGCGACAGGAGGGAGCTCGTGGCCGCGAGGCGCAGGCGGTCGAGGTCTTCGTTGATCGAAGCGTCCTTTTCGATATAGGTATCGGTGTGCGGGATATAGGCCTCGGGCTGGTAATAATCGTAATAGGATACGAAGTATTCGACCGCATTCTGGGGGAAGAACTCCTTCAGTTCGGCGTAAAGCTGCGCCGCGAGGGTCTTGTTGTGGGAGATCACAAGGACCGGTTTGTCGAGCCGGGCGATCACGTGCGCCATAGTGAAGGTCTTGCCGGACCCGGTGACGCCCATGAGGACCTGCTCCCGTTTCCCAGACCGGAACCCCTCGACGAGCTTGCGGATCGCCTCCGGCTGGTCGCCTTTCGGCCGCATCGAAGAAACAAGGGTGAAAAGGCTCATGCGGCATTATAGCATTCCGGACCCGCGGGCCGAAGGCCTCGCCCTCCGGTCAAGGGTGCTGGGGCAGGCCGGCGGGCTGAGCCTTTTTACGGGGAAGTTCGGGAAAGAAAAAAGACGTTTCTTTCTTATAGTGAAGATAGGCGTCCCCGAAACGTTCCGCGAGCTCTTTTTCTTCGACGGTGATGATCTCGACGAGCAACAGGGCCATGATCAGCGAAGCGCCCGCGTAGGCCCCCGGCCGGTTGAAGATCGCGGCCCAGCCGGAAAGGTAGCAGAAAAAACCGAACATCATGGGATTGCGGCAAAAACGGTAAGGACCGTCCGGAAGGAAGATCCGGGTCGGGACCACCGGAACGGGAGTCCCCTGTCCCTTCCGCCATTGCCAGACGATCGCCCACACGAGCCACGGGATCCCGCAAATGAAGAAATCCAGACCGAGGATCCAGGCAAGATCGGAAGGGAGGACGGCCCCGCCGGGCAATTTGCCGCAGTACCCAACCAATGCCGGCCATCCGGCAAGGAACAACGTGGCGCCGCAAACGGTGGCGACGGCCCGGTAGGTCCGGGAATGCTCTTGGCCCGAACGGAGCACCAAAAAACGGATCAGCTTTTCAAGCATGAAAGCCTCCCTTCCCCGCCCCTCCCCGGGGCATGATCGGGTCTAATCGATCAGCAGCGAAAAATCGACGGCTTTGACCGAATGGGTGAGCGAACCGACCGAGATCGTATCGACCCCCGCGGCCGCGAACTCACGGACGTTTTCGAGCGTGATACCGCCGGACGCCTCCAGAAGGATCCCCGGCGCTTCTTGGCGAACGATGGCGGCGGCCTTCTTGGCCGCCCGGGGCGTGAAGTTGTCCAGCAGGATGACCTTGGCCTTGAGCTGGATCGCCTCCCAAAGTTCGGCGAGACTGCGCACCTCGATCTCGAACTGGCCGGGATGGCGCTTGAGCTTCGCCAACTCGCCGTGGGTCCGGTGGTTCTCTTTGATGAAGATGAACTCGTCGAGCCCCTGCCGGTGGTTATGGCCCCCGCCGACCTGCACCGCGACCTTTTCAAGCTCCCGCCAGAGCGGCATGGTCTTTCGGGTGTCGAGGATGAGGGCGGGATACCGTTTGACCTTGTTCACGAACTGCCGCGTCTTGGTCGCGATCCCGGACAGATGGCCGATGAAGTTCACCATCGTCCGTTCCACCTTGAGGACCGAGCGGATATTCCCGTGCATCTTGAACACAATCTGGCCGGGCCGTACCTTTTGGCCGTTACGAACGCGGAATTCCAATCTCACACCGGGGTCCGCGATCCTGAAAAGCTCCCGGACGAGCCGCTCGCCGCAAAAGATCCCCTTCTCCTTGGCGATCACCCGGGCGGTCCCGCGCGCATGCGGGGGGATCAGCAGGTTGGACGTTACGTCCCCCCTGCCGATGTCCTCGTGCAGGGCCTGTTTTAAAAGAGAGATCGTCTGTTTGGAAACGGGGATCAGCCGGCCGTAAGCGCCGCCCCCGTGGAGCGCGGTCTCCCTATCCGAGACTCGCGAGCTGGCTCTGGTAGGATAAACAAAGTTTTTGGGCATCTTCGAGTTTCTCTTTCTCCTTTTGCAGGATCTCATGCGGCGCTTTCTCCGCGAATGACGGGTTCTCCAATTTCTTACGCAAGGTCGCGACCCATTGTTCGGTCTCCTTCAGTTTTTTCCGGATCCTCTGGGCTTCCGCGGCAAGGTCCAGGACCCCCTCGGTCGCGATGAAAATGTCGAACTCCGGGAACGCGTTCGCGACCATGGTCTTCTCTTTCCGAAATTCCCGCGCGCATTCGAGCATTTCGAGGCGCGCGAGCGTTTTCACTTCCCGCTCGAAAGCCCTGAGGACCTCCAGGACCTCCGGATCCTTGCACGCGATCACGGCCCTGAGCTTACTCGCGGGCGGGATCTGGAAGCGGGAACGGAGGTCGCGGATCCCGCTCACCGCCCTCTGCAGCATCCCGACCGCTTTTTGGGCGTCGCGGTCCTCGAAGATCTTTTCCCCATGCGGCCAGGCCGCGAACATCACGGTCGCGGGCCAATGTTCCCGCTCCGCCAGGGGAACCTTCTCTTTAAATTTTTGCCATATCTCTTCCGTGATGAACGGCATGAAAGGATGCAGCAGCCGCAGGACCCGTTCGCAAACAAAGAACAAGACTTGCTGCGTTTGGCGTTTAAGCACGCCGTCCTGCCCCTGGATCATCGGTTTGGCCAGTTCGATGTACCAGTCGCAAAAGTCATCCCACACAAAATGGTAAAGTTCGCTGGCCGCCTGCGCCAGGCCGAACTGGCCGAGGTGTCTTTCGATCTCGGCCGTCTTTTCCTCAAGCCGCGAAAGGATCCAGCGGTTCGGCAGGGACAACGCCGCTTTCCCGAATTGCGCCGGGTCCGCGGAGGCTTCCTTGAAATCCTCCAGCTGCATCAGCACGAACCGGCAGGCGTTCCAGACCTTGTTCGTAAAGTTGCGCCCCATCTCGAACTTCTCACGGGCGAGATAAACGTCCTGCGCGCTCAGCATCACCAGGCTATAGCGCAAAGCGTCCGCCCCCATCTCGTCGATCACTTCCAGGGGGTCGATCGAGTTCCCGAGCGATTTCGACATCTTGAGCCCGGTTGCCGCGCGCACCGTCCCGTGGATATAGATCCGGCGGAAGGGGACCTCATCGCAAAATTCCAGACCCGCCATGATCATGCGCGCCACCCAGAAAAAAATGATCTCCGGCGCCGTCACGAGGTCCGAGGTCGGGTAGAATTTTTTTAAGTCGGATTTGTTTTCCGACGTACCCGCCGACGCTTCAGTGGCGGGCCAGCCCAGCGTCGAGAACGGCCACAGCCAGGACGAGAACCAGGTGTCGAGAACGTCGGTATCCTGTTTTAATTCCGTGCTCCCGCAGGTGGGACATTTTAAAGGTTTTTCACGGGCCACAATGATCCCTGCTTCCGTTTCACGCGCAACGGTCAACGCGCAACGTTGCGATTCTCTGTCCTTCCTTGTGCTTTGCGCGTTGCGCGTTGCGCAGCTTTTGCAGTACCAAGCCGGAATCTGATGGCCCCACCAGATCTGGCGGGAAATGCACCAATCGCGGATCCCATGCAGCCAGTTGAGATAGACCTTCGTCCAGCGGTCCGGATAAAAAACGGTCTTTCCCTGTTCGTGCGCCTGGATCGCCTTTTCGGCGAGGGGCTTCATTTTCACGAACCATTGTTTGGAAAGGTACGGCTCGACCACGGTATCGCAGCGATAGCAGTGACCGACGGCGTGGAGATGCGAATCGCGTTTGATAAAAAGCCCGAGCGCTTCAAGGTCGTGGAGGACCTTCTTGCGGGCCTCGAACCGGTCCATGCCTTTGTAGGCGCCGCCATTCTCGTTGATCTTGCCGTCCGGCGTCATCACGTTCACCTGCACAAGTCCGTGCCGGTGCCCCATCGCAAAGTCGTTCGGGTCATGCGCCGGCGTCACTTTGACGATACCGGTCCCGAACTCGGGGTCCACGAACGCGTCCGCGATCACGGGGATCTCGCGCTCCACGAGCGGCAGGACGATCTTTTTGCCGATCAAGTGCTTGTAGCGCGGGTCTTCCGGGTTCACCGCGACGGCCGTATCGCCCAGCATCGTTTCGGGACGGGTCGTGGCGACCACAATGTGGTCTTCCCCCATTTTTTCATAAGGACCGCTCTTGCCCGCGATCGGGTACTTGATGTGATAGAGGCCGCCCTGCACGTCCTTGTGGGCCGCCTCTTCGTCGGAGAGCGCCGTCTGGCAACGGGGGCACCAATTAATGATGTAATTGCCGCGGTAGATCAGGCCGCGTTCATAAAGCGTCACGAATGCTTCGCGCACGGCCTTCGATAAGCCTTCATCCATGGTAAAACGCTCACGCGACCAATCGCAGGACGCCCCAAGCCGGCGCAACTGTCGCGTGATCGTCGAGCCGTGCGCCTCTTTCCATTTCCAGACTTCTTGAAGAAAGGCTTCGCGTCCGAGGTCCCAGCGGGTCTTTTTTTCCTTGGCGAGCTTTTTTTCGACCACGTTTTGCGTTGCGATCCCGGCGTGATCGACCCCTGGCACCCAGAGCGTGTCGGCACCCTTCATGCGGTTCCAACGGACCAGGATGTCCTGGATGGAATTATTGAGGGCGTGCCCCATATGGAGGATGCCCGTTACGTTCGGCGGCGGGATCACAATGACATAGACCGGAGACTTGAGACCGGAGACTTGAGACCCTTGCTTTTTGTCTCGAGCCGCTAGTCTCTGGTCTTCAGTCCCAGCGACTCCGTCGCTTTGCGGACGAAAGTAGCCGGAGGACTCCCAAAGGGAATACCACTTCGTTTCAACGTTCTTAGAATTGTATTGTTTGTCTCGTTCCATTTTCGCACAACGCTCAACGCGCAAGGCACAACGACAATCACACGACGAAATCCACTTGGGTATTTACGTTGTGCGTTGACCGTTTCGCGTTGCGCAAGATTTATCCTTTGAGCAGTTCATACTTCCATAGGTATAAGAACGTCACGGCTCCACCGAAGCCGTTTCCAAAGCAGCCTTCAAGGACTGCTCCCTTTCCAGAAGCGCCGCGATGGATCCCCGGTCGTTCTCCCGGGCGATCTCAAGTGCCGTCCGTCCTTGCGGGTTCGTGAGATCAAGCTTCGCGCCGTGTTCGACCAAAGACCGCACGATCGCTTCATAGCCGTACGCGGCCGCCTCCATAAGGGGAGTCTGGCCGACCCTTGAAAGCGTGTTCACATCGTCGCCGGCATTCAGACGCCTCTCGACCTCCACCAGTTCCCCGGTCCGGACGGCCATGATCAGGTCCCGCGCGGGTCGTGAAGCGCGGACAGATTCGACCCCAAGCTCCCGGGAATACGGAAGCGGGGACCGCGACGTCTTTTCAGAGCCGGTCACGGCTTCAAAAAAGGCCGCCATTTTTTGAGCCGCGGGGCTCCGGCCGACGTCCCGGAACAGTTGCCCCGCCTTTTGGGCCCAATCCTCCCGGAGGAGGTCCGTTTTTTCAAGATCACCGAACTTCGCTTGGATCTCCTTGAGGGACCGCATCCTTTCTTCCTTCTGCCCCGGACCGCCGCTTTGCGTATAGATCAAAAGAGAGCCTGCCGTCAGCAACACGGCGCATACCCCCAACAAAAAGGGCTTCGCCGCCCGGTCCCAATGAAGAAAAAGAAAAAAGATCTGAAAAAAGGGAAGGAACAGGCAGGCAAACCCCCAACGCACGCTTGTCCTGAAAGCCGCGACGATCATCCACACCTGCGACAGCCCCAACAAAGCCACTGCCAGGGAAGACGCCACAACGAGATTGTTGAGAGGGGTCATGGGTCCTTATCCCTTGAGCAGTTTATATTCGATGGCCTCGACAAGAGCCTTCCAGCTGGCCTCGATGATGTTCTCGTGAACGCCGACCGTGGTCCAGGCACGGGCCGTCCCCTTGTCCTGGAACTCGATAAAAACACGTACCTTGGCGGCCGTTCCGGCCTCGGAGTTCACCACGCGCACTTTGTAATCCGTAAGATGGATCTTTTCGATCTCGGGATAGGAGCGGCCGAGCGCTTTCCGGAGTGCCGAATCCAGCGCGTTCACGGGCCCGTCCCCTTCGGCCGACTCGAAGTGTTCCTTGCCCTTTGCCGTCAATTTAACATCCGCAACCGACCGCGGGCTGCCGTCACCGATCTTCTCGGTGCGGACCGAGATGTCCTTGATCTTGAAGAACGGCTTAAACCGCCCCAGCAGTTTTTTCACGAGAAGCTCAAAACTAGCCTCCGCAGCTTCAAATTGATAGCCCTCATGTTCCAGACGCTGGATCTCGGTCAGGATCTTCTTGGTCTCCGGGGAGTCCTTCTGGAAATGCAGTTCCAGTTCCTTCGCCTTGATCATAATGTTCGTTTTGCCGCCGAGTTCGCTGACAAGGTAGCGGCGGTAATTCCCGACCGCCTTGGGCTCGATGTGCTCGTAGGTCTTCGCGTTCTTCACCATCGCGTTGATGTGCACGCCGCCTTTGTGCGCGAACGCCGAGCGCCCCGTGAACGGCTGGTTGTTCACGAGCGGCATATTGCAGACCTCCGCGACATAATGCGAAAGAGCGGAAAGTTCTTTCAGTTTGGCCGGCGGAAAGCATTTGAAACCCATCTTGAACTGCAGGTCCGGGATAATGCTCGTGAGGTTCGCGTTCCCGCAGCGCTCCCCGATCCCGTTGACCGTGCCCTGCACCAGCACACACCCTTCACCGGCCGCCTGGATCGAATTCGCGACGGCGAGCTCGGCATCGTTGTGGCAGTGGATCCCGAGCGGCGTTTTCACCGTACGCTTGACCCGTAGGATCGCGTGGCGGACCTCGTGAGGAAGCGTTCCTCCGTTGGTATCGCAAAGCGTGAGGTTATCCGCGCCGGCCTTTGCAGCCTGCTGGAGCGTCTTGAGGGCGTATTCGGGGTTCGCCTTGAAGCCGTCGAAAAAATGTTCGGCGTCGTAGATCACTTCGATCTTCCGGTCCTTCAGGAACGCGACCGTTTCGTAGATCATCAGAAGGTTTTCTTTGAGCGCGGTCTTGAAAACCTCCGTCACGTGCATGTCCCAGGATTTCCCGAAGACCGTGACGACTTTCGTCCCAGCCTCGAGCAGGGCCTTGACCTGAGTGTCCTCTTTGACCTTCATGTGGGCCCGCCGTGTGGAACCAAAGGCCGCGACCTTCGAACGGCGCAGACCGGCCTGCTTGATCATATGGAAAAACTCCATGTCCTTCGGATTGGAGCCCGGCCATCCGCCTTCGATGTAGTGAATCCCGAACTGGTCGAGCCGCTTCGCGATCAAGACTTTGTCATGAGAGGACAAACTGATCCCCTCCGCTTGAGAACCGTCTCGTAAAGTTGTGTCGTAGAATTGAATTTTTTTAGCCTTGTTTTTCATACTTTTCTCCAATGAGCACATCCCTTATGGAGCGTGTAGCGCGACATAAGCGATCTGTGCGAATTGGACCCAGCACTAATTTTATTTTAAAAGCGATCTTCGAAGCCTATTCTTTAAATGCGTTCTTGCCTGTCCATAATGCTTAAGTTTACGTTCCCTTTCTCGCCCGTCTTCTTCTGCCAAATACCCCTCACAACCAGCAATTTTCCAAGCATCCCCATGCTGCTGCAATCTCCTTCGAAGATCGCTTGTGTATCCATAATAAACCTGCTGCGTTCGTCTGTGTTTGAGAATATAAACCCAGAACATCATAAAATTAGTGCTGGGTAAATTCCGGCTTATCGCTTGCGTCTCTCTGTTCCGCAAGCGATGCCGTCATTTATTTCTTTCCTAACCCAAACGCCCTATGGATCACCTGGGCCGCGAGCTTGCCTTTGCCGCCGGCCACCACGCAGGAGATCTTGATCTCGGAGGTGGAGATCATGTCGATATTGATCTTATTCTTCGCGAGCACGGAGAACATCTTCGACGCGATCCCCGAGTGCGAACGCATCCCGATCCCGACCACGCTGACCTTCGCGATGTTCTGATCGCTCATCACTTCGCCCACGCCGAGCTTTTTCGCGTTCGTTTTGACCACCTTGAGCGCCTTGGAAAGCTCGTTCTTGAAAACGGTGAACGAGATGTCGGTCGCGTTCGTCCGCGTCTTGTTCTGGATGATCATGTCCACGTTGACGTTCGCGTCCGCGAGCGTCTGGAACACCCGGGCCGCGACGCCGGGGCGGTCCGCGACGCGGAACAGGGTGATCTTGGCTTCGTCTTCGGCTAACGCGACACCGCTCACTACGACCTCTTCCATGGCTTTCGTCTCCTTCGTGATAAGAGTTCCTTTGACGTCCTTATGGGAATTGCAGACCCAAATGGGCATGTTGAACTTTTTGCCGACCTCGATCGAACGCGAGTGCATGACCTTCGCACCGAGCGACGCCAACTCCAGGATCTCGTCGTAGGTGACCTGGGCCATCTTTCTCGCGTCCGGGATCACACGCGGGTCCGCAGTGTAGATCCCGTCCACGTCCGTATAGATCTCGCACTGTTTCGCCTTGAGCGCGACCGCGAGCGCCACGGCCGTCAGGTCCGAACCGCCGCGGCCGAGCGTCGTAATCTCCCCCGAAAGGGTCTGGCCCTGAAAGCCCGCCACGATCACGATCTTGCCGTCCGTCAAGGCCTTCCGGATGCGGTCCGCGCTGATCTTCTGGATGCGGGCCTTGCTATGGAACGCGTCCGTGATGATCCCGACCTGGGGCCCGGTGAAAGAGACCGCTTCATGGCCAAGTTTGTGCACCGCCATCGCGAGCAGCGCGATCGAAACTTGTTCGCCCGTCGCGAGCAGCATGTCCATCTCCCGCTCCTCCGGGGCCTTATTGATCCGGTCCGCCAGCGTGATCAGATCGTCGGTCATGTCTCCCATCGCAGAAACAACGACGACCACCCGGTTCCCCGCCTTCTTCGTCCTGACCACGCGGCGGGCGACCCGCATGATCTTCTCGGCGTTCGCGACCGAGGAACCCCCGTATTTCTGGACCACAAGCGGCATAAGCATCGATCCTTTCAAAGTATTAGATTAAAAGCGATCCTGTTGATTCGGACAACGTTCCACGCACTCCCTCTACGGAACCCGTTCGAAATTCCGGCGTTGCGCGTTGTGCGTTGTGCGTTGAGCGTTCGGCGGGTTTATGAAGCCTTCGAAATGAAAAAGGACATCAACTCGCCGCTTTTCGCGAAATTCAGTTCCGAAGCCTTCGCCGCGGTCTCGGAGAACTTTTCGATCTCATCCGCCATGATGTTCTTGCCCGTCACGCTGAACGGCACGGCGTCACGGACCATCCTTTTCATTTTCCAAAGGGTCGCGTGCCCGGGCGTGATCAGCACCCGCGATTCCTTCGACCGCTCGAGGTATTTCCGGACCTTCGAAAGGACAAAGAAGTCGATCCCCTCGATGGCCGCGATCTTTTCCTTGACCTCCCCCGTCCTGCCCGCCTCGTCGGGCGTGTGCAGGTACAGGCAGACGAAGTCCTTCTCCTCAAGGGCCTCGAGGGCCACTTTGGAGATCCGGTCGTAGAAGACCGCCGGTTCCTCGTTCTCGGCCTTGACCTCCATCACCGTCAGGCCGGCCAAACGTCCCAAACCTTTCGCGAATTCGCGCGCCGCCACCATCGCGCCCCCGCTCAGGCCGAAGAGCTCGCGGATCGGCTTGAGGTCGGGTTTGCGCCCCTGCCCCCAAAGCCAGATCATGTTCGCGGGATTTTCTCCGAGGTCGACCCGGACCTGGTTGATCTCGTGGTCCTGCAAAAGCAGCCGGGCGTCGTACATCAGTTTGCGCATGAGCTCGTCGCCCGGCCCGCTCGGAAGACAGTCCTCGATCTTCTGCCCCACGACACTCTCCGGCGGTTGCGTCTTCGCCGAAAGCGCCTCGAACCCGTGGGCATCTTTGAGGACCGCGATGTGCCGGTGCCCGGAACCCGGGAAGAACCGGACGAAATCGCTCGCAACCTTCTTGTTCAAGAAATTCACGAGGGCCTTGGCCTCCTTGGTCGTGACGCCGCCGGCGGTCGCGTCCGCCAGCGTGCCGGCAGACTCGGTAATGAAATTCATGCAAAACGCGACTTCCTTGTCCTCGAGCGTCAGTTCCAGGTTCGCGGCTTCGAGCGGCCCCCGGCCCGTGTAAAGTTTGGAGGCGTCATAACCCAGCAGTTCGAACAGACTGAGGTCCGAGGAAAGGGTTTTCCGGTCCGTAAGAAGCTTCGCCGTTCCGACCTTCCCGTTCTTCGCGAAAAAGTTAAGGTGAGGGACCTTCGCGGCCTCGAGCGGGGTCTTTCCCCCCAGTTCCTCGGCCGGATGGTCCGCGGCACCCGCACACACGATGACGATCGATTTCATGACGCAATCACCTCCTTAACGGCTTCCACGGTCGCTTTGACCTTGAAAATGGGATCTTCGAAACTGAGCGCAAAATCCGGGTCCTTCAATCCGGCCCCGGTCAAGGTGATCACAAGGCGCGCCCCTCCTTTAAAGAAGCCCTTCCGGGCGAGTTTGACCACGCCCGCCACGGCCGCCGCCGAAGCCGGCTCCGCGAAGACCCCGTCGCGCTCCGCGATAAAACGGTACGCGCGGGTGATCTCCTCGTCGGTCACCGCGTCGATCAGGCCGCCGGATTCGTCTCGTGCGGCAACGGCGCTTTGCCAGCTCGCGGGATTCCCGATCCGGATCGCCGTCGCCAGCGTTTCCGGCTTCTCCACCCGCCTTCCGAGAACGATCGGCGCCGACCCCGCGGCCTGGAACCCGAGCATTTGGGGCAGCACTTCGGACTTTCCCGATTTTTTATATTCTTTGTAGCCCTTCCAGTACGCCGTGATATTGCCGGCGTTCCCGACCGGGATCGCGTGGTATTCCGGCGCTTCGCCCAGATCATCCACGATCTCGAACGCTGCGGTCTTCTGCCCTTCGATCCGGAACGGATTCAGGGAATTGACCAGCGTGATCTTGCCGTCCCGGGTCATTTCCTTGACGATCTCGAGCGCGTCATCGAAATTCCCGTCGACCATGATCACTTTCGCCCCGTACCGGTACGCCTGCAAAAGCTTCCCTTTGGCGATCTTGCCCTCCGGGATCAACACGAAGCATTTCAACCCGCACCGGCACGCGTAGGCCGCCGCGGCCGCCGACGTGTTGCCCGTCGAGGCGCACATCACGGCTTCCGCGCCCGCTTCCACCGCCTTCGAAATGGCCATCGTCATCCCGCGGTCCTTGAACGAACCCGTGGGGTTCAGCCCTTCGAACTTGTAATAGATGCGGACATCCTTGAGCCCGAGCTCGCGGGGCAGCGCCTCCGCCAGGACGAGCGGCGTATTCCCCTCGTTGAGGGAGATGATCGGCGTCCGCTCCGTGACCGGAAGGTACTCTTGGTAGCGCTCTATGATCCCGACCTTTTTGACCGCGTATTTCGCCATAAGGGCTAGGCCCCTTCGATCCGGATGACCTGTGACTTGCTTCGGATGTAAGGCAGCCGGTCGATCTCGCGGATCGCGGCCCGCAGGTCTTTTTCGTGGGCATCGTGGGTCAAGAGAATGAGCGGCACGGCGCGTCCGGCGCTGCGTTCGCGCTGGATGACGTCCGAAATGCTGATCCCGTGATGGCCGAGGACCTTCGAGATCCCCGCGAGCACCCGCGGCTGGTCGATCACGTGGAAGCGCAGGTAATAACGCGAAAGGATCGAGATGATGCTCTTCACGGGGATCACCGGCCCGAGGGCACGCATGAGGAACCTGTCTTCCGCCGGACCCTCGACCCCCGCTTTGGCAATGTCCACCAGGTCCGCGACCACCGCGCTCGCCGTCGGATGGGACCCCGCCCCCCGGCCGTAAAAAAGCACGTCCCCGGTCTCGTCGCCCCGCATCAAGATCGCGTTGAACGATCCGTTCACGCTCGCGAGAATGTGGGCGTTCGGGAGAAGTGTCGGCTGGACACGCGCCTCCATCCCGTCCCGGGTCTTTTTGGCAATGGCGAGCAGCTTGATCGTGTAGCCGAACTCTTTCGAAAAAGCGATGTCCTCGCTCGAGATCCGCGTAATACCCTCGCAATAGATGTCTTTGAACCGGACCCTGCCGCCGAACGCGAGACGCGCAAGGATCGCCAGCTTGTGCGCCGCGTCCGTCCCCTGGATGTCGAGCGTCGGGTCAGCTTCCGCAAATCCTTTCTCTTGCGCTTCCGCGAGGGCGTCATCAAAACCGATGCCCTGGGAGGTCATGCGCGTCAGGATATAGTTCGTCGTCCCGTTGATGATGGCATGGATCGAATCGATCCGGTTCGCGACCAGCCCTTCACGGAGCGCCTTGATACACGGAATGCCCCCGCCGACGCTCGCTTCAAAGCAAAGCCAGCGGCGCTTCCGGTGAGCAAGTTCGAAGATCTCGTCCCCGTGTTCGGCGAGGAGCGCCTTATTAGCGGTCACGACGTGCTTGCCGTTCCGGAGCGCCTCCTTGATCAGTTCGCGGGCGACGCGGGTCCCTCCGATCAGCTCCACGATCACGTCAAGCGACGGGTCGCGGACCACGGAAAACGCGTCTCGGGTCATCAAGTTTTTCGGAGGCATCACCTTGCGTTTACGGTTCGGGAATTTTTCCGCGATCCGGCGGATCTCGAGGGACACACCCAATTGGCGGGTCAAAAGCGCTCTTTTGGAGTTCAGGATCTCATAAAGCCCGCCGCCGATCTGACCGAGGCCTAAAAGACCGATACGGATCTTTTTCATTTTGCTCCCTAAAAACGTTCTAAGTTCAATCGCCGTAAAATTTTAAAATGGTGAAGCGATCCTTACTTTTATGGAAAACGACCAAGGAAATCAAAGCGGTCCCGGTATCCCTGATTTTTCCGACGAAGGTCAGGGTAGTATAGCCCACGCTCCGTTAAAAATCAAACGGCCTTCCGGGACCCGGCGGCATCCTTTCGCAGACAAAAAGGGGCCGACGCCGGACCCGCGCTATCACAACGCAGCCGGCGAATTTTTAAACGGATTTTACTTTCCGGAGAGATGTTGTATACTACGCTCCCGTTTGGAATCACAGATCAAGATCCCGGTAATATTTGAAACGAAAGGGCCTGCCCATGAACCAGCATGTCAAGTGGACCATCCTCTTTATGATCCTCGGCGCTTTCTTGAACCTCGGCGCCCGAAGCAGCGATCAATACGACCAGGAAGCCCGCCTCGAGGAAGAGGCCCAAAAGCAGTTGGAACAACAGACTCCTTACGAAGCGCCGCATCATCCTGTGAAGAACTTCGCGGCCGGGATCAAGGAGATCACGGTCGATAATGCGAAGGACGCCCTATCCGACACCGCAGAGGGCACCGCGCACGAAAAACCCCTCGTGGGAACGTTGGACGGCGCCCAAAGGGGCGGCGCGAAAGTGGTCGATAACACCATCAAAGGGGTCAAGAAGGTCGTTTCGCTGGGCTACGCGAAAGATGACTCCTATTCGATCGAAGAGCCGGTCGACCGTTCCGGTGACGCCGCTAAGATCAAACTCTTCAAGTTCTAGCGCCCCGAGACCAAAAACTCCACGGGCCGCCCCTGACGGCAGCTCCTCCGTCGTCAGGGGCCCACTCTCGGTTTTTTTATCCGCGACAGGTCCCATCCGGAGGGAAAGCCACCCCGCAGATCCAGCTGTCAGCGTTTTTTCTTCTTGGGGGACGTTTTTTCTTTTTTCCCCTTGGCACGGGAACTTTTTGCGGGGGGAACAGGCGGTGGCGGGAGTGTCGGCGCCTTGTGAGAGGTCCCGGACGTTGTGGACGGTTTGAACGCGCCGTTCGACTTCCGCCGCGAGAAACATTCTTTGCAATAGACCGGGCGGTCTCCCGTCGGCTTGAACGGGACTTCGCATCCTTTGCGGCAGTCCGCGCAAACGGCCTGGTACAGGGGCCTTCCCTGATGCTGCGGCGCGGGTTGAGACAACGAGGACGACGTGGACACGTCCGGCCGCCGGAGGTCCTGGCAAACACGCCGCACCTCCTGGGGGAGCGAACCGGTCCGGCTGAGCAAAAGGTCCGTTTTTCTTTCCAGGGACTCAAGGCGCTCCACGAGCCTTGTCATGGCCGTCACGAGCTCCGGAAGGTCCGTCTTCGGTTTGGAGGGCGATTTCGAAGCTTTCGAAGTTGTCTTCTTCATGATCGTGAACCCGTCCTTTTTTATTGAAGGGACTTTACCCGCAGCGCCCGCCATCCGGCGTTAACTCTTGGGTCCCCGGGCAATGGAAATGAGCGTGTCCAACTGGCCGGAGATCTTCTTGAGGAGCTCCAGCTGCTCCCGGGCCATCTTGTCCTGCTTCTCCTGAAGCGCCTTGGCTTCCCCGGCGATCTTAGCCATATCCCCAAGTTTATTCAGATCGAACATCGTTTCCCCCTTCGGTCTCAAGCACAAAAAAGCTGCCTTCCAGAACAGGGGCAAAGTCCCTTTGCGTACACGTCTCCCTCACGGCAAAGGGCTTGCCTAGGATGTGGCGAAGAAGAATCTTAGGCCTTACCGCTTTTGACCCATTTCTCGGCTTCCAGCCAATTCGCGAGGTCTCTGCCCTGAGCACGCCCGCTGCGTTCCCAAATCTCTTTGGCTTTCTTTTGAATGCGCGCGGTAAGTTCCGCATCCGAAAACTTAGGGGTCGAAGTCTTGCTGAAACCGCGAAAACCCGTCGATTTTTCCATGCTAGGGTCCCTCCTTTGGTAGTATGCCCGGCATTGCGGCCGCGCGGAGTTCCCGGCGCACGAAGGCGAGCCGCCGTTGCTGGCTTCCCGCGGACCGAACACAGAGTAAACCCGCCCAAGTTTCTCGTCAAATCAAAAAAGCTTTTTCCGCATTCCATCGCGCGCGGGTCAGGCGGGGAAAACGATCCCGGGATATTTTTAGTTCAGCGGCCGGGGAACCTGCTTCCGTCCCCGCGACACGGACCGGGAACCGGTCAGAGATTGAATTGCAGGTCGTAGAGCTTTTTATAAATGCCGCCCTGGGCGAGCAGCGCCTCGTTCGTCCCTTCCTGGACGACCCGACCCTTGTCCATCACGAGGATCCGGTCAGCCTTTTGGACGGTGCTGAGCCGGTGAGCGATCACGAAAACCGTGCGGGCTTTCATCAGATTCTCCAACGCGCCCTGGACCTCTTTTTCGCTTTGCGTGTCAAGATGGGACGTCGCCTCATCGAGGATCAAGATCGGCGGATCCTTGAGAAGCGCGCGGGCGATGGCGATCCTTTGGCGTTCCCCGCCGGAAAGTTTCAATCCCCTTTCGCCGAGTTGAGTTTCGTATTGTTCCGGAAGCGTTTCGATGAAAGGGGACGCGTAGGCCACGGCGGCGGCCTTCTTCACTTCCTCGAGGGTCGCCCCGGGCTTTCCGTAAGCGATGTTCTCCCGGATGGTCCCGTTGAAGAGGACCGTTTCCTGCGACACGATCCCGATAAGACCGCGCAACGACCAAAGCGTCAGGTCCCGGATGTCCCGGCCGTTGATCCTGATCGCGCCTTGTTGGGGATCGTAGAACCTCAAGAGAAGGCTCATCAAGGTCGTCTTCCCGGAGCCGCTCGCCCCCACGATCGCGACGACCTCCTTATGGCCCGCACGGATGGAAATGTCCTCGAGCACCCAGGCACCGGCCTCGTACGCGAAACCGACCCGGTCGTAATGGACCTCCCGGACCGGTTCTTTAAACTGGGTCGCACCCGCCCGGTCCCGGACCGTCGGTTGGGAATCCAGGATCTCGAAAATACGCGTCCCGGACGCGATGGCCTGCTGGATCACGCTGTTGACCTTGCTGATCTTTTTCAACGGTTCGTAACACAGATAAAGCGAGGTCACGAACGCGGCAAATCGGTCCGGCGGCAGATGCTGGATCCCGTAATAGACCGCGACCCCGGCGCCGATCGCCCCCATGGTCTCGATCAGAGGGCGTTGGATGATCGTGGCCTTGATGGTCTTTTTGAAGAATTCGAAGACGCTCCGGTTGATCTCTTCGAAGCGGCGGATCTCCCGTTCCTCGCTGCAGAAAGCCCGGACGATATGGATCCCCGAAAGGGTCTCGCCGATGAACGACGTGATGTCCGCCGCCCGCTCCTGCATCCGCTTGGTCATGCGGCGCAGCCGCTGCCCGAAATAGATGATCGGGACCGCCACGATCGGAAAGATGAAGAGCGCGAAGACCGCGTAAGAGCCCCCCCAATAAAAGACCAGCGGGATGTTGAAAAGAAGGATGAAGGGCTGCTCGATCAGGTCCACCACCACGTCCGTGATCGCTCCCTGGACTTGAGAAACGTCGTTCATGATGCGGCTGAGGAAATCGCCGGTCCGACCTTTCGCGTAAAAATCGTGCGATAAATAGACGAGATGGCGGTAGAGGTCGTCGCGGACCTTGCGGACCGCGCGGATGCCGACGCTGGCCATCTGGTAATTCGAGATGTAAAGGCAGATACTGCGCAGCAGAAAGACCCCGATGATGCTCATCGGGATCCAGACCAGCGGCACGGAGAACGTCGGGATCTGGGGCAGGTGCTTCAGGACCCAGGCGGGAAGCCGGTCAAAGGATTCGGCGCCGACCTGGATCGCGCCCCTCTGGAAAAGCCCTTTGGTGGTCACGAAGATCACGACCGAGACCAGCGAATTCGCCGCGGCGTAACCCATCATGAAGGACACGGCCAGGGCGAGCCGCCAGCGGTGCGGCCAAATGTAGACCAGCAGTCTTCTGTAGACGTCCATCGATCTCCCTTTTGAAAAGTGCAACGCGCAACGTCCGGCGCGCAACGGAAGAAACCTCGTTGGGCATTGCGCGCGCTACGTTGACCGCGGCTTTGAAGAGCGGTCACTGTAACATATTCGTTGACACCGCTCAAGGTTATGATTTAGTTTTGTCTGCAACTTCAATGAAATGAACGCTTAGCGAACACTGTCATTCCCGAATGTTTTCATCGGCACAGGCTCTCATATTAGATTTTTATTGAAAGCGAGTGCCGCACTAAACATCCTTATTAAAATTTATATCCTGTTGTTTAGTGCGGGAATCCAAACTAATGAAGACATATTACCTTTATATTATGGCTAGCCAAAAGAGGGGAACGCTCTACATTGGCATCACAAATGATCTCTTGAAACGTGTCTTCGAACACAAAAAAGATCTTGTAGATGGTTTCACCAAGAGATACTGCGTCCATAAACTTGTTTATTACGAAAAAACCTCTGATATTATGTCTGCCATACTCCGCGAAAAAAGAATGAAGGAATGGAATAGGCAGTGGAAAATCGATCTCATTGAAAAAGAGTATCCTTACTGGCATGATCTTTATGATACATTGGCCCACTGTATGGATTCCCGCCTCCGCGGGAATGACATGGTTAATGTTAAAGGACTTAGATGACGCAACCCCTTAAGGTCGGTGTCGTCGGTATCGGTCACCTCGGAAAAGAGCACGCCCGCATCTACCGGGAGCTTCCGGAAACGGACCTCGTCGGGATCTCCGACCTGGACCCCGCCAAGGCCGAGAAAGCCAAGGAACTCGGCACCGCCTACTTCCAGGATTTCCGGGACCTTCTCGGAAAGGTCCAAGCCGTCAGTATCGCGACCCCGACCTCCACCCACTACGCGGTCGCCAAGGAATTCCTCAAGGCCGGGGTCCACACATTGATCGAAAAACCGATCACGCTCCAACTCGAAGAAGCGGACGAACTGCTCGATCTCGCGCGCCAAAAACGGCTCGCCCTCCAGGTCGGCCACATCGAACGCCACAATCC
>JAHQRI010000085.1 GCA_019052695.1 Candidatus Omnitrophota bacterium
CCGACCCTTCATAAGGTCAAGGAGGGAGACGGGGAGCCTTATTTCATCCGGGACGGGGTCGTGATCATCCCTAGGGGCGCCCAGATCCCGTCCGGGACGAAGATCTGACGGGGGTTTTTGTGGGCAGGCTTAGGACAGGGAGCGCGTGGCTGATAGGGGTCGGCCTGGCCTTTTTCTCGGGGTGCCTCGCAAGTCCCGGTAACGCCGAGGAGGCTCTTGAGCAGGAGGGGTCGATCGCCCAGGCGCAAGAGACCCTGCATGCTCTGTTCGGATCGAGATCCGCTTTGCCCGTGCCACCCCGGTTCGAAGGATCCATTGCCCTGCCGGGTTTCGATTCAAAGGACATGCGGCTCGGCGAGACGGACCTTCGGGAAGAGAAAACGAGTTGAAAAAAGCGGGCTTAGTGGTCCGCTTGCCCCAAACGCAGGAATGCGATCGTCGCGAAAATGATATTCCCCCCCCAGGCGCTCAAGAAAGGGAAGAACTTCCCCGATTTCCCCAGAGCCAGCGCGACCGCGTCCGTCACGAAATAAGCGAAAACCGTTACGGCGCAGACGAGCACGCTCATGGCCACGGCCTTACGGTTACGCACGGAGCCCAGGAAAGGGATCGCGATCAGCATCATGACCAATCCTTTCCAGGGGGATGCCAAACGGCTGTGCAGGTCCACCTTTTCGGCGTACACGGAGATGTGATTCTCCTGGAGTTTCCGGATGGTGTATTTTAATTCGTGATAGGACAGGAACACGGATTCGCTGGCGGTGTTGATGAGGTCCCGGGGGGTGATGTCGATGTCCGGGTAGGTTTTCCGGGGAATCACGGCCGGCTTTCCGATGACGCCGCCCTGCACGTCTGTCTGATATTCCGTGATCCCCTCAAACACCCAGCGGTCCTCCTCCCAGAAACCCGTTTTCGCGAAGATCTTTTGCGTGGTGTGATGGGTCATCGGGTCCATCCAGATGATGATGGCGTCCTCGACGGTCTTGGGACGGGGCGCGAATTTCCGGAAGTAATAAAGCGTGTTGCCCCCCGAATAGTACGTTACGTTCTTGAAGACCTTGCGGTCCTCTTTGCCTTTCTTTTTCTCGATGTAGATCTCCAGCAGTTCGTTGGCCATGCGGTAGGTCCGGGGGACGACACGGTCTCCGACCAAAAAAGTGGTGATGCCCAGGAGAAGGCCCAGGAAGATCAGGGGACGCACGATCGTCAGGATCTTGATGCCCGCGGCTTTCATGGCCATCAGCTCATTGTGGAGACCGAGATTGACCAACAGGAAGATCGTTCCGAGCCACATGGCCCACGCGATCGTCTGCGTGAACGAGATCGGGATCAGCGAGAGGTAATAGCGGAGGATGATGAGGAACGGGGTCTTGTTCCGCAACAGTTCTTCGAGATTGTCGAAAAGGTCCGCGATCAGGATCAAGAACACAAGGGTGAAGGAGCAAAAAATAATGGGGACCAAAAGTTCCCTGACAAGATAACGGTCCAAAACTTTCAAGGGGATCTCCTCTAAGGGCTCGTACTCCGAAGGCATTATATTAGCGGCGGGCGGGATGAATCTCAATTTGTTTTTCGGGGAGGTCGTTGTCCGGTCCGGAGGCGCGCGCGAGAGCGAGGAGATCGACCCGCCGCGCCCCGCAGGATTTGAGGACCCGGGCGGCTTCGTTGGCCGTGGCGCCCGTGGTGACGACGTCATCGACCAGAAGAAAAGACCGCCCCCGGGCCTTCCGGGGGGAGCGGACCCGGAACGCCCCGTAAATATTGATCGCCCGCTCTTCATGGTCCAGGGACGTTTGGCTCGGGATCGGATGTCTTTTGACCAGAAGCGACCGGATGACCGGGACGGACCACGCCGGGCGCAAAAGTTCGGCGAGGATCTCGGATTGGTTGAAGTGCCTTTTCAACCGCTTCAACCGGTGGATCGGGACCGGGAGGACCGCGTCATAGGAACGGTCTCCGCTGACGGCATGCGCGAGCGAAAGGGCCGGTTCGCGGCATTGTTCAAGGAGGTGGCCCCTTCGCGCGTATTTGACGGCGTGCAACAATTGTTTGAGAGGAGGACGGTAGGCGTAGACGGCCCACGCGTCGTCAAGGAACTCAAAATGCTCGCTCATCCAAGTCTGATCCGGAGACCACGCGAGACGGTTCAGCTTTTGCGCGCATTCAAAGCACAAGGACCGCTCTTCAAGCTCGAGCCTCTTGGCACACAGGGCACAGGCCGCCGGATAAAAAATGCGGACGAAGGCTTCCGCGTAAGGCCGGAGCATAAAGTTCATGAGATCCTGTCCATAAGCGTGTCCTTTTGCCATCAAGTCAAGTTCGTATATTTTTATTTAAATAAAATATAATATATCTATTTTATATAAATCTAAAGGGTCAAATGGCAGGACCGTGACCCATCGGGATGGATGCGTGTTAGGCGCGGCCGGAGACCTCACCGGTCTCGGTATTCACGCGGACGAGGGTCCCCGGTTCGATGTAAAGGGGGACCTGGACCTCGAGACCGGTCTCTAAAGTCGCTTTCTTCAGGGAACGTCCCGAGGATGAAATGCCTTTCATGACGGGGTCCGTTTCCTTGACGGCCAGTTCGACGTACACGGGCAACTCCAACGAAACGACGTTGCCGTCCAGTTTCAAGGCCTGGACCTCGAGGTTCTCCTTCAAAAAATGGCGCTGGCCGGCCAATTTTTCAGCGTTGAGCGAAAATTGTTCGTAGGTGACGTTATCCATGAAATGATGGTCGGGGCCCGACGCGTACAGGAAGACCGCGGGGACTTTTTCCACATCGGCAAGGTCGAACTTCTCCGAGGTCTTGAAAGTTTTGTCGAGCACGGTCCCGTTCAGCAGATTGCGCACTTTTGCTTTGACCATGGTGGACGCTCCGCGGGCCGTCGGCGACGAGAAAGAAACCTCCAGGACAAAATAGGGGACCCCCTCGATCCAGACATAGAGTTTTCGTTCCAGCGCGTTGGCCGAAACTTGCGTCATGATATCGCTCCTAGCTGTTTCACATCCCTTTCGAACGGCGGGCGCTATTCTATAAGACGGCAGGTCTTTTACCAAGGGGACATTCCGGGATCCGTGAAACCGGGGGGGCGGTATCGCGGGTCCTTTTTGAACATTTGAGTTGACGGCGACTTGCTTGAAGGGTTAAATCCCCTTGGAACATTCCCGGCCAGGATGCCCGGCCGGGAGACAGGAGCTTCTATGTTGGTGGAAGGCAAGATCCGATCGCTTTCGGTGGTCGTTCCCATTTTCAATGAAGAAGCCGTCATTCGTGAAAGCCTGACCATGTTGGCTGAGGTCCTTGCGTCTTTGTGCGCGGGGTACGAGATCCTGGTCATCGATGACGGGAGCACCGACGGCACGGCGGCCATTTTAGACGGTTTGGCCCCGCAGATCCCAGGGCTCAAGATCTTACGTCTTGCACGCAATCAGGGGCTGGGGACGGCGCTCCGCCACGGTTTTCAAAACGCTTCCGGGGAGATCGTTTTCTACATCGACGCCGACATGCCTTTCCAATACGGTGAGGTCCTGCGCGCCGTGAAGGTTTTGGACGAGAGCCGTGCCGACGGCGTCGCCGGGTACAGGACCAACCGGCACGAAGAACCCCTCGTCAGGCGTTTATGCTCACGGATCTATAACGGTTGCGTGAGACTGCTTTACGGGATCAGGATGCGGGACGTCAATTGTGCGTTCAAGCTGATGAGAAGGGAATCCTTGCGGAAACTCGACCTCAAGGCGAAAGGGTCGTTCATCGACGCCGAATGGATGGCGCGCTCGGCACGCCAAGGGTACACGATCAAGGAAATGGGCGTGGAATACCAACCGCGCCGGGAAAGCGGTTCGAGGTTGTTCCGGGCCGGACCGATCCTGAAGGCGTTCGGCGAGATGGTCCTGCTTTATCCCGAGGTCCGGCGGGCCGGGGAAGTCCCCACTCGGACAGACCGCGTATGCCGCTGACCGTCTCCGGGAAGTCCCGTATTTTCCCTTTCCGTTCTCTCGGATGGAAGATCGCCCGCGAATGTCCGGTCGCGACGCTGCCCCACCTTCTCGCGCGATGGTTCTCCTGTCCCTTTGAAAGATTGGAACCTTACGTCCCGCGAGAGGGGGTCATTGTCGACCTGGGGTGCGGACACGGGCTGATGTTACGACGGCTGGCTTCTCTCCTGCCTCCGGAGACGGTGCTTTTGGGATTTGATCTCGACGCGAAGAAGATCGCGTTTGCGCGTCACTTCGACGAAAGCCAGCGCGTGCAGTACGAGGTCAAAGATGTCGCGTCGGGTCCCGGTTTGGGGCATGTGTCGTGCCTGATCTTGAATGACGTTCTGCACCTGCTCCCGTTCGACGCGCAGGAGCGCCTCCTGCGCCGGTGCTTTGAAGATCTCGCGGAGGGAGGCGTTATGATCCTGAAAGAGATCGATACCCGTCCCTCCTGGAAATACGCCTGGGCCTGGGTCCAGGAATTTGCTGTGAACCATCTTTTGGCTTTGACCCGAGGACGGGGGCTTTATTACAGCGCCGCTCCCGCGTTGACCGGCCGGCTGGAAAAGATCGGCTTCAACGTGGAGGCCCTGCCCGTCCATCAAGGGTATCCTTATGCGCATGTGATCTTCCTTTGCCGGAAAGGATGACCGTTCTCCCATGAGAGAAACCGCTCTCTTACTGAATCCGCCGGTGCCCCCCGGGGTCTCGTGCCTCATCCGCGATTTTTACTGCAGTTTTTCTTCCAAGGCCGGTTATTATTGGCCGCCCCAGGACCTCCTGGCACTGTCGGGGGTGTTGCGGGAGGATTTCGAAATACGCGTGATCGATGCCGTTGCTTCCAAGATGAGCCCGGAGGCCTGCCGTGCGAAGGTCCGCGAAAGTGGTGCGACCGTGATGGTCTTTTCGACGGGAAGCGCGTCGCTTGCCGCGGACATGACGTTCGTCGCCGGCCTGGACAAACGGCCGGGGGACCGGTGGTTCGCGAGCGGCAGTTTGTTCCGCGGTGACCCCGGGACCTGGAAGCGGCGGTACCCCTTTCTAGACGGTGTGATCGCGGATTTTACGGAACCATGCGCGCTCAATGGATCGGGAGATGAAAGAACAAAGGCGGCCGGAGACGGGGAATTTCGTTTGGGCCGGCCCTTGTATGAACGCTTCACGGGCCGCGGAGGCGCCTTCCCGTTTTTTGGCGGGGCCCCTTTTTCCATCCTGGTGAATTCCTTCGGTTGCTCCTACCGCTGCGGTTTCTGCGTCGCGGGGACGTACCGGATCAAGCACCGGGCCATGAGCGAAGTGGTGGAAGATGTTTCGCGGCTGAACCGAAGGGGCATCCGGCAGATCTTTTTTGTCGATCCTCTGTTCACGGCGGACCCCGGAAGGGTCCGGGAGTTCTGCCGGGCCGTCCGGGGAACGGGGACGGCATGGGTCTGCAACGCGCACGTTGATACGATCCAGGACGGAACATTGCTGGAGGCGATGCGGCAAGCGGGATGCCGCGCGCTTTTGATCGGGGTGGAAAGCGGGGATGAAGCCCTTTTGAAACGGTGGGGCAAAGGGATCACGATCGACCGGATCCGAAGGGCGTTCGCGCTGTGCCGTAGACACGGGATCGAAACCCTGGCTTACTTCATGATCGGGCTTCCCGGGGAGGACCGGGCATCCGCGCGCCGGACGATCCGTTTCGCCCAAGAGCTTCGGTGCGATTACGCCTCCTTCGATTACGCGACGCCGGACGAAGGGACGCGGTTGCGGGAAGAGGCCCTGGAAAAGGGATGGTGCGGGCCTGCCGGTCTTCCGGAAGCGGTCGACCCTTCCCGGACCGCGGTCCTGGGAACGGAGACTTTCTCGCGCGAAGAGGCCGCGGCGCTTTTGCGGGAGGCCTACAGGAGTTTTTATTTAAGGCCGGGGTATCTTTTGAGGTCCCTCGGGAAAATAAGGTCCTTGGGCGGGATGAGCGTTCTGGTCCGGGCCGGGAGGGAATTATTCAGGAAAAATATTTGATCGTGAATGCCGATGACTTCGGCCTGGATCCCGGGATCAACCGCGGGATCGAAGAGGTCTGTCTTGCCGGGACGGTACGAAGCGTTTCTCTTGTGGCCACGGGCGGGGCCTTTGACGACGCGGTCGAACGGTTACCGCGGATGCCAGGCGTCGGAGTCGGGATCCATCTGTGCCTCGTCGGCGAACGGTCGGTACTTTCCCAAGAGAAGATCCCGAGCCTTGTCGATGAAGGGGACCGGTTCCCGGAAGGTTATTCAGGTTTTCTCCTTCGGTGGTGGCGACGGCGGATCTCGTCCGCTGATATCGCGCAAGAACTTGAAGCCCAGTTCCTGAAGATCCTGGCCTATGGGGTCCGCCTGACGCATGCGGACGGCCATCAATATCTTCATCTGATCCCCGGTGTCCTGGAGATCGTGATCGGGCTGTGCAAAAAATACGGCGTGAAGTGGATCCGCTACCCACGCCGGATCGAGCGGGGATGTCCGGCGAGTTTAGGTGCCGCCGCCAAAAAACTCGCGCAGGCCGCGTTGGCCCCGTCGCAGGTGAAGCGCATGGCCGACGCGGGGATACGCGGCCCGGACCGCTCGCTCGGATTTTTAGAAAGCGGCCGTTTGGACGCCCGGAGGATGAGCCGTCTTCTGGGCCAGGCGGAGGCGGGGATCAACGACCTGACGGTCCATCCGGGACACGGCCCGCGTTCAAAAAGATATGTCTCCGGGAATTTTCATCGGGAAAGGGAGTTGGCAGTCTTGAAAGACGAAGCTATCATGCACTTCGTGCGCGAAGCGGGCATCACGGTGGGGAATTATGCCGAACGGTCCTAAAGTTATAAACCCTTGGCCGCTGGCCCTGGCCCTTTTGACGGTGGCCGTGGCGCTGGCGAACTATGTCTGGTTGCGCATGAACCAGCTGCCTCCCGTCGATGATGAGGCCTACCACTTGTGGTCCGCCCTGAAGTATTTCCGGCATTTAGAACGCCCGTCTTTCGCTGGGCTCGGCCCGCTTTTGAACCTGGGCGATCTTTATCCGCCTTTATTTCCCCTCCTTGCCGCGCTGGGTGCGCGAGTTTTGGGTGCGGCGGACACGCTCACCTTGTGCATGGCCAACGTCCCCTTTGTGGCCGTCACCTTCTTTTCCCTTTACGGCATCGGCCTCAGGATGGGGGACCGGAGGGTCGGCGTTCTGGCTTCTTGCTTTCTCGTCCTGTACCCCATGTTCTTCCACATGGGCCGGATGTTTATGCTGGACATCGCGTTGACCGGTATGGTCACGTTGACCTTGCTGATCCTCCTGTGCTCCGAGGGGTTCTCGCGAAGGGGGTGGAGCCTGCTGGCGGGGATCGCGTTGGGCCTCGGGCTTCTGACCAAGCAGACGTTCCCTGTTTTTGTCGCTGGTCCCGCGGTCTATATCCTTTTCCGGTCGTGGAAAGGTCTTGACGCAAGCCAACGGAAGGCACGGATCCTCCACTTCGGACTTTTCGTGGTCCTTGGGATGGCGATCGCGTTTCCCTGGTATTTCGCGCAGGCCGAGAAAAAGTTTCTTGGCATGAAGAGCGCGTTCTTGACCCGGGACAGGACGTATTTCGATCTTGCCGGCTCTGTGTTTGGCACGCTTGTGTTCTACGGCGAGACCTTGGTCCGGAACCAAATGGGGCGGGTCTTTTTCGGGGGGTTCATCGTCGCGGTCGCCCTAAGTTTTAAAAAGTGCCTCCGTGCTCCTTTTGTTCCGATCTGGTTCGCGGTCCCGTTCTTGATCCTGATCCTGTTCCCGAACAAGTGGTACTACTACACGCTTCCCTGCCTCCCGGCAGCGGCGTTCCTGACGGCGGGCGGATTACTGTCCCTCAAAAGAACGATCGTTCGCCGAGCGGCCGTGTCCGTCCTGATTCTTTTGGGGGTCGAGCAGTTTGTTGTGCTGTCTTTCATGTCCCCTCAACTTTCGACCCAACTGTTGTCTTTTTCGCGTTATGCGCCCCAGCGGGAGGACTACCACGCCGAAGCGCTGTTCCGCCGCCTTGAGGACCAACGGGAGACGGAGAGCCCGGTCATCGCAGTTCCCGACGTGGATCCGAACACCTATTCCGGGAGCGAGGGCGTGACCCTGGGCGA
>JAHQRI010000086.1 GCA_019052695.1 Candidatus Omnitrophota bacterium
GATCAACGTAAGGACAATTACGGGTGCTTCGTTCTGTTGATTCAAAAAGGTTCGAGGGACTGTCTCGCTAATCCTTAGTAACCTGATAGAAAAACGGGACTAGCCGAAATCCGAGATCCTTATTATAATGCCCAAGCGACAGCCGGATCATTCATTACTTTCCATAGGGGAGGAATTCCATGCCGACAGCCTTTAATATCGTTGTGTGCGGGAGCCTGGTTCCCGACCCGCTCCAGACGCTTGAACCGGTCCAGGGTCCGACGGGCCCCGGTCTTAAGAACGAATTGATGCTTCCTTCCGTGCTCGACCCTTGGGCTGCCCACGCCCTCTACGAAGCGGCGCACCTGGCCAAGAACGCCCCGGGCAGCAAAGTCTACCTCCTGAGCCTCGGACCCAAAGCCAAGCTCCAGCAGCTCATGATGACGATCGCGCAGAAAGTCCCTTTCGAACTTGTTTGCGTGGACGGTTCCGCGAGCGGATTTGTCGATTCCAAAGAAGTAGCGTTGGCGCTTGCGGGGGCAATCGAGAAGATCCCGGGGCTGGATAAAACGAAACTCCTTGTTTTCGGCGGTTACTCATCCGCTTCCCGGGATGCCGGCACCACGATGCAAATGATCGCCGAACAACTTGGGATTGCCGACGTTTTTCTCGGGGTGGATGAACTGAAGTTCCAGCCCGATGGTTCGTTCAAAACGCTCGAGCGCATCGAAGGGGGCCAATACCAGGTTTCGACCTGTGCCGGCGCTCCTGCGGTGCTCGGGTGGGCGACCGGGAACCTTCCCGAACCTCCGAACAATCCGCAGGTCGGGATGGCCAATATGCGCACGATCATGCCGGCGCTTCAGAAGGCGCAGTCGGCGGCTTTGAAGACCGATGCCATCCAATTCACCTCGGTTGAACTTCCCAAACAACAACGGCAAACGCGGATCGTCAAGGATGTGCCGGTCGAAGAGATCGCCCGAGAGATCGTGGCGTGGATCAAAGGTTAACCCCGTTAGAGACTGGGGTAAAAGTGTTCTATACTTATGTTTTGCAGAGCCAGAAGGATAAGAAATTCTATACGGGGTTTTGTAAGGATTTACGGAAGCGTTTCAAAGAGCATTTTCAGGGCCAGGTTACTTCCACCAGAGGACGTGGCCCCTTTGAAGTCGTGTATTATGAAGCTTGTATCAATATTAATGATGCAGTTGCCAGAGAACGGTATTTAAAAACAGGAATGGGCAAGCGTTTCTTGAAGAATCGGTTGAAACGCTTCCTGTCTCTAACGGGGTAAATCATGGAAAAAATACTTTATCTTGCTCATGTTGATCAAAACGGGAACCTTCCCAAGGTCGCGCTCGAGACCTTGAACGGGGCGCTCCAAGCCGTCCAAAGCATGGCCGGAGCGACTTTGACGGTTGGCCTTGTTGGAGAGGATGTCCAGGCCGCGGCGGATGCGATCGCTTCGTGCGGTGCCTCCCCCATATGCGGTGTCAGCGGTAAGGATTTCGGAATGGCACGTTATGCGACGGACGTGAAGGCGGTTGAGGCGCTCGCGAACGCGGTCGGTGCGACGCTGATCATCGCTCCCGCGACGTCCCGTTTCGTGCGGGCGCTTCCGGGTGTCGCGTTCCGGTTGAAGGCCGCGATCGACACCCATGTGAGCGGAATGACGGTCACGGGCGGCGCGTTGCAGGTCCAGCGCTGGTATTACCGCCAACGCATGATGGCGACGCTTTCACGCGTTGCGAGACCCTGGATCCTTCTAGTGGATTCGGGAGTGTTCCCGGCCTGGCAAGGCGCGAAGGGTTCTGCCAAGGTCGAAGCGGTCGCTGTGGCCGTGACGGACCGGGAAAAACGGACCCAGGTCGTGGGGGTCCAGGCACCTTCCGCCGACGCGCAGACGATCCGCCCGGACGCGAAGGTGCTTTTCGTGGCGGGCGCGGGATGGACCAAAAAACAGGCGGACGGACAATCCCATGTGAAAGATGCGGAACAACTGATCGCGGGCTTTTTAAAAGGCGCCAAGGCATCGCTCGGGAGCAGTAAATCGCTTGTGGACCAGGGCTCTGAGGGAGAACAGGTATTGAGTTTCATGAGCCACTTGAACCAAGTGGGACAGACAGGGTCCACGCCGCGGCATCCCAAAGGGCTTTCCACCTGCTGCCACGGAGAAGAACCGCATGTGGTCGGTTGGCGATTCATCAACGAGCGCCGGGCGGTGAACCTTGACGCCAATTGCGGATGGGCACAGGGCAAGGCGGATGTGCTTTATGTCGCGGACGCCTTCGCGGTCATCGGCAAGGTGAATGAGTTACTGGCCCAAGGATAAAAGCCTACAAAGGAGAATGCGATGGTCTTCAAATTCTTGCTTCCCAAGGAATACAGCTTCTTTGATCTTTTTGACAGCATGGCGAATTTGATCGTAGAGGCCGCGACGCATTTTTCGAAGCTCATGGCGGACTTCAAGGTGACCGATACCGAAGTGGACAAGATGAAGGACATCGAGCACCGCGGGGACGAAGTGATCTCCCAGGTCATGGACCAGCTCAATAAGACCTTCATCACCCCCTTTGACCGGGAGGACATTCATTCCCTGGCCAAAGAGCTCGATGACATCATCGATATGCTTTACACCATCACGAAACGCCTGCGCGTCTACAAGATCCTGAGCCCCGACCGTAACCTCACGGAGTTCGCCCGGGTGATCGAAATGTCCGTCAAATGCGTCGCCCAGGCGGTACGGGGACTTCGCGACATGAAGGACCGGAAGGCGATCCAAAAGTCCTGTGTTGAGGTGAACAATCTCGAGAATTTGGGTGATAAGATGCGCGACGACATGTTGGGAGAGCTTTTTGAAAAATACGCGACGGACCCGGTCGCCGTGATCAAATGGAAAGAGATCTATCAGGAGACCGAAACGGTCCTGGACGTGTGCGAGGATGCGGTGCATGTGGTGGAATCCATTCTCGTCAAGCAGGCCTAGCCGGGCGCATGACCACCTACCTTATCCTTCTTATTTTTCTCGCGCTGGTCTTTGATTTCCTGAACGGGTTCCACGATTCCGCGAATTCCATCGCGACCGTGGTCTCGACCCGTGTCCTCACGCCGCAGCTCGCCGTCCTCTGGGCGGCATTCTTCAATTTTGTCGCTTTTCTTTTTTTCGGGCTTCATGTCGCTTACACGATGGGAAAGGGGATCATCGATATCGCGATCGTGGATAACCACGTGATCTTCGGGACGCTCATGGGCGCCTGCCTTTGGAACCTTATTACTTGGTACTTCGGTTTACCGACGAGCTCATCCCATGCCCTGATCGGAGGGATGATGGGGGCCGCTTTGGTGAAGGCCGGTCCCAGTTCGCTGGTCATGAAAGGGATCGTTAAAACAGTGGCCTTTATTTTTATATCGCCTACGGTCGGACTGATTCTCGGACTTTTGTTCGGTGTGGCGGTCTATTGGGTTTTCCGGAAAACGACCCCTTTGTTCGCGGACGGGATCTTCCGCAAAGGGCAGCTTTTTTCGGCCGCCCTTTACAGCCTGGGGCACGGGGGGAATGACGCCCAAAAGACCATGGGGATCATCGCGAGCCTTCTTTTTAGCGCCGGATTGCTCGGGGACGAGTTCCACATTCCCTTTTGGGTCGTGATCACGTGTCACGCGGCGATCGCGTTGGGCACGATGTCGGGCGGTTGGCGAATCGTGAAGACCATGGGACAAAAGGTCGCCAAGCTTCGCCCGATGGACGGGTTTTGCGCCGAATCCGGTGCCGCGACAATGCTTTTTGTCTCTTCGGCGATGGGGGTCCCCGTGAGTACGACCCATACGATCACCGGCGCGATCATGGGGGTCGGTTCTCTCAAGCGTTTGAGCGCGGTCAAGTGGGGCGTCGCGGGGACCATTGTCTGGGCCTGGATCTTGACCATCCCCTGTTCTGCCGTGATTTCAGCGATCTCCTACGCGGGAATCGTTTGGTTTTCTAAGTAAGCCGCTCTTGCCTTGCACGCCTCAGAGGTGTACAGGCAGCCCCTCCAATTTACACGTTCCTTACATCCTCATCACACAGACTTGACACGCCTCTTTTATCATTATTCCTGAAGTTCAAGATCACAAAAAACCGATCCATGGGAACTCAGGAGGAAATAGTATGAATCGAAAAGCGGTGGCGGTAGCGCTTCTTTGTTTTGTTGTTTCAATCTTTCGATCGATCACGCCGGTCATGGCGCAGGAGACGGACCTCGCGGGACTGATCCAGTCCCTGCAGAAGCAAATGACCGAGCTCCAGACGACCGTGGCGGCCCAACGGATCGAGATCCAGGAATTAAAATCGCGCGGAGCGGGGATCCAGATGGCCCCCAGCGGTGTTGAGGCGACCCCGCCGATGAGCGAGGCCGAATTCAAACAGCGTTTAAGTGACTCAACTGGCGGCGCGGACAAATGGCTCAAGGGCCTCAAATTCAGCGGGGATATGCGCCTTCGGTATGAGGCTTTTCAAAACACCAATGGCACCTCCAGTGAAAATGACGACCGTAACCGGTTCAGGTACCGGCTCCGCTTTGGTTGGGAGAAGAAATTCACCGATGAAATGAAAGCGGGGTTCTATCTCGCCTCGGGCGAAAGGGCCGGCACGGATTCGACGTCCACGAACACGAGCTTGGACGAGAATTTTTCTTGGAAACCCATCTTCATTGAAAAGGTCTTCGCGACCTATGCGCCGAATTGGGCGAAGGTTGGCCCCATCTCTCTTTTGGAGATCACCGCGGGGAAAATGAATAACCCGTTCGAAGCCGGCTCCTCGGACATCGTTTGGGACCGTGACGTGAAACCGGAGGGGATCTATGAAAAGGCGAATTTCAACCTTCTCGATACCGGTTCCTATGATCTCAAAGGGTACGCGACGGCCGGCCAGTTCGTCCTCGATGAAGATTCTGCGACGTCGGGAGGCGGGGACGCGAACCTTTTCGCTTACCAATTGGGCCTGAATCAGATCCTCTACACGGACCTTATGGAGCGCCCGATCGACGTCAAATCGGCGGTCTCCTATTACACGTTCGGGAAATACGCCACGGGGAGCAATTTCAGCTCGCTCGGACAGCGCGGGAATCCCTACGTGCCGAATTCCACGTCCCAACTCGCGGCCGGAGAATTCGAGCTTGTGGAGTTCTACAATGAAATTTCCCTTTATCCGTTCGGCCTCCCGGTCAGGCCTTACTTTGACTGGGTCTCCAATATCGGGAACAAGGCCGCCAATTGGGACGTGGCCGGGACCGACGGCAGCAACGCCTGGGCTTTAGGGGTCAAGCTCGGCGGGATCAATAAAAAAGGCGATTGGGAGATCAGTTACGCCTATAAACGGATCGGCAGGAATGCGGTCCCCGGGTTCAATGACAGTGACTTCGGTTATTCCGGCCATTCGGGCGTTCGGGGTAGCCATATCAAGGCCGGGTACGCCCTGACGGATTATCTTACGGTCAATGCGGGGGGCATTTTTGCGAACAACTTGAATGTGGGGACAAGATTAAGCGGCGGTGCAAGTTCGGGCATTCTTGACCAGGAGCAGCGTCGCTTCCAATTGGACCTGGTCTGGAAATTTTAAGCAGGATGCTTTGGCGCGGGTCCTGCCCCGGGAGCGCAAGCTCAAGTAGGGCCGGTGCGCACGGTGGAAAAGAGTTTACGGGGATTTTACATGGGTGAAAAGGGTTCTGCAGTAAACTGTAAAACACTAAGGAGAACAGTGATGAGAACGACAAGGTGGGTCGCAAGGGGAGTTTTGGTAGCGGGGCTGGCGGTCATGGTCCCCACGGTTTTTGCGGCGAAGAACATCACGGTCAAAGGTTCGGACACGGTGGTGGTGCTCGGACAAAAGTGGGCCGAAGTTTACATGCAAAAAAATCCCGGGGTCGCCATCCAGGTGACGGGAGGCGGTTCCGGGGTCGGGATCGCGGCCTTGATGAACGGGACGACCGATATCGCGAACGCGAGCCGCGAGATCAAGGGCAGCGAAATAGAGAAAGCCCAGAAAATCGGCTATTACCCCGAGGAATTCAAGGTGGCGATGGACAGCCTTGCCGTCGTCGTCAATGTGGCGAATCCCGTTAAGGAACTTACCGTCAAGCAAGTGATGGGGATCTACACGGGCAAGATCAACAACTGGAACGAAGTGGGCGGCCCCGATCAAGAGATCCTCCGGTACTGCCGCGAGTCCTCGAGCGGTACCTACGCGTTCATGAAAGAAGAGATCCTCAAGAACAAAGACTACGCGGCGGATTGTCAAACGATGCCTGGGACCTCGGCGATCGCCAATGCGGTTTCGAAGGACCCCGCCGGGATCGGTTATGGGGGCGCCGCGTATTACCTGAAACAGTCCCAGATCAAGATCCTTTCGATCAAAAAGGACGACAAGTCTCCCGCCGTGAACCCGGTCAAACCGGATGGCACGCTGGATTACGAAGCCACCTGGTCGGGGGTTTACCCGATCTGGCGGTATTTGTATATGTACACGGCGGTCAAGCCCCGAGGGGATATCAAACAATATTTGGACTGGATCCTGGGTCCGGAGGGGCAGAAGATCGTGGAAGAGATCGGCTACATACCGGTAAAAGGCCAGTGAGCTGTTCATGCGGCCGCGAGAAAGGCCCGCCCAAAAGCGGCGGGACCTGTCCGATCCAGTGTGACGGATATCTTGCGATTCCGCGTGTTTGGTCTCCGGTGGGGCGAAATCTGCGGGATCGCCCTGCCGGAGCATTTTTTATGGACGGCATGAGGACATGAAGGACATGGAAACCCATAAGCTCAAGAAAAAAGAAGTCAGGTTTCATGAATGGCTGGTCGAGAAGTTCCTTCTGATCGCCGGCATCTCTTCCGCCCTGATCATCGCCCTTATCTTTGTCTTTCTCTTCAAAGAAGCCGTGCAGTTCTTTTTCACGGCTAGTCCCTTGGACCTTATCGGGAAATGGATCTATGACGATTGGGAGGAACGTCATGTGTTCAACATGATGTGGCAGTCTATCTCGGAGGTCCCCAAGTATTCCCTCATGCCGCTTATCTGCGGAAGTTTCCTTGTCGCGTTCCCGGCGACGGTCATCTCCCTGGTCCTCGGGGTGGGGTGCGCCATCTATTTGTCGGAACTTGCGCCCTCGCAAGTCCGTGAGACCCTGAAACCGACTTTGGAATTGTTGGCGGGGATCCCCTCGGTCGTGATCGGCTTTGTGATGCTCGCTTTCATCGCATCCTTCCTCCAAGACATTTTTCACACGAAATTCCGGTTGAACGCGTTGGTCGGCGCGATCGGTGTTGCCCTGGCGGTTCTCCCCATCATGATCACGATCGCTGAAGATGCGATGCGGGCGGTTCCCAAGGACCTCCGCGACGCGTCCTATGCCCTCGGGGCCACAAAATGGCAGACGGTGTGGGGAACGGTCGTTCCGGCAGCGGTGTCGGGAATCTCGGCCGCGGCGATCCTGGGATTCGGAAGGGCACTGGGGGAGACCATGATCGTGATGATGGCGACCGGGAACGCAGCTTTGGTAACGGGAAACATCTTCTCAAGTGTCCGGACCATGACGGCGAACATCGCCGCGGAGTTGGGTTCGGTGGCCCAGGGGAGCGAACATTATTACGCCCTTTTTCTCGTCGGGGCCGTTCTGTTCACGTTCACTTTTTTACTCAACATTGTTTCGGAAATCGTCCTGAACAAGATGCGCCAGAAACTGAGGATGTAATGACCATGGGAAAAACCCGGCTTCTCGCGATGCCTCAATTGACCTTCCAAAGGGTCCGGTGGGGCGAGGTTGTTTCTGATGTCTTTGTGCGGTTCTTCGCGGTGATCCCCCTGATCGCGCTTGGATTCATCCTGTACAAGATCGTGTCCCAAGGGAGCCGGGCCGTAACGTGGGAATTCTTGACGACGGCCCCTACGGACGGGATGATGCACGGCGGTATCTTCCCCTGCATTTTCGGAACGGTGGCCGTTACCTTGCTCATGATCCTGATGGCCCTGCCGCTTGGCGTTGCGGCGGCGATCTATATGACGGAGTTTGCGGGCCAGGGGTTCTTTTTCCGTATGATCCGCGCCGCGGTCAATAATCTCGCCGGCGTTC
>JAHQRI010000087.1 GCA_019052695.1 Candidatus Omnitrophota bacterium
GGGTGCCCTTATGCTCACGGATCGGAGCGCTCACCCCGGGATGCGGCCCGCCATGGGCGGCGTTCCCTTTCGGGGGGCGGTTTAAAGGATAGGAATATGAGATTAAAAAAACAGGGTCTTTATTGCCCGAGCCTCGAACATGACGCGTGCGGCGTCGGTTTCGTCGTGAAGGTCGACGGGACGCGCTCCCATAAGATCGTGAGCGACGGCGTGCAGATCCTCTGCAACCTTGTGCACCGCGGCGCGGTCGGTGGCGACCAGAAAACGGGGGATGGCGCCGGGATGATCGTCCAGATCCCCCATCGGTTCTTTGCGAAAAGCGTGGGGTTCAAGCTTCCGGAAGAAGGCCGCTATGGCGTGGGCATGCTGTTCCTGCCGCGCGAGGAAGCAAACGTCGAACGGGCCCGGAGCTTGGTCGGGGACTGTGCGGAAAAAGAGGGCGGAAAGATCCTCGGATGGCGGCGGGTCCCGACCCACCCTGACTGCCTCGGCGACATGGCCCGAGAGGCGATGCCCTCGATCTGGCAGGTCTTTCTGACGTTCCCCGGCCAGGAGGGCGCGGGGCTCGAGCGAAAGCTTTACATTCTCCGGAAGGTCCTGGAAAGCGATGCGGTTCAAAAGGGCTGGGATGTCGAGGATTTTTACATCCCGTCCCTTTCTTCCCGCACGATCGTTTACAAGGGAATGTTCGCGGCCCCGCAGTTCGCACATTTTTATCCCGACCTCGTGGATCCCGATTTCATCAGCGCCCTCGCGGTTGTCCACCAACGTTATTCGACGAACACCTTCCCCTCGTGGCCGCTGGCGCATCCGTTCCGGTTGATGGCCCACAACGGCGAGATCAATACGCTCCGGGGCAACGTCAACAAGATGATGGCCCGGGAGGGGCGCATCGAATCCCCGCTGTACGGACCGGAGATCAAAAAACTTCTCCCTGTCGTGAACCCGACGCTGAGCGACTCGGCCATTTTTGACAATGTCTTCGAGTTGCTTGCGATGGGCGGCCGGTCGATCGAACACGCCGTCATGATGATGGTGCCCGAAGCCTTCGGCGTGAAGTATCACATCAGTGAGGCCAAGCGGGCCTTTTTTGAATACCACGCGGCCATCATGGAACCGTGGGACGGCCCGGCTGCGATCGCTTTTACGGACGGGGTGAAGGTCGGGGCGACGCTGGACCGCAATGGCCTTCGTCCGGCGCGTTATGTGATCACCAAAAGCGGTCTCGTGGTGATGGCGTCCGAAGTGGGCGTCCTGGACGTGAATCCTCCGGACGTGCTCGAAAAAGGGCGGCTCGCTCCGGGGAAAATGCTTGTCATCGATACTTTGCTGAAGCGCGTCATCAAGGACAGCGAGATCAAGTCCGCCATCGCCCGCCGTCGGCCTTACCGGCAGTGGCTCGAGGAGAACCGCATCGAACTGCGGGGGCTGCTCCAAGTCCCCGGTCCGGTGGTGAGCGACCCGGGCACGCTGGTTTTGCGTCAGCGGATCTTCGGGTACACGCTGGAGGACGAAAAAATGGTCCTCGTGCCGATGGCCGAGAACGCGCAGGAACCCGTCGGGTCGATGGGGAACGACGCGGCCCTTGCGGTCCTCTCGACGCGGCCTCAGCTCCTTTATAATTATTTCCGGCAGCTTTTCGCGCAGGTCACCAATCCTCCGATCGATCCTTACCGTGAGAACCTGGTCATGTCGCTCATGGCGTTCGTGGGCCGTCAGGGCAACTTGCTCGACGAGACGCCTGCGCACTGTCATCAACTTAAGCTCGCTCATCCGGTGCTCACGAATGACGACGTTCAGCGGCTCAGGACCTCGAACCTTGAAACCTTCCGCGTCTGTACGGTGCCGATGGTCTTTGAACCCCGGGAAGGGAACCTTGAAAAAGCCGTGCGGGCCCTTTGCGAAGAAGCGGAACGTAAGGTCGATGAAGGGCACGCACTTTTGATCTTGAGTGACCGTGATGTGGGGACGGAGCGAGCGCCGATTCCGGCGCTTTGGGCGGCTTCCGCGGTCCACCAGCATTTGATTCGGCGCGGAAAACGCTATCAGGCGGGCCTGGTGTTGGAAACGGGTGAGGCGCGGGAAGTCCAGCACTTCGCGTGCCTGATCGGATACGGCGTCAATGCCGTCAACCCTTATTTGGTGTTCGAGACCCTGGCCGACCTGAAGGACCGCGGCCATCTGCCCGACGGCCTGTCCCTAGAGGCTGCGATCGAAAATTATGTGACCGCCATGAAAAAAGGGCTTCTCAAGGTCATGTCCAAGATGGGGATCTCGACCCTCCGCAGTTACCGGGGGGCCCAGATCTTCGAGGCGGTGGGTCTCAACGACGACTTCATCGCAGCTTACTTTCCCGGCACCGCGTCCCGGATCCAAGGGATCGGCGCCGAGGTCGTTGAAAAGGAGACGCTGGAGCGCTTCCGGGAGGCGATCGCGGGCACGCTCCCTGCCGCGGAAGCCCTCGATCCCGGCGGGGTCTATCATTACCGGCTGTCCTCCGAAAAACATCTGTTCTCGCCCCAAGCCATCGTGAATCTTCAGCGGGCGGTCCGGGAGGATAATTATGAGGCCTTCAAGGCCTATACCCGCGAAGTGAACGACATCGCGAAAAATCTTTGCACGCTCCGGGGCCTTTTCAAATTCAAGCCTGGGCGGCCTGTGCCGCTCGATGAGGTCGAACCGGTGGAATCGATCGTCAGACGCTTTGTTTCTTCGGCCATGTCGTTCGGCTCGATCAGCAAAGAGGCTCACGAAACGATCGCGATTGCCATGAACCGTCTCGGTGCCGCGAGCAATTCCGGGGAAGGGGGCGAGGATGAGTCGCGTTACCGTCCCTTGACGCGCGGGGATTCAAGCAAAAGTATGATCAAACAGGTCGCCTCCGCCCGCTTCGGTGTGACGATCCATTACCTTGCGAACTCCAAGGAACTGCAGATCAAAATGGCGCAGGGCGCGAAGCCCGGTGAAGGGGGGCAGCTGCCGGGGCACAAAGTCGATGAAACGATCGCGAAGGTGCGCCACGCGACTCCGGGCGTGATGCTGATCTCACCGCCCCCGCACCACGACATATATTCGATCGAGGACCTGGCCCAGCTCATTTTCGACCTGAAGAACGCCAACCCGCAGGCCCGTGTTTCGGTCAAATTGGTCTCCGAGGTCGGCGTGGGGACGGTGGCGGCGGGTGTCGCCAAGGGGCGGGCCGACATGGTCCTCATCAGCGGCCACGACGGCGGGACAGGCGCCTCGCCGATCTCCTCGATCAAGTACGCCGGTTCCCCGTGGGAGATCGGCCTCGCCGAGGCACAACAGGTGCTGGTGATGAACAAACTGCGTGACCGGATCCGGGTCCAAACGGACGGACAGCTCAAGACCGGCCGCGACGTCGTGATCGGCGCCTTGCTCGGTGCTGAGGAGTTCGGCTTCGGTACGGCTTCGGTGGTGTCGCTCGGGTGCGTCATGATGCGCAAATGTCATTTGAATACATGCCCCGTCGGGGTGGCGACCCAGGATCCGGAACTGAGAAAACGCTTTGCCGGGAAACCCGAGCACCTCATGAACTTTATGCGGTTCATCGCGCGGGAAGTGCGCGAACTGATGGCGGAGCTGGGCTTCCGGAAATTCGAGGAGCTCGTGGGCCGCGCGGACCTCCTCGAGGTCAACGATGCCGTCCGCCATTACAAGACCTTAGGGCTTGATTTCTCCAAAGTACTCATGAAACCGGAAGTGCCGGAAGGAGGCGCTGTCCGCTGCGTCCGGGCGCAGGAGCACGACCTCTCGCTTTCGCTCGACCCCGCACTGATCCAAAAGGCGGCATCGGCTCTTGAATTCAAACAACCGGTCGTGATCGAGCAGAAGATCCGTAATTACAACCGGACCGTCGGAACGACCCTGAGCTATGAGGTCGCCAAGCGTTACGGTTCCGAGGGGCTTCCGGAAGACACCCTTCGGGTCAAGTTTACGGGGTCCGCCGGGCAGAGCTTCGGGGCTTTTTTGGCACACGGGATCACCTTCGAATTGGAAGGTGACGCTAACGACTATTGCGGGAAAGGACTTTCCGGAGGCCGCATCATTGTGTACCCGCCCCGGGCGGCGACCTTCAGGCCCCAGGACAATATCATCACGGGGAACGTCAACTTGTTCGGCGCGACGGGCGGTGAGTTCTATATCCACGGTCGGGCGGGGGAACGGTTCGCCGTGAGGAACAGCGGCGCCCTGGCCGTTGTCGAAGGTGTGGGGGACCACGGGTGCGAGTACATGACGGGAGGACGGGTGATCATCCTCGGGGAGACGGGGGTCAATTTTGCGGCGGGGATGAGCGGGGGGATCGCTTACGTTTTGGACGAGGGCCAGCTTTTTGACACCCGCTGCAACCTGGAAATGGTGGAAATCGAGCCGGTGGTCGGAACGGATTCCGAGAAGTTCCTGAAGACCTGTATCGAGCGGCACGTCAAATTCACCGGGAGCCAGTACGCGCGATCGATCCTCGCGAGTTGGGAAGAAATGCTGCCCCGTTTCGTGAAAGTCATGCCCATGGACTATAAAAAAGCTCTTGAGCGATTGAAAGAACGGCAGAGCCGGGTCTCTGAGTCGGCCGACGTGACGGAGGAGGTTTTTTTCTAATGGGAAAGGTCGACGGTTTTCTCAAGTACCCGCGCGGTCTCGCGCCCAAGCGCCCCGCCGGAGAGCGTCTGAAAGATTACCGGGAGATCGCCGGGACGTTGACGGAAGAGGAACTGCGCCGGCAGGGGGCGCGCTGCATGGACTGCGGCGTACCGTACTGCCATGCCCTGGGTTGTCCCGTCTACAACCTGATCCCAGAATGGAACGATGCCGTTTACCGGGGTCGCTGGCGTGAGGCCTACGAACGTCTGGCCCTGACGAACAATTTTCCGGAATTTACCGGGCGAATCTGTCCGGCCCCCTGCGAAACGGCCTGTACGCTGTCGATCAATACCGCGCCCGTTACCATCGAGCAGATCGAACTCGCGATCATTGAAAGAGCATTTTCCGAAGGGTGGGTAACGCCCCAGCCGCCTTCCCGGGAAACGGGAAAGAAGATCGCGGTGGTGGGTTCCGGTCCCGCGGGCCTTGCCGCCGCTCAACAATTGCGGCGTGCGGGACACCAAGTGACGCTTTTTGAAAAAGCGCCGAAGATCGGGGGCATCCTGCGCTACGGGATCCCGGATTTCAAACTCGAGAAAAAGATCCTGGACCGCCGCCTTGAGCAGATGGCGGCGGAAGGCGTCCGGTTTGAAACGGGTGTTGACGTCGGGCATACGGTCCCTGCCGCAGATCTCAGAAGCCGCTTTGATGCTGTTTGCCTGGCGATGGGCGCGGGGTCTCCTCGCGATCTTCCGGTGCCGGGCCGCGAACTTTACGGGGTCCATTTTGCCATGGACTTTCTGACCCAGTCGAACAAAGCCGTTTCGGGCGAGATCGGGCGCGATGGGGCCATCTCGGCCCAAGGGAAGAACGTCCTTGTGATTGGCGGGGGGGATACGGGGTCGGACTGCGTCGGGACATCCAACCGTCAGGGGGCCAAGAAAGTTTATCAATTCGAGATCCTTCCGAAGCCCAGAGAATGGAAAGAGCCGTGGAACCCCGTTTGGCCCCATTGGCCGCAGATCCTTCGGACCTCCACCTCGCATGAAGAAGGATGCGAACGCGACTGGGCCGTCACGACAAAAAAAATGACGGGCGACGCCGACGGCCGGGTTCGTGAGGTCCATTGCGCCCGCGTCGCATGGGAGACCGACAAAACGACGGGGCGGCATGCGATGAAAGAACTTCCGGGGACGGATTTTATCTTGAAGGTGGAATTGGTCCTTCTCGCGATGGGGTTTGTCCACGTCGAACACTCCAAGTTGCTAAGCGATCTTGGTGTGGGTTTTGACGCGCGCGGTAACGTGGCGGTCGATTCGAATTTCATGACGTCGGTGCCGGGAGTGTTCGCGGCGGGGGACGCGGCCCGCGGGGCCTCCTTGGTCGTGTGGGCTATCACGCAGGGCCGGCAGGCCGCCCGGGCGATCGATCTCTTCCTTAAGTCTTGATTCGATTTGCCGTAACCTTCTGGTATAATCACCGCCCTGTGTTCCCGCGCTGGCGTAGCTCAGTCGGTAGAGCAACGGTTTCGTAAACCGTAGGTCGTCGGTTCGACTCCGACCGCCAGCTTTTCTTTCAAGCTCTTCCTTGCTCACGCGGCGGCATGCATCTGTGTTTCGACGGATCAAGACCACGAATTTTAAATAGGGGGGCGATTGCACGTTCACCCCGAATTATCCTCAAGGATGGGTTGTCTTTAGCCGGGCGAGGGCGCTTTGTCCGGCGCGGTCTTCGGACCTTATCTCACCGGCTTTGTGCCAGGGTCGTATCGCGGAAAGGCCATCCGTGTTCAGCGTCGCCGGCGGAGGTGGGTCGGAAGGATCTTGAGCAACTCCCGGTATTTCGCGACGGTGCGACGGGCGATCCGGATCCCTTCGCTCTTGAGCAGGGAGACCAGGGCCTGATCGCTCAAGGGTTTTTCCGGGGCTTCCTTTTCGACCAAGTTCTTGATCCTTTCCATGATGCTTTTCTGGGATTCGCCCTCTCCGTCTGCCGTTTCCAGCCGCTGGGAGAAGAAACTTTTGTAAGGGACGGTGCCCTGAGGGGTTTTGATGTATTTACCGTGGATCGCGCGGCTGATGGTCGACTCGTGGAGGCCGGTACGTTCGGCGATGTCTTTGAGCCGCAGGGGCCGCAGATGCGCGAACCCGCGCGTAAAAAAAAGCGGCTGAGCACGGACGAGCTCTTCGGTGATTGCCCGAAAAGTCGACCTTCGCAGTTCGAGCGCCTTCAGGAATTCCGTGCCGCTGGTAAGGCGCGAGACCAGGAACTCGCGGGTCTTCGCGTCGAGCCCTTTCTCCCGGATCATCCTTCGGTAGTCGGCGTTCAGCCTCAATTCGGGCACCATCTCGTGGTGGATCTCGATCTCGAGGCCGTCGTCCGTGCCGTCCTTGATCGAGACTGTGGCGTCCGGGATGACAGCGATCGCCTCTTCCTCATAGAAACTCCGCCCGGGTTTGGGTTCGAGGCGCGAGATCCGGGCGACCGCACTTTTGATCTCGGGTTCGCCACGGTGGAAGATCCGGGCGAGCGTCCGGTAGTCTTTTTTGCCCATGAGGTCTAAATGGTCGCGCACGATCTCGCGAGCGAGAGCCGCCTCGGGGCCTTTGCGTTCCAGTTGGAGGAGAAGGGCCTCGCGCAGGTCGCGCGCCCCGATCCCGGGAGGGTCGAGTTGTTGGATCTTGCGGAGGACCCCGAGGACCGTCTCCGGTGACGAGGAGGTCGTTGTTGCGATTTCTTCCGTGGAGGCCTTCAGATAACCGTCGTGGTCGATATTGCCCGTGATCTGCTGGGCGATCCTGGCCTCGGCCTCGTCGAGCTCAAGAAATCGGACCTGCCACTCCAAAAAATCGAGTAAACTTTCCCGGCGCGTGATCAAGGTTTCCTGGAAATCCCGGATGCGTCGCGCGTCGGACGAGTCCCGGCGGGCAAAATCCGTCGGGTGCCTCGCGAAGATGAGGGGTTCCTTGTCGACCCAGTCGTCGGGAAGCGATCCCTCGTCGGGTTCCTCGGCGTTCTCCGCGGGAGCGTTCTCCGGGGCGGTTTCCTCCGGGGATCGGGAGACCTCTTCGAGCATGGGGTTCGTTTCCAAAGCGTTTTCGACCGCTTGGCGTAGTTCCGCGACGGGAAGATGAAGAAGGCGCAGGTACTCCCGCATCTGGGGGGAGAGCGTCATCTTTTGGCTTTGGGTTTGTCGCAGCACGGGTTCCATGGGATTAAACATACCACGCAAAAAAAATGTTGTAAAGCTACGAGATCTCTTGACTTACGGGGAAGAAAGAAATGTTAACAGCACGTCAAGATGTCCGCTTTTTGTAGCACGTGATTTGTCCGCTTTTGGTTTTTGTTGGTTTTGTTCTCTGTGGTTTCTTCGGGTTTGAATTTAGCGATAGTGTGAGGTCCGTACGTGA
>JAHQRI010000088.1 GCA_019052695.1 Candidatus Omnitrophota bacterium
GGCTTATGAGCGACATGAACGAAAAAAACCCAAATCCGCCGAATAGGCCCTCTCTCCGGAAGCCGGCCTTTTCGGGACTGTTGCCGCTGGCATTATCGTTCGCCGCCGCGGCCCTTGTTTGTGTGACCCTTTATTGGGGCAGGCCCTCCGAGCTGAACCGGCAGGAATTCGTTCTGGAAGAGCCGGCGATGAGCGCTTTTTTTTCGCCTTTGGCATTTTCTTTTGTCGACGAGACCCGGACGGCCGCCCTCCGCGCCGAAACCTCGAAAAAGGTACCGCTGACCTACCGTATCGACGAAGCAATGAACCGAAAGATCACGGACCAGGCGGCGGCTTTTTTCAAACAAGTCCAAGAGATCCAAAAACGGATCGGCGTCTCCGCCGAAGATGCCGCAAAAGACCTGCCGTTCCCGATCCCCTCCGGATCTCTGGAGCTCCTTCGGGACCCGGTGCTTTTCAAGGAAGTTAAAACCCATGTCGCCGATCTCCTTGCCTCGTACTTGGCTCAGGGGATCTTCGCGGCAGCGGAACTCGCTCGCTTGCGTCAAGCGGGCGAGCCGTCGGTTTGGGTCGTGGCCGAAGGGGATGCCGAGGGGGAACTGAGGCGGCTCGATGGATTGTTGACCCGGGAGGCTGTGATCCGGGAAGCGCCCCGGAGGATCACCGTCGGGAAGGGGCAAAATATCAATTTACCGAGCATTGTCCTGCAGGTCCTGGACGGAGTGATCTCCGAGAATCTGGTCCTGGACACTGCCCGTACCGAAAGCGCGCGCAAGAAGGCCGCCGCGGCCGTTCCCCCCGTGGAGATCAAGATCAAGAAAAACGAACTGATCGTCCCGCGGGGGATGCTGGTCACGCAGGACATCAAGGACCGTCTGGACCAGATCCAAAAGAGGCTGGTGACCCGGAAACAGATGACCCAGACCTTCGCCGGAGTGCTCGTGGTGGTTTTTCTGTACCTCCTTTCTTGTTTTTATTTTTTCCTGTTCGAGCCGAACATGGTCCGGTCGCCCTCGAGGTTGCTTCTTTTTCATGCCGTGGTCCTGATGAACGTGCTGCTGTGCAAGATCATGGCCCTGTGGCCGGACGGATCGGTCTACCTCATGCCCACGGCCTTGGCATCGCTGCTTTTGACCCTTCTCGCGAACAGCCGTACCGGTATTTGGGCAGGCATCCTGATGGCCTCGCTCAGCGGTTTCTTGAGCGGTTTCCGCGCGGATGTTGTTCTTGGGACGCTGCTGGCTTCGACCGCGGCCACGTTCCTGGCTTACCGCGTTCGCAAACGCGCCCATTTCCTCCGTGTGGGCCTCGGCGTCGGCGTTGTTTATTTTTTGGCTCTCTGGGGGCTCCAGGTCGTCCAGAACGTGCGCGTTGCGGAGGCCTTTAATACGGCCGCGCTGGGTTTTGGGAACGGTTTTTTCGTGGTCGCGCTTTGCTTTCTGGTACTTCCTGTCTTGGAGTCCGTTTTTGACGTTGCGACGGATGTCACGCTGCTTGAGCATTCGGATCTGAACCACCCCCTCATGCAGCGCATGATGGTCCAGGCCCCCGGGACCTATCACCACAGCCTGGTCGTGAGCGCCCTGGCAGAACATGCCTGCGAAGGGATCGGGGCGAACGCCTTGCTCGCGAAAGTCGGCTGTTATTTCCATGACATCGGGAAGATCGAACGCCCGGAATATTTTTCGGAGAACCAGGGGTACCTCTATCCGAATTTGCATGAGCGGCTACAGCCCCAGCTCAGCTACGAGATCATTGTGGACCACGTGCGGAACGGGATCGCGCTGGGCCGAAAATACAAGCTTAAACGGGCCATCCTGGATTTTATCGCCGAGCATCAGGGGTCCAGTGTGATCTATTATTTTTACAAGAAAGCCATGGACAGCGCGCCGGCCTCCCAACACGTCCGCGCCGACGATTTCCGCTACCCGGGTCCCAAACCTCAAAGTAAAGAGACCGCGGTGGTCCTTCTCGCGGATTCCGTTGAGGCGGCGTCACGTTCCCTGAAGGAGACGACGCCGGAGGCCATCCGGCAGCTTGTCCGTAAGATCATCAATGACAAATTCATCGACGGCCAGTTGGACGAGTGCGAATTGACGCTGGCGGACCTTTACCGGATCCAGGAAAGCTTTGTCCGTAACATGGTCGCGATGTTCCACACCCGCATGAAGTATCCGGACATCGAGAAGAACCCCGCGGCGCCCAACCTTTTCGAAGACAACCAGTTCTCAAAATTTCGCGTGGACGATGATGCTTGAAACAGCGGTCACCCGGAGGTTCTCCCATGGCCTATGAGATCCATTTCCGGCAGGATTGTCCGCGCATCCCGGTCTCGGAAGTTTCGATCCGGAGGACCGCCCGGAACATCCTCAGGGACCTTGGGCTCAAAAAGGCGGTTCTGAGCGTCCTGCTCGTGGACGGTGTGTCGATGCGCGCCCTGAATAATCGTTACCTGCGTCATGCGCGGGTGACCGATGTTCTCGCCTTCAGTCCGCCTAAGCCTCGCGTGCGTCTGGGACCTTCCGCGGTCGCCAAGGCGTTGGGCCGTGCCGAAGTGGATTTTTTGGGGGACATCGCCCTTTGCCTTCCGACGATACGGACCCAGGCGAAGGAATACGGGCATTCTTTCGAGGAAGAACTTCATTATTGCCTCTGCCACGGTATTCTTCACCTCATCGGGTACGAGGACAAGACGCGGAACGAGTTCCGCAAAATGCACCGTAAGCAACGGGCGATCCTTGAACGTGTGACCCCGGAACGGAAGGGGAGCGTTCTCCGGAAGGCTGCTGCCTCCGGTCGCTGAACCCCATGAGCATCCACAAGACCGAAGCCGTTATCCTCAGGACCCAGCCCTTTCGCTCGAGCTCCCTGATCGTGACGTTTTTCACGCCGCAGTTCGGCAAAGTACGTGGGGTGGTCAAAGGAGTGCACCGGGAAGGGGAAGTGAGGCAAGCGGGTTTCGAGATCTTCACCCACGCGGAATTCATTTTTTATGAGAAAAAACGCTCCGACCTTCATCTCATCTCGGAGGCCGCGATCTTGGACAGTCGTGACGCGGTCCGCAACCGTCTTGATACCATCGCCTACGGGAGCTATTTCTGCGAACTGACCGATGAGCTCACTGAGGTCCACGACCCGCATCCGGGGATCTTCGGGTTGCTTCAATCCGCCTTTCGTTTTCTGGCCGTGATCCCGCCCGCGTGGCTTGCCCTGCTTTTCGAGATCAAACTGCTCCGGGAGATGGGATGGCTGCCGTATCTGGAGGACTGCTCGGTCTGCGGTGCGAAACCCCTCGAGCAGGGCTATTTTTCGGTCCAGCAGGGGGCATTGATCTGCGAAAAATGCCGTGGGGCCGCGCATGGCGCTCATCCGGTGACGGCTCCCGTTCTTTCCGCTTTTCGCGCTTATGGCAGGGATGCTTTTGAAGATGCCCTTCGTGCTCCTCACACTGCGGGCACGGACGACCCGATACGGTTCTTCATTTCTCAGTTCCTCAATTACCGGATCGGAAAAGTTCTCCGGTCTAAAAAATTCCTCGAGTCCGTAAGCCCCGTTTTAGCTTGTAAATAATTTCCCCATCGCGAACAGCCCCGGTTGTTGGCCGTTCTTCCATTTCTCTGTCATTTTCAAGCAATCCCCAAAACAGATCACCCTTATGTCATTTATTAATAATGACTTAGGAATGAATTTAATTTTATAAATTTTTTTATTAATGCATTTGACAAGTCAAATTTAAGATGTTATGGTTCATGTAGAATGTTAAAGCATCTAATATTATAGAAATACTATAAATTGCTATAAAAGAAAGGATAAAATAAATTGCAACAAAAGGTCGAACAGAAAAAGATCCCGTACTTGTACTTCAGTTTCTCTCATGAGGAAAGGGAGTCTGCGATCCATTTCCTGCTCGAATCGATCCTTAAGGCGAGAGACCAGTCTCTAGGGATCGGGAGGTCAAGAGGGTTCGATGAGGATGTGAACATCTACCTGGCACATTTGCTGTTCGCGGTCACACTTCCGGAGTATCACGATATGGCGGACCCGTTCCTGTCCGATCAACCCGAACAGATCTTCGAATGGGTACGGGATACGGACGACCCGATGCTCCGCTATTTCATATTTAAAGTGAACGCGGACAACCTATTGGTCCAATCGACCGTTTTTAATCCGGATCCGGAGCTGACGCAGCGGTTCTTCCTCAAAAAAGGGAAAAAGGAAGAACCCGCCGAGATCTCGCTCGCGACCACGCTGTACTACAACCACGCCTCCCGGTGCCACGAGGGCCTTCATGAGAAGAAGACCGGCGTCGGCGAGGTGCTCGATAAGATCGCGGCCGATCTTCCGCTCTATCAAAAGGTCCTTGCGAGCGTTCGGGTCGATTATTTCCGCCTGATCGATTGCTTCCGGGACCAGGCATTCCAGAATTTTAACGCCCAGGTGGCCGGATACGAAAAACAATACCTTAAAGGCATGAAGATGGAGCAGTTTTTGGACGCCTACCAGCAATGGCTTCTGCATCGTGCGCCAGACCAAAAAAAGCGCGTTCTGTATTTGTCCCGCGAGCTCCAGACGCTCGACCCGGAATTTCGTTTCGATAGCACTCAGCTGGAATGAACGCTCAAGGAGTGTCATGATCTCTACGGACCCGATCCTCCAGCGGCCCTCGGCCTCATGCAAATGGGACGAGTTTTTGGATGTTTACTCCCTCTACCTCGTGACGGGGGTCTCTCTGATCCTCGAGGAGGCCCGGTTCAAGGCCTACGAGCTCCGTTGTCTTGATCCGCAGTTGCTGACGCCTTTTTAGTGGGTTCATCTCTCCTTGGTCGCAGCGGTTCGTCGCAGATCTTTTTTGGGGAACGCTGTTTTCAAGGTTTCGGAACTTTGTTATAATCCACCTTTCGTCACTTCAAAGAACACAGTTGTTTAATCTATCTCAGGATTCTCTATGACAAAACAGCCGGTCTCTTTTGATCCTCCGGGACGTCTTAAAAAACTGCCGCCTTACCTTTTCGCGGAGATCGACCGTAAAAAGCGAGAACTGATCGCCAAAGGGAAGGACGTGATCGATCTCGGTGTGGGCGACCCTGACATCCCGACGGCGGATTTTATTATCGAGGCGCTGAATACCGCAGCCCAGAACCCGAGGAACCACCGCTATGCCTTGGACCAGGGTATGCCGGAACTGCGCCAGACGATCCGCGATTGGTTCCAGCAGCGTTTCGGGGTGAAGCTTGATCCGGAGAGAGAGGTCCTGCCGCTGATCGGGTCCAAAGAAGGGATCGGACATCTGCCGCTCGCGGTGCTGGACCCGGGCCAGGTCTGCTTGATCCCCGACCCGGGTTATCCGGTCTACCGTTCGGGAACGCTTTTCGCGGAAGGGATCCCGTATGCCATGCCGCTTCTTGAGAAAAACAGGTTCTTTCCGGATTTTGACGCGATCCCGAACGATATTCTCAAGAACGCCCGGCTCATGTTTCTGAATTACCCGAACAATCCGACCTCCCAGGTGGCGGACAAGGCCTTTTTTGAAAAGGCGGTGGCGTTCGCGCAAAAACACGGGATCCTGATCGCGCACGACGCGGCCTATTCGGAAATGACCTACGACGGGCTCAAGTCCCCGAGCATTCTTGAAATTGCGGGCGCGAAGGATGTCGCCGTCGAACTTTTCTCGCTCTCCAAGACCTACAGCATGACCGGCTGGCGCATCGGTTTCGCGGTGGGGAATGCGCAGGTTCTCGCGCTTCTTGCGAAAGTGAAGTCGAACCTTGATTCCGGGATCTTTCAGGCGATCCAGATCGCCGGGCTGAAGGCGCTGCAGGAAGGCCAGACCACGCTCGAAAAGAACTTAAAGATCTATCAGGAACGTCGCGACCTTTTGGTACAGGGTTTCCGTGATCTCGGGTGGAGGATCGAAGCGCCGAAGGCGACGTTCTATTGCTGGATCCCGGTGCCGCCGGGGTATACCTCTGCGGAACTAGCCCTTCGATTTTTGGAAGATCTGAATGTGGTGGTGACCCCCGGGAACGGCTTTGGCCCGAACGGGGAAGGCTACTTCCGCATTTCCCTGACCGTAGCGGAATCGCGGATCATGGAAGCCCTCGACCGGATCAAGAAGAGCCATCCGCATTACTGCAAATTCTGATAAAACGGCACAAGGGTCAACGCGCAACGATCGATCAAGAACAGTTTTTGCGTTGAGCGTTGCGCGTTGCACGGTGCATTTTATGACGTTGGTTTTTATCGGTGTCGGTTCCAATCTGGGTGACCGGGGATCCTTTTTTCGAACGGCCGCGCGGGAGCTCCAGAATGAGCCGGGGATCCGTGATCTGGAATGTTCGCCGGTCTATGAGACCGAGCCCGTGGGCGGGGCGGGACAACCGCCTTACTTGAACGCTGTCTGGAGCTTTGAAACGGATCTTACGCCCCAGGCGCTGCTGGTCAAACTTCAGGCTATAGAATATAAGGCCGGCCGCCGCCGCAAGGTCCGGAATGAGGCGCGGGTCCTGGACCTGGATATTCTTTTTTACGGGGACCGTATTTTAAAACAAAAGGACCTTGTGATCCCTCACCCCCGGATCCCCGAAAGGGCGTTTGTGCTCGCGCCGTTATGCGATCTCATGCCGGACCTTGTGCATCCGGAATTAAAAAAGACCACGCGGCAATTGCTGGTTGCGTGCCGCGCGGAACAACGCGACGGCGTCAGGCAACTGGCAGAAGGGAGGTGCGGACTTTCATGAAAGTGATCCGAAGTCCTCAGCGGCTCCAAAAGATTCTTGACGGGGAACGCCTCCGAAAAAAGAAGGTGGGTTTTGTGCCAACGATGGGAGCGTTGCATGAAGGGCATCTTTCCCTGGTGCGGGCCGCGGCCCGCGAGAACGATGTCACGGTCGTCAGCATTTTTGTAAATCCCGCTCAATTCGGTCCCCACGAGGATTACACAAAATACCCGCGCGCCCCGGGGGCTGACAAACGCTTCCTTCAAAAAGAGAAGGTCGATTACCTTTTTTCCCCCTCGGTCTCCAGGATTTATCCCCGGGACCACGCGACGCACGTGACGGTCGGCCCCGAGCTGGCGGAGGTCCTGTGTGGGAAGTTCCGGCCGGGGCATTTCCAGGGCGTCGCGACCGTCGTGGCAAAGCTTCTGAACATTGTCGGCCCGAACCGGCTTTATATGGGTGCCAAGGATTACCAGCAGGCGGCGGTGATCCGGAGGCTCATCCGCGACCTCCATATGAACGTCAAGCTCCGCGTGATGCCGACGGTCCGGGAAAGGGACGGTCTGGCCCTGAGTTCCCGGAACCGTTATTTGAATGCCGAAGAAAGACGTCGCGCCTTGGCGTTGTCGCACGCGCTTTTCGAGTTCCGCCGGAATATTCTTAAAAAAAAGGGAACGTTGGCTTTCTTGAGAGCGCAAGCGGTAGACGATTTGCGGAAAACGGTGGACCGGGTCCAGTACTTTGAAGTGGTGGATCCGGTGACGTTCGCGCCGCTCAGGAAGGTCCGGCGCAAGATGGCCGTCTTGACGGCGTGTTTTGTGGGCAAGACAAGATTGATCGATAATGTTATAATCACGCTCCCCTGAAACCATTCAAAGGAGTTCACTGTTTATGCAGCGACAAATGCTTCACGGAAAGATCCATCGCGTCAAAGTGACCGGGGCCCGTATCGATTATCAGGGAAGTGTGACGGTCGACAGTGCACTTTTGAAAGGGGCCGATATTCTTCCTTTCGAGAAAGTCCTGATCGCGAACCTGAATAACGGTTCCCGCATCGAGAGTTACGCGATCCCGGCGCCCGCGGGGTCGGGGGTCATCTGCCTGAACGGGGGGGCGGCCAAACACGGGAATGCCGGGGATATTCTGATCATCATGGCGTTCGGGGTTTATTCTGGCGCCGAGGCCAGGAAG
>JAHQRI010000089.1 GCA_019052695.1 Candidatus Omnitrophota bacterium
GGATCCCCGATTGGAACGTTCGGGGATGACAAGCGGGTTGACAGGGCTCCATGGCGTTCCGGTTTCCATTAAGGACAATATCTGCATTGAAGGCCGGGAAGTGACTTGCGCGTCCAAGATCCTTGCCGGACATGTTGCGCCTTATGATGCGACCGTTATAGAAAAATTGAAAACGGCCGGCGCGACGCTTTTCGGGCAATGCAATATGGATGAATTTGCGTTCGGTTCTTCATGTGAAACTTCCGCGTTCGGGCCGTGCAAGAATCCGTGGGACCTGACGCGCGTCCCGGGCGGCTCGAGCGGCGGTTCGGCGGCGGCGGTCGCTGCGGACATGACGCTTGCGGCTTTAGGTTCCGATACCGGAGGTTCGATCCGTCAGCCGGCGGCGCTCTGTGGTGTTGTGGGACTCAAACCGACGTACGGCCGGGTATCGCGCTACGGGCTCATTGCGTTCGGCTCAAGCTTTGACCAGATCGGGCCGCTTACCAAAACGGTCGAAGACGCGGCGATCCTGACGAATATTATCAGCGGCCATGACCCGAAAGATTCCACGTCCGCGCCTCAGGCGGTCCCGGACTTTACGCAGGCGCTTAAGCGCGATGTCAAAAGCCTTCGCATCGGCCTTCCGAAAGAATATTTTATCGAGGGGATCGACCCGGAAGTCGAAAAGAGCGTGCGCGAAGCGGCGGAGATCTACAAGAAGATGGGCGCGACCATCAAGACGATCAGCCTGCCGCATACCGAATATTCCGTGGCGGTCTACTATATCGTCGCGGTGGCGGAAGCAAGCTCGAACCTCGGCCGCTTTGACGGCGTCCAGTACGGTTTGCGCGTACCGTCCAAGGACCTTCGTGACATGTATTTCGAAACGCGTGATCAGGGATTCGGCGAAGAAGCCAAACGACGCATCCTGCTCGGGACGTTTGTGCTTTCAGCCGGATATTACGAAGCCTATTACCTCAAAGGACAGAAGGTCCGGACTTTGATCCGTCAGGATTTCGAAAAGGCGTTCCGGGAAGTTGATCTCATTTTGTCGCCTACGTCCCCAACGCCTGCTTTCAAGATCGGCGAAAAGACCGCGGACCCGCTTGCGATGTATCTTTCCGATATTTTCACGATCCCGGCGAATCACGCGGGGATCCCGGCGATGTCCGTGCCGTGCGGTTTTACGGCGTCGGGGCTTCCGATCGGGATGCAGCTCATGGCGCGTCCCTTTGACGAAGCCGCGCTTTTCCGCGCGGGGTACGCTTTCGAACAAGAAACGGGTTTCTACAAGACAAAGCCTAAGCTGTAGGCGATTGACAGGTTGTTTATAAGGTGCTACATTGTATATACGATAGTTTAACCGGAGGATAACATGATAAAGCACCTTACGTCCCACGGAAACAGCCTGGCCCTGGTCATCGAGAAAGCGATTCTCGAACTTCTCCACATTACGAAAGACACACCGCTTGAGATCAACACCGACGGCCGCAACCTGGTCATTTCGCCGGTAATCGACGCGGAACGGGAGAAGAGGTTTAAAGTGGCCATGGAAAAGATCCACAAGAAATACGCGACAACATTCAAAGCGCTGGCTGAATGATCTCATAAAATGACGCCGCGTAAAGGGAAGAGCAAGGGGAAGGGGTATAAGTCGCCGCGCACTGTTGTCAAAGATACAGATTCTTCGTATGGAATGCAGAGCCCGGTTTTTCTTGGTTTGGACCAGGTTTTGCAATTGCATACTCAACAGCTTGAGAGGTTTGGAGGTTCCGCGGGTGTTCGGGACAGGGCTTTGCTGGAATCTGCACTGGCACAGCCGGAATCCGGATTCGGGGGACAGTGGTTGCATGACGATTTTTTTGAAATGGCAGCGGCTTACGCATTCCATATTTGCAAGAACCACCCCTTTTTTGACGGGAATAAGCGCACAGCACTTGATGCTGCCCTAGTTTTTCTCGAGATCAACGGAATCGATTTTCGGAACCCAAGAGAAGTATTTGTTCCCATTATGTTGGCAGTTGCGGAAGGGAAGATGGGCAAAAAGGAACTGGCGCGGGTCTTCCGCGATCTGCCCAGGGAATGATCATGGCGGAATGGGAGACTCGCCTCTCCCAACGGGACGCCGCCCGGTTAACGGTTAACAAAAAAAAAGAAGCGCAATGGGCAACGCTCAACGATCAACGAGGTCGTTGCGCTTTGCGCGTTGTGTGTTGAGCTGATTATGAATTATGAGCCTGTGATAGGTCTTGAAGTGCACGTGCAGCTGAAGACGAAGTCGAAACTCTTCTGCGCGTGCCCCACGGAATTCGGGGCGGAGGGGAATAGACACACATGTCCCGTGTGCCTCGGTTGGCCGGGATCACTGCCAGTGGTGAATGAAGCGGCGCTGAAACTCGCGATCCGGGCGGGGCTCGCACTCAACTGCAAAGTGGCGGAGCGGCTCAAGTTTGATCGCAAAAATTATTTTTATCCCGATCTTCCCAAAGCTTATCAGATCTCGCAATACGACATGCCGGTCAACGGAAAAGGCGAATTGCTGATCGAGACGAAAACGCCGGACGGAACGATTGTCGAGAAAACAGTTGGGATCACGCGCGCGCACCTCGAAGAAGATGCGGGGAAGCTGTTGCACGAAGGTATACCGGACGGCAGTCTTGTGGATTACAACCGCGGCGGCATCCCGCTCCTTGAGATCGTTTCAGAGCCCGACATCCGTTCCCCGCAGGAAGCCTATGATTATCTGAGCGCGCTCAAGGCGATCCTCCAGTGCGTTGAGGTGAGCGATTGTGATATGGAAAAGGGGAGCCTTCGTTGCGACGCGAACGTTTCCGTACGGCCCGTGGGCCAGGAGAAATTCGGGACCAGAGTCGAGATCAAGAACCTGAATTCCTTCAAGATGGTCGCGAAGGCTATTCAATACGAGATCGACCGCCAGATCGAAACGATCGAAAGCGGCGAGAAGATCGTGCAGGAAACGCGGCTTTGGAACGACGCGAAAGGCGTGACGTTCTCGATGCGTTCCAAAGAAGAGGCGCATGACTACCGCTATTTCCCGGAGCCGGACCTTGTGCCGTTCACGCTTTCGCGGGACGCGGTGGAAGCGATCCGCAGGGGGCTTCCCGAACTGCCGCTTGAGAAAGCCAAGCGTTTCATCCGCGACTATGGGGTCGTCGCGGCGGATGCGTATGTGCTTGTGCAGGAAAAAAAGATTGCGGCATTTTTTGAGACCTGCGTGACTGCCGGTGCCGGCGCAAAGGCCGCAAGCAAGTGGATCCTCAACGAACTGCTCGCGATCCTGAACGAAAAAAATATCGCGATCAATGATTGTCTTGTAAAACCCGATGCTTTGGCCGGGCTCATCCGTTTGGTCGATGCTCAGACGGTCAGCAGCACCACGGCGAAGGCCGTTTTAGCCGAAATGGCCCTGACCGGCAAGGCCGCTGAAATGATCGTTAAGGAAAAAGGCCTTGCCCAAGTCGCAGACTCCGGGCTGATCGAGAAAGCTGTCGAAAAAGCTATCGCGGCGAACCCCGCATCCGTGGCGGATTTTAAAGCCGGGAAACAGAAGGCGCTTGGCGCACTTGTCGGCGCGGTCATGAAAGAAACGGGCGGAAAAGCCAACCCGAAGATTGTGAATGAAATTCTTCTTAAAAAGCTCTCAAATTAGCGCAACGCGCAACGGTCAACGTTCAACGATGAAGAAAAAGACGTTGCGCGTTGTGCGTTGCCCGCGATACGTGTTGGGGATCGAAACCTCCTGCGACGAAACGTCCTGCGCGGTCCTGCGCGGCAAAGACGAAATCCTCTCGAACGTTGTTTCTTCGAGCCTCTTCCGCCACAAAAAATTCGGCGGCGTGGTGCCCGAGATCGCTTCACGGCATTGCATGGAACAGATCCAATGTGTTTTTGAGGAGTCCTTGCGGGAGGCGAAGATCCGGGCGACGGACCTTGATCTTATTGCCGTGACACGCGGCCCGGGGCTCATCGGCTCGCTTTTTGTCGGGGTGTCTTTTGCCAAGGCGCTTGCGTACCAGCTGAAGATCCCGTTCGTGGGCGTCCATCACATGGAAGGCCATCTTGTCGCGAATTTTTTTGGGCAGGAAGAGCCGGAACGTTATGTCGGCCTGCTGGTATCGGGCGGACACACGATGCTCACGTTTTGTGAAAAGGGGAAGATCCGAGTCCTCGGTGAAACGGTCGATGACGCGGTCGGCGAAGCGTACGACAAGGTCGCCAAGATCATGGGGCTCGAGTACCCGGGCGGACCCGTTCTGGACCGGCTCGCGAAGCGGGGGAATCCGAAGGCCGTGCATTTCACCCGGCCGAAACAGGACCGGCGCTTTGATTTCAGTTTCAGCGGGGTCAAAACGGCGGTGCTTTACAAATTAAAGGATCCGACAACGGGGGAGGCCAGGCCGGAAGCTCCGTCCCCGGAGGACCTGGCGGCGAGTTTTCAGCATGCCGTGATCGGTTGGCTGGTGGAAAAAGCGATCGACGCTTGCGAGTTCAAAGGCGTGAAAGATGTTGTTGTGGGCGGCGGGGTGAGTGCGAATTCGTATCTGCGCGAAAAGCTGATGCGGGACGCGGCAGCAAAAGGGATCAAGGCCTGGTTCCCTCCATTGGACCTTAGTACGGATAATGCGGCGATGATCGCTCGCCGCGGGCTTGAACTTTATGGACGGGGAGTCCGGTTGTCGTACAAGATGGGTGCTGATCCCGGGCTTGCACTTCTGTGAATATTCGCTCAGAATAGGGCTTTAATCCATACACTAAAGGAGATCCCTCGATGTTACACGCCATCATGGACCAAATGATCTTGACGCCGGCGGACCTTGAGATCTCGATACGGCTTCTGGTAGCCACGCTCCTGGGCGCCGTGATCGGGCTCGAAAGGGAGGTCCACGGTAAAGAGGCCGGGTTCAAGACCTACTCGCTCGTTTGTCTCGGGTCTGCTTTGATGATGGTTGTTTCCCTGGATGTCTTCACGCTTTTCAAGGGCGTTGCCGAAGTGGATCCCGGCCGCATCGCGGCCCAAGCCGTCACCGGGATCGGTTTTCTCGGCGCGGGGGCGATCATCCGGTCACAGCAGGGGGGCATCCGGGGGCTGACGACCGCAGCCGGTATTTGGGCGGCTTGCGCGATCGGACTGGCGTGCGGTCTCGGACTTTTTAAACAAGCGGTCTTCACGACGCTTCTGGTGCTCGTAATCCTTATTATTTTTTCAAGGCTTCAGCGCTCGGTACTTCCCAAAAAGCACGGGCACGGCGGCCATTCCGACGGCGGTTTGTAGAAGACCTGCCTGCGACATTGACACCGTAGTGACAAGACGTTAGAATCCGCCGTCGACCCCGGGACAAGTATTGCTTTGTCCGTTGATCAGCCGTCATCAAGAACGCTAAAAGATCGGAGATTTTACGGTAGTGAATAAGCTCAGAATCGCCCTCCCCAAGGGGAGCCTTGAAGAAGCGACCTGTCACCTTTTCAAGCGGGCTGGCTTTCGCATCAACATCAGCGCCCGCTCTTACATCCCTTCCATTGACGATTCCGAGATCGAAGTTGTGCTTTTTCGTCCCCAGGAAATGTCCCGCTATGTTGAGGACGGGATCGTGGACTGCGGACTCACCGGGCATGATTGGATCGTGGAGAACGGATCAGACGTCGTCGAACTTGCCGAACTTCAATACTCCAAGCGAACCTCCAATCCGGTGCGCTGGGTTCTGGCCGTCCACGAATCGTCGCCTTTCAAGAGCGTTAAGGACCTCGAGGGAAAAAAAGTGGTGACCGAGCTCGTGGGGGTCACGAAACGTTACTTGAAGAAGCACAAGGTCAATGCGGAAGTGGAGTTTTCCTGGGGGGCGACCGAAGCGAAACCGCCGCGCCTTGCCGACGCCATCGTGGAGGCCACGGAGACCGGTTCCAGCCTTCGCGCGAACAAGCTCAAGATTCTCGATACGGTGATCGTCTCGATCCCGAAATTCATCGCGAACTCCCAAAGTGTCAAAGATCCCTGGAAAAAACGTAAAATAGACAACCTGGTCCTTCTCCTGGAAGGCTCCATGCGTGCGCAGGAAAAGGTCGGGCTGAAGATGAACGTGGAGAAGAAAAGGCTCTCCAAGGTCCTGGCGCTTTTGCCGGCCATGAAAAAGCCGACGATCGCCAACCTGACGGACAAGAACTGGCTCGATGTCGAAACGATCATCGACGAATCGGTGGTCCGTGAACTGATCCCGGCGCTCAAAAAGGCCGGGGCGACCGGGATCATCGAATATCCCTTGAATAAGGTCATCCCGTAACGAGATCGAGGGGGCGTGTCAGGGGGAAGCCGTAGGGAGTTCATGGACCGCCGCTTAACCTCGGCGGACCCGATTCTCGCAGCTTTTTTTCGTGTTGCAGGGCTGCGATCATTTGAAAACCGGAGGAAAAAATGCCTTGGGCTCGTAAGCAACGTCGCAAGAAAATGAACAAGCACAAGCGCAAGAAGAAATTGCGCAAGCACCGCCACAAGAAGAAGGACTGGTCGTAATCGCTTTCACGTCAAAGTGAGAGCTCCCGTGCGACGCGCAACGTCCAACGTTCAACGATTCTCGTTGCGTTGTGCGTTGCGCGTTGTGCGAACATGAAAACCCTGACCGTTCAAAGCCCCGCCAAACTCAATCTTCATCTGCGCGTTCTTGGCCGCCGTCCGGACGGCTATCACGAGCTCTTGACGCTTTTTCACCGGATCTCGCTCGCCGATACGCTCATCATCCGTAAACGGGTCCGAGGTTTTCGTCTGACAACGGACCACAAGGGCCTGGACACCGGGGAGGGTAATCTTATTACGAAGGCTTACCGGGCCTTGCGGGCGAAGTACCCCCGTCTCGGCGGGGTTTCGGTCCGTTTGATCAAACGTGTGCCTTTAGGGGGCGGTTTGGGGGGCGGATCGAGCAACGCGGCTTTCTTCCTCCTCGGGATGAAACAGTTGTTCGGTCTTCCCGTTTCCGGGAAGACACTTAGAGCCATGGGAAAGGCACTCGGAGCGGACGTACCTTTTTTTCTTGCCCGCCATTCCCAAGCCATCGCGGGGGGGATTGGAGAGAAAATAACGCCGTGTCCCCGGAAACGCCGGCTTTGGTTTCTGTTACTTGTTTCAGAGCAAGGACTTAATACAAAAAAAGTCTATCAAGGGCTTCGCCGGGGGAGAAGGCCCCTTTCCTTGACAAAGGAGAGGCGGGTTGTTAAAATCCTGCTCACTTTTCTCGAGAAAAAGAGGATCCGGGAAGCCGCAGCGCTTGTACGCAATGATTTGGAATCCTCTGCGTTCGATCTAAGGCCGGCACTCCCCAAAGTTATCGCGGTTCTGAAACGTTCGGGGGCGCCTCTTGCCCGTATGACGGGGAGCGGGCCGACTCTTTTCGCGGTGTTTTCCAACCGGAAAGAAGTCATTGATTTTGCGGAGAAGTTAAGACATGTTCCCATCCCTTTGCGCAAGGTGATTTGTCACTCTGTCTAGTGTGTGGGCGCAGGAGAACGGAGATCCGCGGTGAAGATCACAGAGGTCCGTGTTTTTCCGAAAGAGAACGCAGATAACAAATTGCGTGCGTTCGTCAATATTACGTTCGATGATTGTTTTGTGGTTCGGGGCCTCAAGGTGATCGAGGGGACCAAGGGGCCTTTTGTCGTGATGCCTTCCCGGAAGATCAAGGAAGACGAGCACCGGGACGTTGCGCATCCGATTACGGTCGAATTCCGCGATTACATCGAAAAAGAGGTCCTGAAGGCGTACGAGCTGCATGTAGAGCACGGGCCGAACGCGGACACCCTCGGGGACGACGATCCTTATGAGCGTTGAGCTGTTGAAGGGTTGAACGGAAATTTTCATTGCCCGGTGGTGAAATGGTATCACACTGCCCTTTGGAGG
>JAHQRI010000090.1 GCA_019052695.1 Candidatus Omnitrophota bacterium
GCGGGATCACGATCTTCTCCAAGAACGCCTCCTTCCGTTACAAGGACGTCCAGTTCAATATCGTTGACACGCCCGGCCATGCCGATTTCGGAAGCGAAGTGGAGCGGATCCTCAAGATGGTCGACGGGGTGCTCTTGCTTGTGGATGCCTTTGACGGGCCGATGCCGCAGACCAAATTTGTTCTTCGCAAATCTCTCGAACTGCACCTCAAACCGATCCTGGTGGTGAACAAAGTAGACCGCCCGAACTGTCGCCCGCATGAAGTGGTGGACATGACGTTCGATCTTTTTTGTGAACTGAACGCCACGGACGAGCAGTTGGATTTTCCGATCGTTTTCGCCTCCGGCAAGGACGGCTGGGCCGTGACGGACCTGGACCACGAAAAAAGGGACATGACGCCGCTCCTCGAGACGATCCTCCACCGTGTGCTGCCTCCCGTCGCGGACCGCGACCAGCCCTTCCAGATGCTGATCACGATGCTCGAATACGACAATTACATGGGGCGGATCGCCATTGGCCGTATCGCGCACGGGGTGGTCCGGACCGGCGAACCCATTGTGGCGGTCAAACACCACGGAGAGATCGTCCGCGGTAAGGTGACGAAGATCCTGAAGTATCAGGGCCTTAAAAAAGTCGAGGCCGGGGAAGCCCAGGGGGGGGACATTATTTCGATCTCTGGCATCGAGGATATCAAGGTGGGGGAAACGATCGCGTCCCCCGAAAGGCCCGAGGCGTTACCCACCCTCAAGATCGACGAGCCGACGATCTCCATGAACTTTTCGCATAGCACGAGCCCCCTGTCCGGGCAGGACGGCGGCCGGTTCTTGACCTCCCGGCACATCCGCGAACGCCTTGCTCATGAAGCGATGGTGAACGTCGGGATCAAGGTGGAGGAGGTCGAAAACGGGGAACGGTTCAAGGTGTCCGGCCGAGGGGAATTGCACCTGGCGATCCTGATCGAGACGATGCGCCGCGAAGGGTACGAGCTGGAAGTGTCCCCGCCCCGGGTGATCTTTAAGGAGATCGACGGTGAGAAATACGAGCCCGTGGAAGAAGTGACTATCGAAGTGGACCCTGTCTATCAGGGCTGGGTGATCGAGTCGCTTGGTCAGAGGCGTGCAGAGATGAGGAATATGCACATGAGCGCGGTCGGGGGGACGGTACGGATGGAGTTTTTGGTCGCGTCGCGCGCCCTGCTCGGGTTCCGCAACGAGTTCCTTGTCATGACGCGGGGGACCGGGATGATGTACCAGAACTTCTACGAGTACCAGGAGTTCAAAGGGGAAATGCCGTGCCGCCAATCAGGCGTGCTGATCTCCCAGACCGCGGGCAAGGCCGTGGCTTACGCCCTTTGGGGACTTCAGGAACGAGGGGAGATCTTTGTGAGGCCCGGTGACGAGCTTTATGAGGGGATGATCGTCGGCGTGAACAACAAGGGCAATGACCTCGTGGTGAACGCGATCCGCGAGAAAAAACAGACCAACATGCGGTCCTCCGGGTCCGACGAGGCGATCCAGCTGACCCCGCCGCGCGACATGACGCTGGAATTCGCGCTGGAGTTCATCGAGGAGGACGAGCTGGTCGAGATCACGCCGAAGAACATCCGCTTGCGGAAGCGCTACCTGACGGAGAACGAACGGAAGACCCAGGCCCGGCTTGGGGCCGGGAAGAGACTAGCGGCATCTTAGGCACCACGGATCCAGGGAGAGGGACCATGAAAAACGGATTTTGGATATTTGCGTTCATTTTTTTAGCGGGTTGCGCCGCGAGATCCCAGGCCATTGCGCCTGCCGGACCCGCGTCCTCAGCCACCGATCCTCAACCGGCCGTCATGGCCGAACCCCGAAAGGAAGAAGCCATCGTGAAGATCAAGATCGAAACCACAATGGGAGATATTTACGCGGACCTGTATCAGGCCGAGGCACCGAAAACGGTCGCTAACTTTGTAACGCTCGCGAAAAAGGGTTTCTATGACGGGGTCATCTTTCACCGTGTGATCCCCGAATTCATGATCCAGACGGGCGATCCGACGGGCACGGGCATGGGCGGACCCGGTTATAAATTTGCTGACGAATTCTCACCGAAATTGCGGCATGACAAGCCCGGCGTGCTTTCCATGGCGAATTCGGGGCCGAATACGAACGGCAGCCAGTTCTTCATTACCGAAGCGGCGACGCCCTGGCTCAATGACCGCCATTCGGTGTTCGGGACCGTAACGAAGGGGATGGACGTCGTGACCAAGATCGCGAACGCTCCCCGCGACGGCTCGGACAAGCCGCTTCAAAAGATCGCCATGACCAAAGTGACGGTGCTGGAAGGGTAAAAACGGTACAACGTTTCACGGACAACGCGCAACGTAAAAGCACAAGTATTTTCGTTGTGCGTTGCGCGTAGAACGTTGCGCTAACTGGATGTCTGATCCCCAAAATCAGGAATAAACCGTGGATCAAACAAATTGGGACGTCATCATCATCGGTGCCGGGCCGGCAGGTCTGATGACCGCCATAACATGCGCTGAAAAGCCCCTGCGGATCCTTATTCTTGAAGGAAATTCCAGGCCCGGCGCGAAACTCCTCATTTCAGGCGGCGGCCGCTGCAATATCACGAACCTCCGGGTCAGCGAAAGGGATTACCAAAGCGGCGATCCGCGGACTGTTCGTAATATCCTTAGTGCCTTCTCTTCCGAACGTGCGGTGCAGTTCTTCAAGACCTTAGGTGTTCCAATGGTCCTTGAGGAAGGGACGAAATATTTTCCCGAGTCCCAATCCGCCAAAACCGTCCTTGAAGCGCTCCTCAAAGAAGTTCGCGCCCGCGGTGTGATCCTCAAGACCGGGAAAAAAACAGCCCGCATTTTCCGAAAAGACGAACTCCTTCACGTTACGGGAGAAAGTTTTGATCATGCGTCGCGTGCGGTCGTGCTTTGCACGGGCGGACTTTCGTACCCCGGGACAGGTAGTGACGGGTCAGGATACGGTCTCGCGAAAATGATGGGGCATTCGATGGCCGAGACACGTCCGGCTTTAACGCCGCTTCTCACGGACGATCCGGATTGGAAAGAACTTTCCGGGATCACGTTACCGGTACGGTTAACTCTTTTCGCGGGTGAAAAGCCAGTCGCTACAAGTGAAGGGCCACTACTTTTTACGCATACCGGTTTCAGCGGTCCCGCCGTTTTAGATATCAGCGGTCCCTGGCTCCGTTGCGCGGAAGGGGAGAAAGAACTTCAAGCCGATTTTTTTCCGGAAAAGAACGGGGAGGAATTGCGCGGGGAGTGGGCGCGGATCATGGCGGCGCATCCTAAAAGAAGCTGGAGGCATTTGCTTTCCCTGTATTTCCCCGAACGCCTGATCCTGACGATGCTTAAAAAGATCGCGATCGATCCCAAAACACAAATAGGGCAATCTTCGCAGAAAGACCGGGAGGTCCTTCTTCGCATCCTCAAACATTTTCCGCTTCTTGTTACGGGGGCTTGCGGCTATGAAAAGGCAGAAGTAACCTCCGGAGGCGTTGATCTCCGGGAAGTCGACGGGAAGACCTTGGAATCAAAACTCCAGCCAGGGCTTTATTTTGCCGGAGAGATCCTCGACGTGGATGGCCGGATCGGCGGTTTCAATTTTCAGTGGGCCTGGGCGAGCGGATTCGTCGTGGGGCAGGCTATCAAGCACTGTGTAACGCCGAAGGCTTCTCTAAGGGTCTAGGAATACATGCCGTTAAACTAAGGTGGTTTTTCGGTGGTTATGGCGTTTTATTGTGGATAAATTGTAGGCGGTTTACGGCGCAAGTATCCCTAAGTCTTTCAACATGCTGCGAGGCGGTCCATGCAAAAAGTATTTCCGTTCTTAGTGATCTTATCGTTTTTCCTCTTTTCGCCTATCCTTAACGCTGAAGAGGAACTTCCGCCGCTCCCGAAAGGACCGCTTTATTTGACGACCGCCACGCCCGCCATGCAGTCTGCGGAGTATTGGATCAAGCGCATCCCCGGGGCCGAAAAGCCGGTCAAGACGATGGACCAGCTGAAATTTTTTAACGATGAGATCCACAGCATGATCCCCGAGCGTGTGGACGTGTTCAAAATGGACCCGACCCGCGCGGGGAAGCCCTTGAGCGACCAGATGCAGTTGGAGTACAGCACGCTCAGGAACCGCAAGCTTTTTGATAAGAACGGGAAGACGGTGCCCAAGACCCTTTTTGATGAAACGATCAAGCCGCTCATGCGGGTCGAGGCGGTCCCGTCCCGGATCAAGATGCGGTGGGGCGCGGCGGTTCGCGTGACCTCGGTCCGGGCCCTGCCGACCGCGGTCAAAATGATCGAAGGCCCCGACGACTTCGAGTTCGATCAGCTTCAGTTCACCCAGATCAAGTTGTGGACGCCGGTCGGGATCTTCCACGAGTCGAGCGACGGCGGGTGGTACTACGTCCAGGCCCCCTATGTCCGGGGCTGGGTCAGGGCCAAGGACATTGCGATCTTCCCAAGCCGGGATAAACTGAAGCTTTACACCAAGGGGTCAAAATTCCTGGTTGTGACCGGGGAAAGCGTCCGGGTGTTCCGTGACGAGGCGTTCAAAAGCATGGTCCAGCGGCCGAGCATGGGGACAGTGATCCCGTTGGCGTCGGCTCCCAAGACCGCGGAGGGAACGGCGGTTGTTAATCCCGATGCCCACGTTGTTTGGATGCCTTACCGCAAAGACGGTGGGTCCGTTGCCCTTGCGCGGGGGTACATCAGCAAAAAAAGCGACGTGACGGTGGGGTATCTCGTCTACAGCCAGGCGAACGTGATCCGTCAAGCCTTCAAGCTTCTCGGTCAGCGTTATGGGTGGGGCGGGATGTACAACGGCCGGGACTGTTCCGGGTTCGTTCATGATGTTTTCCTGAGCCTGGGGGTGGACCTGCCCCGCGACTCCAGGCAACAAGCCCTGACGGGGACGCAGCTTGGGCACTTCCAGCCTTTTCAGGACGATCAGGAAAAAGCAGCGGTCCTGCGGTCTTCCCGTCCGGGGATCACTTTGATCAAAATGCCGCTTCATCAGATGTTGTATCTGGGAGAAGTGAACGGTCAATTTTACGTGATCCATTCGACTTGGGCCGAGCGGATCGGCCAGGACGCTCAACGGGATGAAAAGCGCAGGATCAACCAGGTGGTCGTTTCCGATCTCAGTCTGAACGGAAGGTCCTACATCGGTTCGCTTTTTGACCGGATCGTTTCCATGAATGAGGTCGATTGATGGAGCTCCGACGAGCGCTGCTTTTCTGGCTGTTGGCGGCCGTTCTTTTTGCGGTCCCCGTCCATGCCCGAGAAGGGGCGCCGGAGGTGAGTGATTTTTCGCTGGCGTTGGGGCCCGAATGGGTGGCATTGCCGGCCCAGTTCCAGAACGTGGTGGCTTCCTACGGTAAAAAGGGCACGCTTGCGACATTCTACATCACTGCGCGGGAATTCGAAGACGCCAAGACCGTTCGGGACCTCCGTTGGGAAGACCTTTTTGCCCCTCAATTCGATGCCATTGACATCCGCAGTGAAGGAGAGACCGTGATCGGCGGTGAGAAGGCCCGCTATTGTCTCTATGCGCTCAAACCGGGGCCGTTTAAGACGGCGATGGAGGGGAAATTGGCGGCCAAATACATGAATTACGTGATGATCCGCAGGGGTAAACTTTATTCGGTGACCTTCAAGGACACGCAGGACGGGTTCAGTTTAAATTATCCCGCTTTCATTGCCGCCGTCCGCTCCCTAAGGTTCGAGACATTGCCCCCCGCGGTTCCTGTGCAGGACGCGGCATGACCTTCGCCGAATTGCTCGAAGCCCTTGAACGGGTCAGCGCTGAGGAGACCCGGAAGCGAACGGAATGTTTTCTTGAAAGGGTCATCTCCCGGGGCGGCCTTGCGAAGGTCTTCCCCCTTTTGGAGGACTATTTTGGGAGGCCTTTCAAACCCGAAGGACAGCGGCCGACCGCGGTTTCTGACCGCTACGCCGGGCCTTACGGGGGGATCCGGAGCGACCAGACCCTTTATTTCAAAAAGGAAGAACGGGGTTTTTCGATCGCCATGCTTTGGCCGTGGGGGAACGGAACTTCGATCACGATGCGGGTGATCGGGGAACTCTCCGAACCGGAGGCTCCGGCACCCTCCCGGCGGCCCTTTTGGGCAAAGCTCTTCGGCAAGTGACCGGACTTTTTTTTTGATTTAAACTGGACAAAAATAGTCTGGTTTTGTAGATTATCTTCCATCGTCAACATCCGAAACCCCCTGCGTTCACCGGACGGGGGCAGAGGCGTGGAAAGGACCATCGCTCGTGAGATTTACGACCAAGACGGAATATGGAGTGATCTGCTTGGCCCACATGGCCAGAAAACCGTGGCCGGGCGCAAGCATCGCAAAAGAGATCGCTGCGCAGGAAGGGTTTTCGCTGACCTTCACCGAAAAGATCCTTCAAGGCCTCCGACGGGCCGGCATTGTGAATTCCCAACAGGGGAACCGGGGCGGCTGGGCCCTGACCCGGCCGGCGGCTGAGATCACGTTCAAAGAGATCATTGAGGCTTTGGAAGGAAGTACGTTCGAGACCTTTTGCGATGTCAAGCGTCGTAAAAACGCCGTTTGTGATCAATTCTCATGGTGCAAGCTGAAGCCGATCTGGTATCAGACCAAAGAGACCTTGGACGAACTCTATCGGAAGTTAACGCTTGCGGCGATCACGGAAAGCGTCGGGCAGGACGGTCCCGGACGGAAACCCGCGAAGTCCGGAAGGGGTGGCCAATGAGCGACGCCGAATCCTTCCTGGACAAAGAGTACCGGCACGGGTTCGTGACCAAAGTAGAGTCGGAGACCGCGCCGCGGGGTCTGAACGAGGACATTATCCGTTTTATCTCTCAGAAAAAGAAAGAGCCCGCATTTCTTCTCGAGTGGCGTCTCAACGCCTATCGCGGCTGGCTCAAGATGAAAGAGCCGTCCTGGGCCCGTGTGACGTATCCGCCGATCGATTACCAGAAGATCATCTTTTATTCTGCGCCGAAACAGAAAAAGGACGGACCCAAGAGCCTTGAGGAGGTTGACCAAGAGGTTCTGCGGACGTATGAGAAGCTCGGGATTCCCCTTGAGGAGCAGAAACGCTTGGCGGGCGTCGCCGTGGACGCGGTCTTCGACAGTGTTTCCGTGGCGACGACGTTCAAAGAAAAACTCAAAGAATACGGCGTGATCTTTTGTTCGTTCTCGGAGGCCGTTCAAAACCATCCGGAGTTGATCCAAAAATACCTCGGGTCTGTCGTGCCGGTAACGGACAATTATTTTGCGGCGCTGAATTCGGCGGTTTTTAGTGACGGTTCCTTTTGTTATATCCCCAAAGGGGTCCGCTGCCCCATGGAACTTTCCACTTATTTCCGGATCAATGCGATGGACACCGGCCAGTTCGAAAGGACGCTGATCGTGGCGGACGAAGGGAGCTACGTCAGCTATCTTGAAGGATGCACCGCCCCGATCCGCGACGTGAATCAGCTTCACGCGGCCGTGGTCGAACTTGTGGCGCATGAGCGGGCCCAGATCAAATATTCGACGGTCCAGAACTGGTACCCCGGCGACAAGGACGGGAAGGGAGGGATCTATAATTTCGTGACGAAGCGCGGGATCTGCCGCGGGGCCCATTCGAAGATTTCCTGGACCCAGGTCGAGACGGGCTCTTCGATCACCTGGAAGTACCCGAGCTGCATCCTCCAGGGGGACCACGCGGTCGGGGAGTTCTATTCTGTGGCGGTCGTCAATCATCACCAGCAGGCGGACACTGGGACCAAAATGGTTCATGTCGGGAAGAACACGCGCAGCACGATCATTTCCAAGGGTATTTCAGCCCGGTTCGGGAAGAATTCTTACCGCG
>JAHQRI010000091.1:0-5000 GCA_019052695.1 Candidatus Omnitrophota bacterium
CTTCGGAACAGATCGACCGGATCAAGACCGCAGCCCTCAAAGAAGGTAAGGCGGAAACCCTTTTCATCCACAAGATGTACGAGGAAGAGATCGCGGACCGTCTCAGGAGCTACCGCGGGCAGGCGGAAGACCTCGTGACACGGGGGCAATTCGGCCAGGCGAGGTTCACGGTCGAAAAGGTACTTCTTCTTGAACCCGAGGACCCACAAGCGTTGGCGCTCTATCAAAAGATCCTTTCCCACGAAGAACAAGCGGGGGGCGTGAGGCGATGAAACGCGAAAAACTTTACAAGATCGGCGAGGTCATGCAGTACACCGGCCTATCCCGTCAAACGCTTCATAACTATACCGTGGCCGGTCTGATCCATGAGGCTCGCCGCACGATCTCGGGGCACCGGCTTTATGACGAAGCGGCGTTCGACCGCTTGGAGCAGATCAAGATCTTACAGTCCAAGAATTATACCCTGACCCAAATTAAGAAAATTCTGGAACAGCAGGAGAGCCCCCAATGACGTTCGGCGCTTCGGTTGTTTTATTCATGAAAAAGGAGACCCCCCATGCACGAAGATGAGATCAAGATGTGGAAAAAGTACAAAAGGATCAAGAGCCTCAGTTTGCGGGAAGAGATCGTCAAAAAGTACCTCTACCTGGTCAAATACGTCGCGGGCCGCGTGGCGATCGGACTTCCGCCGAACGTCGAGTTCAACGACCTCGTGAGCTACGGCATCCTCGGGCTTTTCGATGCGATCAATAAGTACGACGTTTCCCAGGGCAACAAGTTCGAAACGTACGCGGTCTCCCGCATCCGCGGTTCCATCATGGACGAACTGCGCAAGCTCGATTGGGCACCCCGGCTCCTGCGCAAACGGGCCCGGGAGATCGACCGGAAATGCAAAGAGCTCGAGGAAAAGCACGGACGTCTCGCGACCGACGAAGAAGTGGCCAAGGCCATGAAGATCTCGACCGACGACCTCAATTCGATCTACAGCGACCTCAATTCCACGACCTTCCTTTCACTGGACGAGGTCTGGCAGAACGACGACGGGAATAAGCCGATCTCGCGGCTCCAGACCATCGAGGATTCCCTGATCACGGACCAGTTCCAGTTCGTCCACCAGAGCGAGGTCAAGGAATTGTTGGCCGAGGCGATCGATACGCTTCCCGAAAAAGAGAAACTGGTCATAGTTCTCTACTATTACGAGAACCTGACCCTGCGCGAGATCGGGGAGATCCTGGACGTTTCCGAATCCCGGGTCTGTCAGATCCACACAAAGGTCGTGACGCGATTGCGGGGGCATTTGATGCGCCGGGCGGGACACCTGACGCTCGAGAATTAAAGCGCACCAAAGTCCGGTCCCGGCAGTTTAAGGACAAAAAGATTAAGTTTTGGAACGCTGCGCCGATATACCTACTGTCACAGCGAAGGAAGCCGTGTAGTTGTTTTATCCCAAAGCGGCCGCGTGTGGCCCAAAGGTAGGAAGCATGCAGAGCGTGGCGGAAAACCAAAGAAGAAAAGTCAGGGTTCAGGGGCCGAGCGAGAAAACGGAAACCGCGAAAGACCGCGAAGAGGTCCGACGATACCTTCGTTTGATCCCCACCGAAGCGGAGCCTAATCTGGGGCGCGTCCGCGAGATCAAAGAAGAGATCAAAAAAGGGACCTACCTGACGCGGGAGATCATCGAAGAGGCCGCCGCGCAATTGGCATTGAGGCTGTTGAGAAAAGGGAATCCTTAATTCCGGGTTTGGATCGAGCGTTTGTCGAGACCCGTAAGCTCGATCCACCTCTCGACGGCTTCGAGCCGCATGAACTTTTTCCAGAGCGCTCCGTCATGGAGGTAGTTCTCGAGCATTAGCAGGGTGATCCCTTGATCGATGCCGAGGTATTCGTCGGCCCACCATCCTTTATCCAAGTTAAAAGCGTCCTTGAACCCGAAATCCCCGTAAAGTTGTTTATGGTAATTTTTATAAAAAAAACGGGCCGCGCGCGTGGATTCTTCAGGCGTGAAGACGATCGACGAAAGTGCCGCGTAGGGGGCGATCGTCCCGTCATGCAAACCGTCCCCGGGTTTGGCGCCGTAGGCCTTGTAGCCGCCGGGGCCCACCGAGGCGGAAAGCCCCCAGGAAGATTCCGTGTAGGACTTGTATTTTCCCGAAAAACTCAGGGAGTAGTCGCGGTTCGCCAAAGTGGCCTCGCGGGAGTTCTCGAAATAATCGATTCCGGCGTCGTCTAACCCGCGGAAATCGATGTAGGCGTGGGAAAACTGGTACGTGAACAGGGCACCGGAGGAGGCATAGATGACACTATGCCCGTTGTATTCTTCACGAGGACGGAGCCATGCCTCCCAGGACTCCGTGGGGACGGGGAAGGTCGGTGAACCGATCGCGAGGGCCTGTAAAAGCAAATGCTCGCTATAAGAATCCCAATAATAAGGTAGGAAACCCGACTCGGGTGTCCAGCCCATGCAGATGAACTTCGATCCGTTCATCATCCATCGCCAATTCACCCGTTCATAGATCTCGCGGGCTATTTGTTCGACCTCGGTTCCCGGGTAGTAACAGGAGGCCAAGAGCGCTCCGGCCACGACCAACGCCGTATCGATCGAAGAGGCTTCGGAGGTCCAGACGCGGTTGCCGGTCCTCGAGTCGAGGAAATGGTAGAAAAAACCTTCCTGGTGGTCGGCTTTGGACCGGAGCGTTCTCAAAGCGGCCAGGATGCGCTCGTAGGCGTGGTCTTGAGGGATCCATCCCCGCGAGCCGCCGATAGCGAAGGCCGCGATCGAGAAGCCCGTTGCTGCGACGGAGGAAGGGGAGCCGGGGCGCGAGGAGTCCCGAGTGAGGCCGGTCCTTTTGTCCGAGAAGCGGACGAAATATTGTAAGGTGTCTCGTTCGATCTTCGTGAGGATTTCCCGGTCTTCGGAAGAAGGATCGAACGCTGGGAGAGGAGCGCACGATAGCAAAAGGGATCCCAGGAACGCGGCACAAAGACGGGTAAGGCGTTTAGGCATCAGCGCTGGTCTGGACCTTGGAGAGCTTTTCTTGAATGTCCCGAACGGCCCGGCCCGGGTCGGTGTCTTGGGACGCCTTCTTAAGACCGGAAAGCAGGAGGTCCGTCCTTTCAAGGGCTTCGTTGAACTCCCGAGCGACGGGATGGCCCTCGTCCCCCTTTCGCAGACGTACGCGAGCCCGGTAGTCCCCCCGCTCCACGGCATCTAAGGCCTTGCTGAAACGGTAAAGGGGACCCGCGATCCTGTGGGAAATGAAGATCGTGCCCCACGCGATAAGCAAAAGGAGCATCGCGAACTTCCACAGGAGAGAACGGTTCGTTTCGTTCAGAATACCCTTAAAAACTTCGCGCTGGCGCTGGCTCAGCTTCTCGGTCTGCTTAAAAAGGGAAAGCGAGGTCAAGTCCCGCAGGGCCGAGGGCTCGGGATGGCGCGCCTCCTCATACTCGATCATGCGGGAAGCGGTGACCATCTCATTGCGGAGCTGTTCGTTCGAGAAGGCGTCGAGGACCTTGCCCCAGATCCCAAAATAAAATCCAAGAAGGGCCACGAGGTTGATGACCAAAAGAGGCGCCACGACGGCGGCCATGTAGCGGATCTGGAGGGGTTTATCGATGAAAAAACGTCGTCGTCTGTTTTCCGCCATGGTATTTTCCTCGGGCGACATCTTAGTGAAAAGGAAATCATCTGTCAAAACGTTCTTCCTTGTATATAATACTTCGCGCAACGCGCAAAGCACAACGTCAAGACGGGTCGTTGCGCGTTGCGCGTCGAACATGAAGCGAGGTTTTTATGTGCGGCATCATAGGCTATGTAGGGTATCGGGATACCGTCCCTGTCCTTGTCCGGGGGCTAGAGCAGTTGGAGTACCGGGGTTATGATTCCGCCGGGATCGCCTGCCTGCATGACCGGAAAAACAGCGTTTTTATTGTCAAAGAAAAGGGCAAGCTCAACGCGCTTAAAGAAAAATTGGGTGATTTTAACGTCCAAGCTCGCATGGGCATCGGCCATACGCGCTGGGCGACCCACGGAGAACCCTCAAGGGCGAATGCCCACCCCCACACGGATGCTTCGGGCAGGATCGCGTTGGTCCACAACGGGATCGTGGAGAATTACGCGGCCCTGAAGTCCGCCCTTCGGAATAAAAAGATCCGTTTTGAATCGCAAACCGATACGGAAGTCGCCGCAAAACTTATCGGGACCTATTACCGGAAGAAAACGAGCCTGTTCGATGCGGTCAAACGGGCGGTCGGCGAGCTTCACGGGTTTTTCGCGTTCGTTCTTTTCTCCAAGACGGAACCCGACACCCTGATCGCCTATAAAAGATCGAATCCCTTGGTGATCGGTCTGGGCCAAGGAGAGAACTTCCTTGCCAGCGACGTCACGGCTCTTTTGCCGTATACCCGGCAGGTCATCTACTTGGAAGATGAGGATCTGGCGAGGGTCACCTCGAGCTCGGTTTCCATTTATTCCTTCAAGACCAAGGCTTGGGTCAAGCGCCCGACGGCGACGGTCCATTGGAATGTTTCTCAGGCCCAGAAGCAGGGCTACCCTCATTTCATGCTCAAGGAAATGTACGAGCAGCCGGAAGTCCTGAAAAATATCCTAGCCAAGCGATTGACCTCCCAAGGGGATATCTACTTCGATACGCTGGAGAAAAAATTCCGGGACCGGCTCAAGAGGATCGAGCGGGTTCACATGGTCAGTTGCGGCACGGCCTATCACGCCGGGCTTGTCGGGGCCGTTGCGATCGAACGTTATTGCAAGCTATCCTGCCGGACGCAGGTTTCCAGCGAGTTCCGGTACGGTGCCCCCGTTCTGGGGAACAGGGACCTGGTGATTTTGATCACGCAATCCGGAGAAACGGCCGATACGCTGGCGGCCCTGCGTGAAGCGAAGACGAAAGGGGCGGCCACCCTGGCGGTCGTGAACGTGGTCGGCAGCACCATCGCCCGCGAAGCCGACGCGGTCATTTACACCCACGCGGGGCCGGAGATCG
>JAHQRI010000092.1 GCA_019052695.1 Candidatus Omnitrophota bacterium
CTTCATGAGTTCGGGCAACGCACCGGAGTGATCGGTCTCCACGTGATTGACAATGACCGTATCGATCTTCTCCGGTGGAACGATCTCACGAATGTTAGAGATCAGCTCGTCCGCGAAAGGCCCGAAAACCGTGTCCACGAGAGCGATCTTTTTGTCAACAATGAGATAGGCGTTGTAGGTCGTGCCCCTTTTTGTTTTATAGGTCTGCCCGTGGAAATGCCGCACGTTCCAATCGATCACACCGACCTGGTAAATACCCGGCGCTATGGGTCTCGTCACCATAACCTACTCCCTCCTGAAACGATCGGGGATCATTTCTTTTTTGTTACGACCGTATTATCCATGACCGCACCGGTGTTCGCGCTCAACACATGACAGGCGTAGCGGCCCAACCACCCCCCGGTCACTTTCGGAACAAACGGCTTCAAGCGCGAAAGCCGCTTCTTGATCTCGCCGGCCTTGAGTTCCACATCCAACGTCCGTTTAACGGCGTCGATCCGGATCACGTCCCCGTCCCGGAGGGCCGCGATCGGACCCCGAGCCGCGGCTTCGGGCGACACGTGACCGATGCAAAGACCGCGTGTCCCTCCGGAAAAACGGCCGTCGGTGATCAAGGCCGCACGAAGCCCTCGCCCTTTGAGTGCGGACGTCGGCGAAAGCATCTCCTGCATACCCGGACCGCCACGGGGTCCTTCGTAGCGGATTACCACAACGTCCCCGTCGACGACCTTCCCCGCAAGGATCGCGTCAAGGGCCTCTTCCTGGGACCCGTAGCATTTCGCTTTACCACGGAACCGCATCATGTCCTTTTCCACACCGGCCGTCTTGACCACAGCGCCTTCCGGGGCCAGATTGCCGTAGAGAATGGCGAGACCTCCTTCCGGCGAAAAGGATTGCTCCCCCACCCGGATGATGTCCCCATCGGCATCCGGCGCCCTCGCAACCGTATCCCGCAGAATCCCCGTGCAGGTTTTAAGCTCTAAACTCAAAGGGGCGCGACCGTCCCGCAGGATTGCTTTGAGGATCGCCGGGATACCCCCTACACGGTCAACATCCTCGAGGTGCACTTCCGGACGCGAAGGGGAAACTTTACAAAGGGTCGGGGTTGTCTTGGCAAGCTTATTGATCCGCTCTAAGGGATAATCAATCCCCGCCTCCCGTGCGAGCGCCAGAGTATGCAACACCGTATTGCTGGATCCTCCCATCGCCAGATCGAGGACGAAGGCGTTGTCGATCGATGCCCGGGTCACGATATCCAAGGGCCGTACGTTGTTTTTCAGGACATGTTCCAAAGTATCGGCGGCCCGCTCGACCAACCGGATCCGCTCGGGATTGATCTGCCACGTCATCTGCTGCCGGTCCGACCAGACCGCCGCTGGGATGGTGCCATTTCCGGGCTGCGCCAACCCGATCACTTCCGCGAGACAGTTCATGGAATTCGCCGTGAACATCCCCGCGCAACTGCCGCAAGTCCGGCACGCCGATCCTGCGAGGTCGGTCAATTGCCCTTCCGAGATCTTCCCCGCGGCCCGGCTTCCCACACCCTCAAAGACCGTGATCAGGTCCGAACCGCTCTTTCCCGCGAGCATCGGTCCGCCGCTCACATAAACGGAAGGAATGTTCAGGCGGACCATCGCGTTCAGCATCCCGGGAATGATCTTGTCACAATTCCCGATCCCGACCCACGCGTCGCAAGGGTGCGCCCCGATAATGCTTTCGATCTGATCCGTGATCAGCTCGCGGGACGGCAGGGAATATTTCATGCCGAAATGCCCCATCGCGACCCCGTCACAGATCGCGGCCCCGACGTTCGCGTACCAAACGTTATAACCCTTGGCCTTCAAAACCGCCACGAGCTTTTCCCCCAGCACGTTCAAATGGACGTGTCCCGGGATGTGGGTCGTATAAGAGTTCACCACGGTCACGAACGGCTTCCGGCGGTCCGCGATCTTTCCGATCGTTCCGGCTGCCACCATGAGCGAGGCGTTCGGGAGCGTGTGCATCCCTTCGGCGACCACGCGGCTTCCTTTTTTTTGAATGGCTTCGATCCCGGAATTCACGGCTTTTCTCATGTTCTTTCCTTTCAGGCTTTGTTCGCTACGGGGGCTGCCGCCGCAATCGAGCTCGTATAACGCAGCATTGCGTCCACAGCCGCCTTCGCGCGTTTACGGACGGACTCTTCCACTTTGACAACGTACCGCATCCTCTCAAGCGAGTCTTTCACGTCCTTGAGCGTCGTCATCTTCATCATCGGGCAGATCAAATAATCCGACGCCACGTGGAACGTCTTGTCCGGGTTCTCTTTCTGCAGCCGGTGGAGCAGTCCGACCTCGGTCCCGACGATGAAAGAAGTCCCCGCCGGTTGCTTTTTGACGTATTTCAGCATTCCCGAAGTGCTCCCGACAAAATCTGCAAGCTCCAGCGTCTCGGGCTTGCATTCCGGATGCATAATGAACTGCGCCCCCGGCCATTTTTTTCGCGCCTTTTCCACCGCGAACGTGGACAAAAGGGCGTGGGTCGGACAGCAGCCATTCCAGAGGACCAGTTCGCGCTTGGCCATCTTGGCCGCATAATGCCCCAGATTATAATCGGGGGCAAAAATGATCTCCCGGTTCGGATCGATCGACTTGACGATCTCCACCGCGTTCGCGGAGGTACAGCAAATATCCGTTTCAGCTTTGACCTCCGCGGAGCTGTTGACATACGTCACCACCGCAGCCCTCGGATGTTTTTTCTTCAACTCACGGATCTGCTCGGCGGTCGCGTATTCCGCGAGCGTGCAGCCTGCTTCCAGGACCGGCAAAAGCACGGTTTTGTCCGGCGAAAGAATGGCGGCGGTCTCGCCCATGAAACGGACGCCGCAGAAAACGATCACTTTGGCGGGGGTCTTGGCCGCGATCATGCTGAGCTCCAGCGAATCACCCGTATAATCGGCGAGGTCCTGGATCTCCGGCGGTTGGTAATTATGAGCCAAGATCACCGCCTCGCGCTCGTTTTTTAGGATCGCGATCCGGCTCAGCAGGTCTTGGGTCGTTTTAACGCTCTGATGGTCCACGCATCTTCCTTTCGAAGGAAAGGCATTCTACTTTTTTTTTACACATCTTGCAATCGGTAGGCCCGTGGGAAGATCCTACGCCCGTTCACCCGGTATTTTCTTTCCCCCGCCGTCTTTCCGTAGCGCCCGGATCGAACGGCCGGCTCGCCTCTCGCCGGACCTCGTACACACTACGCACCTTGACCCGGGAGCCGCAGATCCTGCGGAACGTCTCCGTGATGTCCGCGATCGTTCCGGGCGGCAGTGGACGAACGGCGCTGTCGCGAAGCGGGGTGTTGACCTCGATCTCATCGGGCTTGACATCGCAGGCCCACGTCGCGATCGCCGTGGCCTGCGCCCGGTTGCTCATAACGAACATCACCTGAAGGGCCAGTCGACCCCCATAGACCGAACGGAACATTTCCAGGGATTTCATGATGCTTTCGACCGAAAGGCCGGGCATGGGCCTCGCGACGTTTTCAAACGGTCCTTGGGCCGCAGCGTCCAGTTTCGCTTCGACCAGATCGGCCAGGAGCAGGTCCCGCCGCACGTCCTCCCGGCCGAGCAGGGACGCGTTGGTGATCACCGCGATCTTCTCCGGTCGTAACTTCCGGACCTCCCGGATCATATCCCCCAAATTCGACGCGAGCGTGGGTTCGCCGTTCCCCGCAAACGTGATGTAATCCAGGGAAAGCTCCGGCAGCAAAAGGATCTCCTCGATCAAGGCCTCCGTTGGAACGAAAACTTTCCTTTCAGAGGGAAAAACCTCGGTCCTTCCGGCCTGACAGTAAACGCAGTCAAAGTTACAGGTCTTTTGCGGACAAGATAAAGGATCGATCCCCAAAGATCGTCCGAGACGCCAAGAGGAAACAGGGCCGTACAGGTAGCGGTACCGGGAATGTTCCATTGTCGTCGGCGGTGATCCTAAAGGTTTTTTGCGTTTCAGAGGCGCATCCTGACCCGGAGACAATGAATGATCGGTCATTTTTCCCCTGGGACTTCCCATGCGTTCATGAACCGGGACCTGAACTCACCGAGTCCCCCGCCGGGAGGCATGCCCTTGATGGGCCGCCTCCCGGGTGAAGCATCGGAGACGTTTACGCCTGTGCCGGCTGAAGGATCGCAGCCAGATCTTCCTTCGCCGTGGTAATCGGTTTTAGGTTGAATTTCGAAACGAGCACACTCAACACGTTGGGGCTGACAAAGGCCGGGAGTGAAGGCCCAAGTCGGATGTTTTGGATCCCGAGCGCCAAGAGCGTCAGAAGGATACAAACCGCCTTCTGCTCATACCAGGACAGCACCAGGGACAGCGGAAGTTCGTTGACACCGCAGTTGAACGCCTTCGCTAAAGCGACCGCAACCTGGATCGCGGAATAAGCGTCGTTGCACTGTCCCATGTCCAGAAGGCGCGGGATACCGCCGATGTCCCCGAAATCGAGTTTGTTGAAACGGTATTTGCCACAGGCCAGCGTGAGGATGACCGTGTCTTTCGGTGCTTCCTGCGCGAAATCCGTGTAATAATTCCTTCCGGGCTTCGCGCCATCGCAACCCCCGACCAGGAAGAAATGCCGGATCTTCCCCGCCTTGACCGCCGCGATCACTTGGTCCGCGACACCGAGAACGGCGTGATGCGCGAATCCGACCAGGATGTCCTTGCCCGGCACATCCTCCTTGAACCCACCCATCGAAATCGCTTTTTCGATGACCGGCGAAAAGTCCTTCTTGCCGTTACGCACCGGTATATGGGCCACACCGGGCCACGCGACGAGCCCGGTCGTGAAGATGCGGTCCTGATAAGTTTCACGCGGCTTCTGGATGCAGTTGGTGGTCATCAGGATCGCCCCGGGAAAGGCGTCAAATTCCTTGACCTGGTCCTGCCACGCCCCGCCGTAATTGCCCGCCAGGTGTTTGTATTTCTTGAGCGCGGGATAGCCGTGCGCCGGAAGCATTTCCCCGTGCGTGTAGATGCTGACCCCCTTGCCTTCCGTCTGCTGAAGCAGCTGTTCGAGGTCGAGGAGATCGTGACCCGACACCACAATCGCCGGTCCTTTACGTGCTCCTATCGAGACGGGCGTGGGTGTGGGGTGCCCGAAGTGGTCTGTGTGCGCCTTGTCCAGCATTTCCATGCACTTCAGATTGACCTGGCCGCATTCCATATTGAGCGCGATGAGTTCCTCCACGGAAAGTTTGCCGTCCGTCATCGCGCGCAGGCCCTTGTAAAAAAATGCGTCGACCTCTTCGTTCACCCGACCGAGCACACGGGCATGGTCCGCGTACGAAGCCATACCCTTGAGCCCGTAAAGGAGCAGTTCCCGAAGGCTACGGATGTCTTCATGAAGACTTTTATCCGACAGGATCCCGACACCGGCTCCCTGCTCCAAAAGCCCATCCATCGTATCTGCAGGCTTCCAGTAAGCCGCCGCGCTCAGGTCCCCGTCAAAATCACGTCCGATCTTTTTGCGGTAGGCGTCAAGGAAGAGCTTCCTCGCTTTTTCTTTGATCTCAAAGGCACGCAGCAAGAGTTCCCGGAGCCGTGCCGGATCAAAGTCCACATTCGTGACCGTCGTGAACAATCCCTCGATGATGAAGAGATCGACCTCCGGGTCTTTCGCGCCGATCTCCCGGGCCATATGCCCGTAGATCCCGATGCCTTTGAGCGCGTGGATGAGGAGGTCTTGCAATGCCGCCACATCAGGCGACTTGCCGCATACCCCCTGCGCCTCGCACCCCTTTCCTTTTGCCGTTTGCTCACATTGAAAGCAGAACATGCTCATGACCGCCCCCTTTTTTTGGTTATTTTAATCTTTGCGCGATCCGTGCGCTAGGACATCTTTCCTGGAACCTTCGGTTTGTTCTTGATCGCCATCCTCAGGGCCGGGATCATCTTCGGGGCCACGCTGACCGCGCGAATGCCCTCCCGGATCAGTCGCCCTGCATAGACCGGGTCGCCTCCGATCTCCCCGCAAACAGAAAGAGGTTTGTGATACTTCCGGGCCGCGCGCGCCACCCGCCGGATAAGGTCCCAGAAGACCTCCCGATCGGGATGATGATCGTAAGCCACCGCTTCATTGTCCCGGTCCACCGCAAAAAGATACTGGATCAAATCGTTCGTCCCGATACTTCCGAAATCAACGATCTTAAAGAACCCTTCAGCGTCCAAGCAAGCCCCCGGAACCTCGAACATGATCCCGTGACGGATATCACCCCTGGAAAGGCCCTCCGTTTCTTCCATAAAGGCCCCCTTGAGCTTCTTGAATTGCTCCCTATCGATCACCATGGGGTACATGACGAACACCCGCCCGTACCGCGATGCCCGTGCCAACGCCCTGGCCTGTGCCCGAAAAATGTCCCGATGCCCCAATAAAAACCGGCTTCCCCGAAAACCTAAATAGGGGTTGCGCTCCTGCCGCAACTTGAGGAAATCGGCGCTCTTATCGCCCCCGATGTCGAGCATGCGGAAGTAGACCGGCTTGTCTCGCATGGTCCTGAGCACGCTCCGGTAACGCCGGTATTGTTCCTCCTCATCCAGAAACCTTCCGGCCGCAAAAAATTCGAATTCCGTGCGGTAAAGCCCGATCCCTTCCGCGCGTTGTTCCGTTACTTGCCGAATATGCGCTGCCAGATTCAGGTTCGACATCACCTTAAGACCGAGGATCGGCGCAACCGACCGGGCGGCATCCGCGCGCGCGAGTTTCAATTCGGGATATCGCGAAAGCGTCTGCGGCGTCGGACGCAGGATCACCTCGCCGGAGTTCCCGTCCACGAGGACATCGGTACCACAGAACATCATGTCGTGGATGTTGGGGATCCCGCTGACCGCGGGGATCTTCAGCCCTCGCGCGAGGATCGCCGCGTGAGAAGCGACCCCGCCGCGGTCGGTCACAAAACCCCGGACTTGATCGGTCTTGAGCTCCATGGTCAGGCTCGGTGTCAGCTCCTCCGCAACCACGACCCGGTCCTTCCCCTTCCGGCAATAGGATTCGCCGGCGCACTGAAAAGAAGGCTTCAAGTCGGCGAGGGCGTCCAGGAGGCGCCTTTTGACCTCACCGATATCGGAAGCCCTCTCCTTCAAGTAGGCGTTGTCCATTTTCGAGATCTGCGATTCAAAGTAATCAAGGGAACTGACCACAGCCTTTTCCGCGTTAAAATTGCGTGTGTCAATATGATCAAAGATCCTTTTCTCCAGCGCTGGGTCGACTAAAACCATCTTCTGCGCCGTAAAGATCTCGGCTTCCGCAGCCCCGACCTTCGCCCGGACCCCCTGGATCAGGCGATCGAGTTTTTGGCCGACGACCTTTATGGCCGCTCGGATCCGTTCTTTCTCACGACCAACCTCGCGTGCGCCGACGTTACGGAGGGGTACCGCCCGATGGCGGCTTTCATTGAAAAGACAAACCCGGGCGTAGACCACACCCCCGCTGAGCGCTAATCCCCGGAATCGTGTCTCGGCTTGGCTCATGACCGTTGTCCTTTCCCGGTCAGGAACGCGATGTGGATCTTGCCCAACCGACGCAAAGCGTCCCTTTCGATCTGGTCGATCTCACGCTTAAGAAGACACGTCCCCCGGTTCGGGCAACTCTTTTTCTTGAAAAAACATGTATTGAGGCGTAGCCTGCCCGGAAAGCCCCGTATCAGGTCGGTCATC
>JAHQRI010000093.1 GCA_019052695.1 Candidatus Omnitrophota bacterium
ACGGCCGTCGTTCCCAACGCGACCCACTTGATCAGCTGATGCGACCTTTGAGGCACGAACAGGACGGCAAGCGCGCCGATCAGGGGCATAAAAATGATCCAGGACAGGATGTGCGGCACCATGATCAAGACTCCTTTGTCCCGTGAGAGGGCTTATCCCTCATCACGGGTTTTTATGATTGCTGTTGATCTTGTTCTGTTTTCCGAATCCCACGAAGCCGGCCGTTTTTTTAGAGGGATTCATGTCCATTTAAGTTCAAAGACCCAAAGGGCCAGAACGGCGGCGACGACGACCAGGAGGTAATTCTGGATAAAACCCGTTTGAAGCCGTTTGACCCAAGCATTGAGAAAATAAGTGAACGATCCCGTGAAGTTCACCAGACCGTCCACGATCCGCGTGTCGATCCAATCCTTCACGCGGCTGAGAACCATCGTGACATGTCCCGTGCCGTTCACGGCGCCGTCGACCACCGTTTCGTCAAAGCCAAATAGAAAACGGCCGAGCCCATGGAACGGCTTGACGACATAAGCGGAGTAGAGCTGATCAACGTAAAATTTATGGTAGGACAGAAGATAGAGAGGACGGAAGGCCCTGGCCGCATTTTCTGCCCAATGTTTCTGTTTCAAATAAACGATCCCCGCGAGCAGGATCCCGGCTGCTGCCGCCGCGACCGAACAGGCCATCACGAATAGGGAAGGTTCGTACTCGGGGTGATGGACCGTTTGGGCCATGAATTTTTGGAACCAGTGGTGCATGACCGGGGAGCCGGGAAGGCCCAGCAGGACCGCTCCGGCGGCCAAGGCCCAAAGCGGTCCGGTCATCAGGGCAGGCGATTCGTGAGCGTGTACTTTCGGGTCCCTGGGCGTTCCGAAAAAGGCCAAAAAGATCAACCGGAACATGTAGAACGCGGTCATAAAGGCGGTCAGCAGCAGGACCCCGAACACGAAGGGGTGCCCGGACGCGAAAGCGGTGAGAAGGATCTCGTCCTTGCTCCAAAAACCCGAAAGGGGAGGAATGCCGGTCAACGCGAGGCTCGCGACGATGAAGGTGACGGCCGTCGACGGCATTTTTTTGAAAAGTCCTCCCATGTCGCGAATGTCCTGCACGTGCGTTCCGTGAATGACGCTGCCGGCGCCCAGGAAGAGCAGGGCCTTGAAGAAGGCGTGCGTGATCAGGTGGAACGTGCCGGCCCCTAGCCCCGAAAGGCCCAGCGCGGCGACCATGTAACCGAGCTGTGAGATCGTGGAATAGGCCAGGATCCTCTTGATGTCGTGCTGGGTCAGGGCGATGAAAGCCGCCATGAATGCGGTGAGCGTGCCGATGCCCGTGACGACCGGGAGGACGTTCGGCACGACCGCGAAAAGCGTGAAAGAACGGGCGACAAGGAAAACGCCCGCGGCGACCATGGTGGCGGCGTGGATGAGTGCGCTGACGGGGGTCGGGCCTTCCATCGCGTCCGGTAGCCAGACGTGCAATGGGAACTGAGCGGATTTTCCGATCGTCCCGCAAAAAATGAAAAGCGCGGCGAGCGAAAGCAAGGGAACGTTCAAAACGTCCGGCGAGCTGCCTCCGTGGGAGAGCGCCCGGTCCATGGCGGCGAAATCCAGCGTACCGAGGGCCGTGAAAAGGGTCAAAAAGCCGAGCAAGAAACCGACATCCCCGAGCCGGGTCGTCAGAAACGCTTTCAAACAGGCGTCGGCAGCGGACTTTTTTTCGAAATAAAAACCGATCAGGAGATAGGAACAAAGCCCCATGATCTCCCAGGCCATGAAGAACAGGAGGTAATTGTCCGCGAGGACGAGGGTGAGCATGGCCGCCATGAAAAGCGACACATAAGCGAAGAAACGGCTGTACCGCGGGTCTCCTTTCATGTAGCCCATGGCGTAGATCTGGATGAGCGTCCCCACGATCGTCACCATGAAAAGGAGGCTGGAGGCCAAAGGATCCAGGAGGTAACCGAACCGGAGGGGGACGTCGCCGAGCATGAGCCAGGTCGCTTGGAACTCGAAACGGGCGCCGCCGAAGACCCGCCAGCAGAGCGGTAGCGCGATCGCGCAAGCCGTCACACTCGCAGCCACCGAAAGCCAGGCCGCCCGGTGTTTAAGCCGGCGTCCCGCGAGGATGTTGACGGTGAACGCGGCAAGCGGCAAAAGGGGAATGAGCGCGACTGTCAGGGGAGTTACCATTTGAGCAGATGGACCTCATCGGTATAGACCGTCTTGCGGACACGGTAAAGCGCCAGAACGATCGCGAGCCCCACGGCCGCCGCCGTGGCGGCGATCGCGATCACAAAGATCGCGAAGATCTGCCCCGTCTCGGGTTCGAGGGAAGTGCTTCGGGAAAAAGCGATCAGGTTGATGTTCGTGGCGTTCAGCATAAGCTCGATCGAGATCAGGATCCCGATGACGTTGCGCCGCACGAGGGCCCCGTAAAGGCCGATCGCAAAAAGTAAAAGCGAAAAGATCAATAAATGAGAGAGAGGTACCGTCATGGCCGCTCCTTTTCCGAGGGATCTTTTTTGGCGATCGCGACCGCGCCGATCAGGCACGCGACCAGAACGACCGAGATCACCTCAAAGGGGAATGCGTACGTGGACATCAACGCCCCGCCGAGGCTCATGACCGAGGTCTTTGCCTCCAGAGACCGTTCCGCGACCGGCCACGGTGTCCGCAGGATCAGCGCTGCCAACAGAGCGACGAGCCCGAAGACCCCGGCGAGGGCCGCCGGACTTTGCCGGTTGTTCTGCCGGATCGATCTTTCGTCAAGGTGCGCGGTCAGCATGATCACGAAGATCACCAGTGTCATGACGGCGCCGACATAGATGAGGACCTGGACCGCCGCGAGGAATTCCGCGCGGAGGGCGACGTAGATCATCGCCGTCCCGATCAAAGCGGCCGCCAGGCAGAGGGCGCCGTGAAAAAGGTTGCGCAGGGTGACCACCCCGAGGGCGCAGACCAGCACAAGCGCCATCACCGCATAAGTTCCGATCTTAGACAGCCACTGTAAGATTTCCATAGGCTCAGGAAGCTAAAGTGTAAACGCGTTTTTCAGGGACCAGCGTACGGTTGAGTTTCACGAGTGCCCGGGCCGAGACGAAAAAGATCGCGGCAGCGCAAAGCCACGCCGGCGGCCCCGGGACAAAGAACCAAAGCGCTGCGACCGGAATGTTCACAAGCGTTAGCGGCAGCAAGAATTTCCAGGAGAATCCCATCAACTGGTCGACGCGGAAACGGGGGAACGTCCCGCGGAACCACATCATCACGCAGATCAGGACGAAGGTCTTGCCGAAGAACCACAGCCAGGACGGGAGAACGGGCCCCTGCCATCCGCCCAGGAACAGGGTCGCGGCAATGCCGCAGAGCGTGAAGGCGTTCATGTATTCGGCCATGTAGAACAGAGCGAACTTCATGCCGCTGTACTCCGTATGAAAGCCGGCCACGAGCTCGGATTCCGCCTCGGGAAGGTCGAACGGGGGGCGGTTGCATTCGGCGACCGCGCACAGGAAATAGATCAAAAATCCGACGAACCCCCAAGGCGTGAAGACATACCATTGCAGCCCAAACCCTCCGGCCTGCGACAGGACGATCGTATTGGTGGAAAGGCTTTGGCTCATCATGATGACGGGGACCACGGAAAGCGTCATCGGGACCTCGTAGGAGATCATTTGCGCCGCCGTCCGCATGCCGCCCAGGAGCGAGTATTTGTTCCGGGAGGCCCAACTGCCCATGAAGATTGGGAGCGTGGTGACCGAGGAGACCGCGATGAAATAGAGAAGACCGATGTCGAGGTCCACCGCGGTCATTCGTTCGCCGAAGGGCACGACCAGGAAGACCATGAGGGCCGGGATGACAATGACGACCGGGGCCAGGAAGTGGACGATCTGGTCCGCGTGGGCCGGGACGATGTCCTCTTTAGTGAACATCTTGATCCCGTCCGCGATCGGTTGCAGGAGCCCCCATTTCCCGACGCGGTTCGGTCCGTAACGATTTTGAATGCGCCCGATCAGTTTCCGCTCGAGAAGCGTCAGGTACATCATGACGACCGGGCCGAGCGCCAGGATCGCGACCCCGCTGAGGGTGATCGAGGCAAGGAGGACGGTCCATTCGGGCAAAAAGCGGCCGAGCAGCGAAAGGACCCATGCTTTCGCATTCACGAATATCAGGTCAATGAAAAGCTCGATCTCTTTCATGGGTTCGGTTTCGGCGTTGCTGGAGGGGCCGCGGGAGCCGCTTTTTTTTTCGCTTCTGCCGCCTGTCGTTTTTGATCCGCTAGGGTCGCGACCGCGGGGCGGATCTTCCGAAGATAGTCGCTTGATCTCAAAAGGGATCCTTTGGAAAGGAGCAGACCCTGGCCGCGACCCGAGGCCGTGACCTCGAACGCGTGATCCATGTAAATGGAGTCGAAGGGGCAGACCTCTTCGCAGGTCCCGCAGTTCATACAAAGACCGTAGTCGATCTCGAAGACGGAGGGTCTCCGGAGCGGCTTTTGGGCGGCATCGGTCTCCATCTCGATGTGGATGCACTTGACCGGGCACTCGCGCTCGCAGATCCCGCAGGCCACGCAGCGCAGCTTGTCGGGTGTTCCGTCGTACACAAGGACGGGGAAGTTCCGGTAATTTTCGACGGCCGGAGCGCGCTCCTCGGGGTACTGGACGGTAAAAATACCTCCCCGGTCCCGCGCGCAAAAATACGAGGTCACGAAATTTTTCAGCGTTACGTAGAGTCCTTTGAGCACTCCCGCGCCAAAGATCTCAGGTTTCGTGTCAAGGGCGGTGCGAAGCATAGGCCCGGGTGTGTCTTGGATCGGGGTCTGCGCCGGATGAGCGATCTCTGGCCGGGTCATCGGTCCGTCTCCCCGAGCACGATATCGATGCTCCCGAGGATCGTGACGGCGTCCGCGACCTTTTGGCCGAGGCACATGTCCTCCAGAACGGTCAGGTTAATGAAAGAGGGCGCGCGCACGTGGTAACGCCAGGGCTGCGGGGTGCCGTCGCTGACCAGGTAATATCCCAGCTCGCCTTTCGGGGCCTCGATGCGGGCATAAGCCTCGCCGACCGCGGGTTTAAAGTTTCGCGGCATCTTGAGAAAGGGGACCGCCTTTTTATGGACGATCTCTCCCGGGGGGATCTGAGCGAGGGCCTGTTCCAAGATCTTCAGGCTTTCCCGTATCTCGAGGACACGGACGTAATAACGGTCATAGACATCCCCTTTTTGTCCGAGCGGCACCCGGAATTGGAAGCGGTCATAGAGCCCGTAACCGTCCACCTTGCGGATGTCGTAATTCACTCCCGAGGCCCGGAGGACGGGTCCCGTGATGCCGGCGTTGACCGCGAGGTACGCGGGCAGGACCCCGACATTCTGGCAGCGCATGCAAAGGATCTCGTTCTTTGTGAGCAGCAATTCGAACTCGTCGAGAAAGGCCGGAAGTTTCGAAAGGATCTGTTTGATGACATTAAGATCGCCGGGCGTCAGATCGCGTTTGACGCCGCCCAGACGGAAATAATTGAACATCATCCGCGATCCCGAAACGGTCTCAAAGAGGTCCAAGATCTTTTCCCTCTCGCGAAAGGCGTAGAGGAGGGGCGTGAAGAACGCCCCGAGGTCGTTGAGGAGGAACCCGATCAGGAGCAGATGGTTGACGACGCGCGAAAGCTCGGACATGATGATGCGGATGTAGGCCGCCCGCTCCGGCACCTCGAGCCCCGCCAGTTTTTCCGCGGCCAGCGCGTACCCGAAATTGTTCGTCATGGCGTTGATGTAATCCAAACGGTCCGTGTAAGCCATCACGGCCGCGTAAGGGAGGTTCTCCGCGATCTGTTCATGGTTGCGGTGAAGATAACCCATCACGGGCTTTAGGGCGCAGACCCTCTCTCCTTCCAGGACCACGTTCATGCGGAACACGCCGTGCGTGGACGGATGCTGCGGCCCGAAATTGATCTCGAGCCTTTGCGCTGTTTCCGGATCGATCTTGTCGCTGACGGAGGGGATCATCGGCATTTATCCCGGCCGGGCCTTTTCCGGTCTTTGAGCGACCGCCCGCTTGCCGGCCGCTTCCAGTGCTTTAGCTTTTTCTTTGACCGCGTTCGGGACGGCGATGCGGTGCGCGTCCAGCCACGCGATGTCCGCGGTTTCCAAAACCTCCGTGTCCTCCTGGTCGTAATCCTTGCGGAGGGGATGTCCTTCGAAACCTTCCCAGAGGAAAATGCGCCGCAGGTCGGGATGGCCTTCGAACCGGATGCCGAAAAGATCATAGGCTTCGCGTTCCTGAAGGTCGGCGCTGCGGTAGACCGGGACGAGGGAGGGGACCCGCGGGTCCGTTCTCGGGACCCGGACGCGGAGCACGACGGGACCTTGTTTTTTTTCGATCGAATAAAAATGATAGACCGCTTCAAGAAAGCTCAAGTAATCGGCCCCGGTGACGGACGAAAGATAGTCCATGCGGAAGACCGGATGTTCTTTCAAGTACAAGGCGACGCGCGTCAGGTCCGCGGCGTTCCCGAGCAGAAGGGAATCCCGGACCGTTCGCAACTTTACGTCCGGCATCCTGGAGGCGAACTCGGTCTGGATCGTTTCGATAAGGGCGGTCATGTCAGGACGCGGCCTCCGCCGAAGGCGCGGTCGGGCTCACCGCCAAAGCGTCGAGGTCCGGAGCCTTTGTCTTCTTGCCGGTGAGGATCGGCTGTCCGTAATGCGTTTTCCGCGAGGGGGACGGAGGAGGTTGCCAGACCTCGGGATTGTATTTCGGGATCAGACCGTGGGGGCCCAGTTCCGGGACCGGGAATTCGCGTTTAAGACCCCTTTGATACCAGGGTGACTTTTGGATCTCCTGCGAATCGATCTTTTTTTGAAGTTCCATCAGGCCGTACAGCAGGGCCTCGGGGCGCGGCGGGCAACCGGGCAAATAAATATCAACGGGGATGTAACGGTCGATCCCGCGCAGGACATTGTAACCGTCGACGAAAGGACCGCCGCTGATGGCGCACGCCCCCATAGCCAGGACGTATTTTGGCTCCGCCATCTGGTTGAAAAGCCGGACGACCTGGGGTGCCATTTTCTTGGTCACGGTTCCTGAAATGATCATCAGATCGGCCTGGCGGGGAGAGGCGCGGAAAAGTTCCGCGCCGAAACGCGCGATGTCGTAACGAGCGCACGAGGTGGAGATCATTTCGATCGCGCAGCAGGCGAGCCCGAACTGGATGGGCCAGATCGACGAGCGGCGTCCCCAATTATAAAAAAACTCCACCGAGGCCAAGGCCACGCCTTTCTGTGCGAGCCCCGCGCGGAGCGTGCCGTCGACCGCATCGGTGTTCTTGACGAATTTCATGACGTTTATCCGGGTGTCTTAGCGTGAAAAAAGATCAGTCCCATTCCAACATCTTTTTCTTCCAGGCGTACGCGAGACCGAAAGCGAGAATGGCGAGGAAAAGGACCATTTCGACGAAGGCGAAAAGGCCGAGTTGTTTGAAAGCCACGGCCCAGGGGTAGATAAAGACCGCTTCAATATCGAAAATGACGAAGATCAAGGCGTAGATGTAGTACTGGACATGGTATTGGATCCAGGGGTCTCCTTGCGAAGCGAGGCCGCATTCATAAGCGGATTGTTTTTCCTTCGACGGCTTTTTGGGGGCCAGGAACCATGCCAGGACGAGGGGGATC
>JAHQRI010000094.1 GCA_019052695.1 Candidatus Omnitrophota bacterium
ATTCTTTGGGGTCGCGGTGCTTTCGGTGGGACTGAAACATGCCCTGCGTTTCCGCGGCAGGAACTTGCTGAACCCGGCGGCGTGCGGCATTGTCCTCGCGGTTGTTTTTTTTCAGGGCCACACCGAATGGAAAGGGGCTTATGAAGGGCTTCTCCTTATTCCCGCCGGTCTTTATTTTGCATACAAGATCAAAAGGACCGTTCTTGTCGCTTGTTATTTTCTCACGGCCTTGCTTCTTTTCATCCCTCAAGGACTCGCCCAACAAACTCCCTTGACGGAGGTCTTGGGGTATTTTAATTTCTTTTTCATGTTCATCATGATGATCGAGCCGAAGACCACCCCCGCTCCTCAAAAACTTCAGGCCCTGTTCGGAAGCGGCATCGCCCTTTTTATCTTCCTGCTGACCGACCGGGGATTCCGGTATGAGCCGGAACTCTTCGCGCTTCTTACCTTCAACGCTTTTATCCCGCGTACAATCAAGATCCCAGCTTCTCAAAATGAAACGCAAAAGGAGCCTGCCGTATGAAAAAAAACCTGATGGTTCTCACCTTGATAAGTTTAATGCTTGTGCCCGGGTCTCAGGTCTTTGCACATCCCCCGGCAGATATCACGCTTCAGTTCGATCCCGAAACCCAGACCCTTTCGGCCGTCATCATCCACCCGGTCAACAACCCAAAGTCCCATTACATCAAAAGGGTCGATATCGGTCTGAACGGTAAAGAGATCGACGATCGTAAATATCAAGTCCAGGAAAACGGCCGGGAACAATCCTTGACCGTCACCCTCCCGGAAGCCAAAGCGGGAGATACGCTAAGCGTCGAAGGTTATTGCAATCTCAGCGGAAAATTAAAAAAAGAGATCAAGATTTCCTGAACATCAGCTCTTTGAAAGAAGGAGCCCCTTGTTGAAAAGTAACGCCGTCGTCGTGCAGTCCGGAGGCTGTACGGCGGTCATCAATCAAAGCCTTGCCGGCATCGTAGCCGCGGTAGACACGTCGAAAAAGATCGGCGCTGTCTGGGGTTCCCGTCACGGTATCGAAGGGGTCCTTTCTTCCGCATTTGTCAATCTCCGACAGCAGCCTGCCGCACTCATGAAAACGATCGCCCATTCCCCGTCCGCGGCCTTGGGTTCTTCCCGGCATAAACTGCGCGACGGAGACGCTGCCCATGCGATCGAAAAACTCAAAAAGCGTCACGTGCGCCATGTGTTCCTGATCGGCGGCAACGACACCGCGGTCACGAGCCTTCAGCTCGCTAAGGCCGCGCAGCATGCCCACTACGACCTGAATATCATTCACATCCCCAAGACCATCGACAATGACCTCATGGAAACCGACCACTGCCCGGGCTACGGTTCGGTCGCTCGGTTCGCCGCGATCACAACCCAGGAAGCCGCCCTCGACACAAAGGCCATGCGACGCGTCGACCCCGTCAAGATCGTCGAGCTCATGGGAAGGAACTCCGGATGGATTGTCGCCGCATCCGCGTTGATGAAGCGCTCCCCCAAGGACGCCCCCCACATCCTTTGGGTCCCGGAAGTCGCTTTCCGCAAGGACGTTTTTGTCCGTCAGGTCGAGGCTACCCTCGCGTCAGTCGGTTATTGCATCGTCGTAATCTCCGAAACGATCCGCGACGCTCAAGGCAACCGCATCGGTTCCAAGACCGACGGCATCATCTCCGATCCCTTCGGGCACCGGTATGTGGAAGGCACGGCCGCACGCTTGGCCTCCACCATCGAAAAAGATCTCGGGGTCCGCGCTCGATTTGACAAACCGGGCACGATCCAGCGCATGTCCATGGCTTATGTATCAAAAGTGGATCAACAGGAGGCCTTCCAAGCCGGCGTTCACGCCGTCCGGTGGTCGCTTCGGGGCATATCGGAGGTGATGGTGGGTTTCGAGAGGAAGGCGGGGACAAAATACAGGATCCGTTACCGCCCCGTGCCGCTTTCAATGATACCGAATAACGAACGCTACCTGCCCACCAACTTCTTTGACGGGAAAATAGGGATGGTCAAGCCCGCCTTTACCCGGTACGCCCTTCCCCTCATCGGCGGGAACCTCCCCGAATTCGCTTCCTTCTAAAAAGCACGACGAACAACGTTCTCTTGAGGTCGTTGCGCGTTGTGTTTTGTGCGCGTTTCAGGATTTAAGCTCGCGAAGGAATTGCGAGTTCGTTTTCCATTCCGCAATCACTTTGGTCCAAAGTTCCAGAAAGACTTTTTTTCCGAGGAACTTTTCGATGTCAAGGCGCGCCGCCGTTCCGATCTGCTTGATCTTTTCGCCTCCCCGGCCGATCACAATCGCCTTCTGAGAGTCGCGGGTCACCACGATCGTCGCGTGAATGCGGGTGATCTTCCCATCCTCTTTGAATTCATCGATGCGGACGGTCGCGTCATACGGAAGCTCTTCCCCCAAATAATGATAAAGCTTCTCACGGATCATTTCCTGAACGTGAAAACGCACGTTCTGGTCCGAAAGCTGGTCCTCCGGATAAAGGAATTCCCCTTCCGGGAGGGCCTGGAGCGTCTCCCGTACCAGCGTTTTGACGTTCTCCCCGGTCTTCGCGCTGATGGGAATGAATTCTTTGAAACCGTAAGCTTTTTGGTAAGACTCCAGCGCCGGCAAGAGCTGGTCCTTGGAAAAACGGTCTATCTGATTGATCAGGAGGAACACCGGGATCTTGAGGTCTCGGACCCAATCAAGGATGCCGCGCTCGGTATCTCCCATGGGCTTCGGGTAGACCATCCAGTAAAGGAGGTCCGCGTCTTCCAGAGACTGGCGCACCTCGCGGATCATCCCCTCTCCAAGCGCGTCCTGAGGCTTGTGAACGCCGGGAGTGTCCAAAAAGACGATCTGTCCGCGGTGGGGACTTTGAAACAATTGTCCGTCCGGCACCGTCAGGATCCCGCGGATCACGTCGCGGGTCGTTTGGGGCTTGGCGGAAGTCCCGGCCAGTTTTTCGCCCACCAAATAATTCAGGAGGGTCGATTTCCCGACGTTCGGTCTCCCGATAATAGCGACATGCCCTACATGAGTTTCAACCATCGAAAACCTCTCCTCCGTGAAGTTGCGCATCATCCGGTTTTGAAATAAAGGGATCGGTCAGGACCGACGCGATCTTCACAAGCCCCTGCGTCACCTGTTTCGGCGTTTCCGTCGCAATGGCCAGGGTGCTCTTCCCCACGCCCTTCAGGGTGACCATCGCTTTGTCCGTCAACGCCTTCCGGAACGCCTGTGTGAACGCGCTAAAAAATCGGAACTTCGGGTCCCCAATATACCCGTCGACGCGCATGTGAAGTTCCACGCTCTTTTGATTTTCCAGGAGCAAGAGCACACCGTCCATGGGATATTTCATGAGTTTTTGGGACGCGGACGGTGCCGCGAACTTGAGGTCCTTGACGGTCAAATGGTGGTCAGAATCCAGGTCGCTTCGGACACACCGCAGTTGCGACCGGAGGTTGAAACGCCCGCTCCTGACCTCGGCAGGCAAGCCGTCCAAAAGGAACTTGTATTCCGCCAGAGAGCCGTCCGTGATCTCCGCCCGGACTTCAAAGTTATTCCCGTTCGCGAACTGGCACCGCCCCGCTCCTTTGAATTTTGCGGGCGGCGCGTTACCGAAGGTCCCTTCTAACTCAATCGTTTCGGTGAAAACGGGACTTGTGTATCCGGAGATATGGTCAAAACCCGTCCAGTGTCCCTTCAGGTCCCGGAAGATCCACTGGAAGCCGGGTCCTTCGCGGCGATCATCGAAGATCACTTCCCCTTTTTCAAGCTCTAAGCGGTCGATCCTGACCCGCCATCCTTCTTCCCCCGTATTGTTTGCGGCAGGGGCAGACCGGTTCGGCACGTCCGGGGAGGAAGGCGGGTCCTCCGCATCCAATCCCATGTGATGGTACCAATGCCCGACATTGGTCACCGAGCCCCGAGGCGTCGTGTAACTTTCAACCGCGAAGACCGCTCCCTTGAAATGGGCCTTCCGGATGTGAATGAATTTATTTTTGAGAGGGTTCAGATCAAGTTCGAGATTCACTCCGGTAGCCGTGTAGTGGTCGCGCCGGCGGAAACCGGGAGGATTCAGGCATTCGATCTTGTCGGCGTGAACGACCGCCGGCCACACGGACACGGAGAGTCCTTCCACGTTGATCTTCATATCGAAAACTTCCGTCATCGTCTTTTCCAGGAGCGGCGTTAACGCCGCCCCCAGGACATGCCCATGGAACAAAAAAAGCAGCCCCAGGGCCAAAAGCACCAGCAGGAACTTCGCGAAGCTCATCGGGGGACCAGTCCTTGACCGAACGCGGGTTCTGTTTCGTAAAGGTTTTGGATGGCCGCGAACGCCTCCGGGCTCATGAGCGGCGCGACCGATGCCTTGAGATTCTCCGTCACTTGGACAGCCGTCTTCGCTCCCGGAATCACCGCGGACACCTCTTTGTAATTCAAGACGTATTCCAACGCCGCCTGCCGCAAAGAAACCGTCCCTCCTTTCAGAACAGCTTTGAGTTTCCGGATCTTTTCCCAATCAAGCGTCCTTTTTTCCGCGGTCCACCGGCGGCGGTGGTCGTTCTTGGGAAAATGATGCTCGGGCGGATATTTTTCCGACAAAAGTCCGGAAGCGAGAGGCTCCCGCGCCAGGATCCCGACCCCCCTGCGCAACGCTTCCGGGAAGACCCTTTTCCTCATGCGCTGGTCCAAAAGATTATAAATGACCTGGAGTGCATCGACCCTCGGGTCCTCCAACGCGGCAAGGGCCTCAGCCTCGGTGTGGACCGAGATCCCGATAAAACGGATCTTTCCTTCCTTTTTCAAAACCTCCAGAACCCCGACCGCTGCCCCGGCGCGGATCTGCTCCAGAGACGGATTGTGGAGCTGGTAAAGATCGATCGTCCCGGTGCTCAGTCTCTCAAGACTCCGCTCGCAAGCGAAACGGAGGTAGAGGGGATCAAAATTCTTACGGTGCGCAGCGCGGAGCATCCGGCCGGCCGGTTCTTTCTCCCGACCGAAAGCCCCGGACCCCACGGGATAAAAATCCCATCCCGCTTTCGTAGCGATGAAAACCTTTTCCCGGGGTTTTCCCTCCAGGAATTTCCCGATAAGGACTTCGCTGTGGCCTTCCCCGTAGACATCGGCCGTATCGAAAAAATTCACGCCCGCGTCCCACGCCGTTTCCAAAGCTTCCAGAGAGTTCTCGTCCCGGACCGTGCCGTAGCTGTTACCGCCGAGGGCCCAACAACCCAGGCCCATCTCGGAGACTTGGAGGCCTGTGCGGCCCAGAGGACGCCCGTTCATAGAGGGATGCGAACACCCTTTAACCGTTTTTCAAGAAGAGAGGTGCCGGACTATTTCGGAAAGAGCTCGTCAATGACCCTCTGGATCTTGTCCTGGGCTTGATAGCCCACGAGCTGTTTGGCTACCGCGCCGTTCTTGAAAAAGATCACCGTCGGGATCCCCTGGATCCCGTATTTCTGCGGCGTGGCGGGATTTTCATCGACGTTCATTTTCCCGACCACGATCCGGCCGGCATTCGCCGCAGCGATCTTTTCGATCACCGGACCCAGCATCCGGCAGGGGCCGCACCACTCCGCCCAAAAGTCGACAAGCACGGGCGTCGGGGACTGTAGCACTTCCGTTTGAAAATTCGCGTCGGTAATGATCTTTTCTTGGCTCATAGCGCTCCTTGGGCCGGGTTCGGAAAGGACCTTAGGCTCCTTCCAAAAGTTCGGCGATCATTTTAAAGACCTGGTCGATGAAAGGTTTCTGGACCAACCCCTCCGCCCCCACCTCCCGGGCCCTCTGTTCCAGTTGGGTCTCTTGTGACGCGGTAAAAAAAACCACGGGGATGCCCGCCGTCTGTTTGGATCGTTTTAACTCGCGGCACGTCTCGAACCCGTCCATCTGCGGCATGATCACATCCAGCAGGATGAGGTCCGGCTGCCATTCTTTCGCCTTCCGGACGGCCTCGGCGCCGTCGCAGGCCGTTTCGACCTGAAGATTACGGGACATCAATCGCGTTTTCATCAATTGGGCAACGACAGGTTCGTCATCCACGAACAAGATCTTTTTAGAAACCATTACGGGTTCCTCGCAGGTTCACGGCTACCGACAACGTGGGTCATTATAAAGAAGTATGCCGCAAAGTACAATCCTGAACGTTCCCAAAGTCCCCTTTCACTCAAGGGTCCGTTTCCTTCCGGGATTTTTCCGGAAATGCCCCGACACCCCCTCCGGGGGGGGGCCTTGGGCCCTTTTCCCAGAGCGGAGGGCTATGGTTTTACCGAAGGACAAAGCGTTTGAAGGGGGCACCGGGGGCAGTCCGGCCTCCGCGCGAAGCAGCATTCCCGCCCGTGACGGATGATCAAGCTGGAATACTCGGTCCAGTTTTTTCGGGGCACAAGCTCCATCAGATCGAATTCGATCTTCACCGGGTCACGGTGGCGCGTGAACCCCAGCAAACGGTTCAAGCGGATCATGTGCGTGTCCACGGAAAGTCCCGGAACGCCGAACGCGTTCCCGAGGATCACGTTGGCGGTCTTTCGACCCACGCCCGGGAGCGTGACAAGGTCTTCCATGCGCGATGGAACCTCGCCCCCGAACCTCTCGATCACCGTCCGGGCCGCACCTAAAATATTTTTGGTCTTGTTCCTATAGAAACCGGTACTACGAACGTAACGCGCAAAAACCTCCGGATCGGCCTGAGCACAGGCGCACACATCGGGAAATTTCTCGAATAGGGATGGCGTGACCATGTTCACGCGTTTGTCCGTGCATTGGGCCGAAAGGATCGTTGCGACCAATAATTCCCAAGGGGAACGGCACTTCAAGGGACACCGTGTCCCGGGATAAACCTTGCGCAACCGCCGCAAAACGCCGAGAACACGCTTTTTTTTAACTTGAAGAGGCTCTTTCATGTTCCTATTATAACGAAGTCATCGGAGATCGCGGGCACCTTTTTCATCGAGTCATTCCCCTTATCTCGTCACCTCGGAGATGGATCTCCCAAAGGAGTTGTTCATGGATAAAATGAAGGCGGTCATTTTCAGAAAACACGGCGGCCCGGAAGCGCTCGAGGAGGCCTATGTTCCGGTCCCGGACCTCGGCAAACGCGATGTCCTGGTCAAGGTCTCGGCCTGCGCGCTGAACCGCCTTGATCTTTGGACGCTCCAGGGCATGCCCGCTGTCAAGACCAGCATGCCGCACATCCTTGGAAGCGACATCGCGGGTGAGGTCGTGGAAAAAGGGAAAAAGGTCCGCGGCGTGCCGCTTCACAAGTCCGTGATCGTGGCGCCGGGCACCTCCTGCGGTAAATGCCGGTATTGCGAGGACGGCTGGGACAGTCTGTGCAAAGAATATAAGATCCTCGGGTTCCAGGTGAACGGCGGTTTCGCAGAGTACGTGAAGGTCCCGGCGCGGAACATCATGCCCGTCCCCAAGACCTACAGCCGTGAGGAGTGGTCCGGCGTCCCTCTGACC
>JAHQRI010000095.1 GCA_019052695.1 Candidatus Omnitrophota bacterium
GTGAAGCGTGTGCTCTAACCAACTGAGCTAATTGCCCACGAAGCTTTTTGTTTCAACCAACTGCCCGCCAACAGGCGCCGGCAGATCCGTCCGGGAATCAGGCGCGACCGACGTATGCGCCGGTCTCGGTATTCACTTTGATCTCGTCCCCTTCATCGACAAAAAGAGGAACGGTGACCTTGAGACCTGTCTCACAGACGGCACTTTTAACATTATTGGAAACCGAATCGCCTTTAATCCCGGGCGGGGCCTCCGTGACCTTCAAGGTAACGATCCCAGGCAACTCCGGAAAGACCGGCTTGTCGTCGTGAAAATCGATCTTGATCTCCATCCCCTCTTTCAGGAAGTACTTTTTATCCCCCAGGACGCCCTCGCTCAACGAAAAAGAATGATAGGACTGCATCTCCATGAAATTGAACCCGTTATCGTCCTTATACAGGACCTGGCAGGGTTTCGGGTCCAAAACGACGCGCTCGAGCTCGTCGTCGGGAGCGAAACGGTTCTGGATCATGCGCCCGTTCTTGGCGTTCTTTAACGTGATCTGGTAGAAAGCCCGTAAATTGCCGGGGGTCCGATGGACCGCCTCGGTCACAAGATGAATCTCATTCTGGTAAAGGACCGTGGCCCCTTTTTTAACATCCCGTGCTTGCATCGCCGTTACCTCTCAGGTCGTCAACACCGTCTCTTCATAAAATGCCCCCAGACGTCATCAGCGGAGGGACCATGCCTGACACGCGTAGGACAGGAACAGGCGGCATTATAACAATCTGCCGTGACCCCCGCAACTTTCTTTAAGTTTTCTTCCGCGAAGCCTTTCGGTCAATCGAGGGCACCGCGAACGGCACCCATGAGCTCGGGAAGACCTTCCTTCTTTAAGGCGGAGACCAGGACAGCGTTCGGAAAGCGGTCCCTCACACGTCCTCTTTCGGTTTCCCCAAGAAGGTCCGCCTTGTTCAAGACAAGGATTTGTTTTTTCCCTTCCGCCCCCAGCTCGCGGAGCACCTGTGCGACGACGTCGCAATGCTCGACGGCATAATCGCTCGATGCGTCGGTCAGGACCAGGATCAGGTCGGCCTCCAGCACCTCCTCGAGGGTCGCGTGGAACGCCTTGACCAGACCATGCGGAAGATCACGGATGAACCCGACGGTGTCCGTAAAGAGCACCGATCTTCCCGCGCCGTCTTCAAAAATCCGTGTTTTCGGGTCCAGGGTCGCGAAAAGGCGGTCTTCAACATAAGCATCAGCACCGGTCAAAGCATTCAAAAGTGTGGACTTCCCGGCGTTGGTGTACCCGACGATCGCGACCTGCTTCAAGCCTTTTTGAACCCGGCCGCGGCGGATCTGTGCACGGTGTGTCCGCAATCGCTCAAGCTGTTCCTGAATATGTTCAATACGCCCGCGGATCTTACGGCGGTCGACCTCGAGCTTTTGTTCCCCAGGACCCCGAGTCCCGATACCGCCACCGAGGCGTGACATAATCACGCCTTTCCCGACGAGACGTGGTAAAAGATATTGGAGCTGGGCAAGTTCCACCTGGAGTTTTCCGTCACTTGAAACGGCCCGGCGCGCAAAAATATCGAGGATCAGCCCCGTACGGTCCACGATCCTCACACCGCAAGCGTCTTCCAGATTACGCGCTTGCACCGGCGAAAGGTCCACATTAAAGATCAGGACGTTCGCGCCCGTCTCCGCCACCATCGCCGTCAATTCTTCGATCTTTCCCTTCCGGATAAAATGGCTCGGGCTGGGATGCAAAGCGTTCGCCCTCGCGCTGCCGACCACCGCCCCGCCTGCGGACTCCGCAAGCTCTTTCATTTCCCTGAAACTTTCCTCGAGGTCCTGGCTGTTCCGCGCTCCGGTCTTGACGATCACCAGAAAAACCTTATCACGCATAAATACCGTCCCCCGCGCAACGGTCAACGCTCAACGACCATCCTTTTAACTCACGCTGCGCCTTGTGCGTTGCGCCCCTATCTATTTTAAGGATCATTTCTTGTCCCTAGTCATGTTCAGGATACAGTGCACGACCTTCGAAACCGGGACACCTTCCGGCCACCAAACCCAGCGGATGCCCTTCTCCCGCTTGAACCACGTCCACTGCCGCTTGGCGAAGTGACGCGTGGCTTGTTGGATCTTCGCTTTCACATCTTTGATCGCCGCGGCCGGCGGCTTCTGCCGCCCCTGTGGCTCCAGCAGATTCACGACCTCCTTATAGCCGACGCCTTGCAATGCCGTCTGCGAGATCCGTCCGCGCATCAAGCGTTTCACCTCACGGACAAGTCCTTTTCGGAACATGCGGTCGACCCTGCGATCGATCTTTTCATAAAGGGCTTGGCGGTCACGGTGAAGTCCGATCACGACAGGCTCATAACCTAACGCTTGCAAACCCGGGCTTTTCTCCTGCTCTTGAGACGGCCTTTGCCCCGACAGCTCGTAGATCTCCAAGGCGCGGATGATCCGGCGCTGGTTGTACGGCCCTATGGCCCGGGCGCGATCGGGATCGACCTTAAAAAGCCTTTCATAAAGAGCCGGTAAGCCCTTCTGGAGGGCCTCCGCCTCGAGTTTCCTGCGGATCGAGAGATTCGCCCCTGGCCTCGGTGAAAGCCCCTCTAAAAGGGCCCTAATGTAAAAACCGGTACCCCCCGCGACAATAGGGATCTTGCGCCTTTTCCGGACTTCCGCAATCGTTTTGAGCGCGTAGCGGCGATAGGCGAAAACCGAGAAATTCTTGTCAGGGCTGATCAGATCGATACCGTGATGCGGCACACCGCCCCGCGCGGCCCGGCTCAGCTTTGCGGTCCCGATATCCATCCCCTTATAGACCAGCATGGAGTCCGCGGAAATGACCTCGCCGCCGAGTTTTCGCGCCAACGCAACAGCGAGTTCGGACTTTCCCGACGCCGTGGGACCGACGATAAAAATGACCTTCCGCTGGAAATCGTTCATTGTGAAGCCCCAAATGCTCTGGCCAGAAACGGACTGACGGAACGAAATGATCCGCTAATTGATTCTAATTCGGGGGACTTGCGAAAGAAACAGAATTCCAAGGCGGGATTACATGCTCTCCGGTTGGGTGATCCCGAGAAGCTCGAGACCGTTACGCAGGACGATCCGCGCGGCGTCAGCCAGAAGCAAACGGGCCTGCGTCAAAACCTTGTCCTCGGTGACGATCCGATGGCAGCTGTAGAACTTGTGAAAACAGGCCGCGACCTGCCGCAAATAATCGGCGAGTCGGTAAGGCTCGAGTGTCCGGCTCGCCTGGACGAGGTATTCCGGGAACTGGGACAGACAGCCGATCAGCTCCGATTCTTCCGGCGCCGCCAAACGCGTAAGATCGATCTGCGGCGAGATGTCCCGCGCGGCGAATTTGAGAAGGCTCGCGATGCGGGCGTGAGCATACTGAAGATAATAAACCGGATTTTCCTGCGACTTCTCTTTGGCAAGGTCAAGATCGAAATCGAGATGGCTTTCCTGCCGGCGCATGATGAAGAAAAACCGCGTCGCGTCCACCCCGACCTCTTCGTAAAGTTCCCGCAAGGTCACGAATTCCCCCGCGCGCGTCGACATCCGGACCGGCTGGCCTTTGCGGAAAAGCGTCGTCAGTTGAACGATTCCGATGTGAATGGCCTCCGGCGGGTAGCCCAGCGCCTGGCAGGCTGCCTTGAGGCGCGGGATATAGCCGTGATGATCGGGGCCCCAAAGGTTGACCAGAACCTTGTAACCGCGTTCGTACTTTGAAAGATGATACGCGATGTCCGGAGCGAGATAAGTGTAGTCCCCCGTGGACTTGCGGACGACGCGGTCCTTGTCGTCCCCGAAATCCGTGGACCGGAACCAGAGCGCCCCCTCACTTTCAAACAAGAAACCTTTTTTCTTCAGGACATCCAGCGCGTGATCGACCGCCTTTTTCTGGTAAAGCGTCTGCTCGCTGAAAAAGTTGTCGAAACGAACGCCCATCTTCGTCAGGTCATCCTCGATCCAGCCCATGATGCGCTTTACGGCGTACCGGCCGCAGAAGGCGACCGCTTCCGCCTCGGGCCCCCTAAGGAGCGAATCCTTCTTTTCTTTTTCGATGATCTCGCGGGCGATCTCGCGGATGTAATCCCCTTGATAACCGTCCTCGGGGAACGGGATCTCCACCCCGAGCAATTCCCCGTAACGGGCCCACACGCTTTGGGCAAGCATGTTCATCTGCCGCCCGCCGTCGTTGAGGTAATATTCCGCGAAAACTTCATGGCCCGTGAATTTCAGGATCCGCGCAAGACAATCCCCGACCGCGGCCTGCCGGCCGTGCGCGATCGTGAGCGGCCCCGTCGGGTTCGCGCTCACGAACTCCAGCACGACTTTCTTGCCGCGACCGAACGCGGAGCGCCCGTAATCACGATCCTGCTTGCGGATCGCCATGAGTTGCGCGCCTAGATCTTCTTTTGTAAGGTAAAAATTAAGGAAGGCCGCTCCAGCTACTTCGACTTTTTCGACGGGAGAATCTTGGCCAGCTTTTTCGCGGATAAGGGTAAGAAGCGCGGACGCGATCTCCGCGGGCTTGCGGCGCGCGACCCCGGCAAGTTTGAACGCAACGTTGCAGGCCAGATCGCCCATCGCCGCGTCTTTCGGCGGATGAAGATCGTAGCTGAAATTAGCCGGCTGGATGACGCCTTGCTGGCTGCAATAGGCCTTGATAACAGAATTGATCAGAGATTCGATTTTGGATTTCATGATATAAACCGGGACTCGGGATTCGTTCCTCGGGACTCGTATTTTGCTGGTTTACGTTTCCCTAGTCCCGAGTGGCGAGTCACTAGATTTTTTTCGCTTCTCCCCACAACCTTTCGAGGCTGTAGAATTCTCGGGTCTCTTTGTAAAAAATATGAACGATCACAGCCCCGAAATCGAGCAGGACCCACTTGCCTTCGACGAGGCCTTCGGTGTGGAACGCGGGCATTTGGCGGCGTTTCATCTCTTCCATCAGATAGGTCGCGACGGCCTTGACGTGACGGTCGCTATTGCCGTGCGCGATGATGAAATAATGGGCGATGCTGGATATCTTGGAGATATCAAGGACCTGGATGTCTTCGGCCTTCTTGTCCTCAGCCAGCGTACGGATCAGTTCGGCGATCTTTTTGGGTTGCAAGGGAATCCCTTTCTTGAAATTTTAAGATTATACCACAGCATGACGGGACCGAGAACGGCAAACCTGAGCGCCCCGTTGTCGGCAGACCGTGAACGACCGTTTGTACATGCGTCGTTCGGTCCGCGTTGCCCTGATCCCATGTGCATGCTCGCGTTCTAAAAGGAACCGCTTCCAAGATCGTCCCGCGGCGTAGCCTCCCAAACCGCCACGCGCCGGGAGGACCCGGTGGCAGGGGACCACGATCGGGACCCGGTTCTTGCGCATGGCCGTTCCCACCGCACGGGCCGCGCCCGGATATCCAGCCCGCCGCGCCAGTGCGGCATACGTGATGGTCCGGCCCGGCGGAACATGCCGTAGCGCCCCGTAAACCCTTTTCTCGAAGGTCGTATGACCCGATAAGTCGAGGGGAATCGACCCAACGGGTTTCCGCGGATCTTTAAAGTAGCGCCAAACCTTTCCGGCGATCCCGCGGTACGATAGCCGTCGCGGGACGGCTTTCTTTCTTTGCTGGGGAAACCGCACGGCGGCAAGCCCCCGGGGTGTGACATCGATGCGGAACACCCCGTGCGAGGTTTCGAGGGGTACGGTGACAATCCGCTCGAGCAGACGAGGCAAGGGATATCAACCCTGGAAACGGTTCGTGATCGGCATGCGGCGGCCGAACCAGGCCTTTTCCGAAACACGCAGAATGGGCGGGGTCTGCCGGCGCTTGTATTCGTTGTGATCGACCTTGCGGATGACCTCCACGACAGCGGCCGCGGCGATACGGCCGCGCGTCTTGCGGAGTATTTCGTCGCGGCTGAGATTCTTTTCGATGTAAAGGTAGAGGACCTCATCCAGGACTTCGTAGGGGGGAAGAGAATCCTCGTCCTTCTGATCGGGCCTTAGTTCGGCGGAGGGTGCTTTGGTCAGGGTCGCCTTCGGGATCACGGAAGCGATCGAGTTCCGGTACCACGCCAAACGGTAAACATCCGTCTTGTAGACGTCCCCGATGACGGCCAATCCTCCCGCCATGTCGCCGTAAAGCGTGCAATACCCCATCGCCAGCTCCGATTTGTTCCCCGTGGTGAGGACCAGCCGTCCCTCATCATTTGATAGGAACATAAGCTCCAGCCCCCGCAAGCGGGCCTGAAGGTTCTCCATCGCGACGGAGGGACGTCCTTTCGCAGCAAAACCCGAGGCCTTCAGCCAATGATGGTATTTGTCGGAGATGGGACGAACCTCGAACGCGATTCCGAGCGCTTGGGCCAGGGCCTCCGCATCCTTCCGGCTGCCCTCCGTAGAGAACGGCCCGGGCATCGCGACCCCTTTGACCGCGTCGGCACCCAATGCGTCAACAGCGATCGTCGCAACCAATGCGGAATCGATCCCGCCGCTCAACCCGATGACGGCTTTTTTAAACCCGTTCTTTTGAAAATAGTCCTTAAGCCCCATGACCAACGCATCGTAGATCTCCTTCGGCCGCCCGGTCCATTCCGGAAGCGGCACTTCGTGCGCGGGACGTTCGACCGAACGGGACAACGTCCCGTCATAGAAAAAAAGCCCCTCGGTAAAAGCCGGCGCCCGGAACAGCACGGTTCCCTTTGCGTCGCAAAAAAGGCTTCGCCCGTCGAACAAAAGATCGTCTTGAGCCCCTGCCTGGTTGACGTAAAGGACGGGAAATCCATAGTGTCGCGTGTGGCCCTGAAGCAAAGCGTCCCGGGCCTCGGCGACACCGCGGTAGTAAGGCGACGCTGAAATGTTGATCACAAGATCCGCCCCGCGTCGTTTCAGCGCCCGGAGCGGTTTCGTCTCGTAGGAAGCGTCCCAGATATCCTCGCAAATGGTCAATCCGATCTTATACCCTTTCCAGGGGACGATCTGGGTTCTGTCCCCCGCCCGGAAGAAGATCTCTTCGAGGAACACGTCATAGGTCGGAAGCAATTGTTTGTGGTAGACCGTGCGGACCTTCCCTTTTTCGATCCAGGCCAACGCATTATAAGACGAGGCATGAGAGGAGCCCGTCGATCCGGCCCCCCGGTCAATGAAACCGAGAACCACGACCAAATCCTTGCCGCGGGTCGCCGCCGCGATACGGCTGAGCTGTTTCCGACCTTCGGCGACAAATTGCTTCTTGTTGGCAAGGTCCCAAACCGGATAGCCGCAAAGCGCGGCCTCCGGGAAAACGATCAGATCCGCTTTTTTCCGTGACGCTTTCTGGACCCAGGTCAGGATCTTAGAGGTGTTTTGGACATAATCCCCCACCGTAGGGTCCATCTGGGCAATCGCAAACCGGATCGATCTATGC
>JAHQRI010000096.1 GCA_019052695.1 Candidatus Omnitrophota bacterium
GAAGACGACTTCCTTTTACATGGTGGTCGGCGTGATCCGGCCCGAGAGCGGCAGTATCTTTTTCCGGGGCGAGGACATCACCACCCTTCCGATGTATGAGCGGGCGCGTCTCGGGATCGGTTATCTTTCGCAGGAACCTTCCATTTTCCGCAAGCTGACGGTCGAAGAGAACATCATGGCGATCCTCGAGACCTTGGGGATCTCACAGCAGGAGAGGGACCGCCGGTTGAAGAGGCTTCTTAATGATCTGGACATCGCGTACCTCGCCAAGAACAAGGCGTTCACGCTATCCGGAGGCGAGCGGCGGAGGCTGGAGATCACGCGCGCCTTGGTGACGAACCCGGCGCTGCTTCTTTTGGACGAACCTTTCAGCGGGGTCGACCCCATCGCGGTCTTTGAGGTGCAGAAGATCCTCCAGAAGCTCAAGGCGCAGGGTCTCAGCATTTTGTTGACGGACCATAGCGTGCGGGAAACGCTGTCCATCACCGACCGCTCTTACCTTCTTTACAACGGCAAGGTCGAGGTCTCGGGGACCTCGGAATTCCTCGCCTCGGACGCCAAGGCTAGGGAGCTCTACCTCGGGGAAAGGTTCTCCTTGGCCTGACCGGCCGCGCGTATCGAAAGTTTTCTTACCAGGACCATCAAAGGAGGCACGTGTTGTGGATATCCGTTTTTCGGGTCAGAACTTAAAGATCACGGAGGGCATGAAAACCCACGTGGAGGAGCGCCTTCCCAAACTCGAACAATACGCACCGCACATCGTGGAGGCCCACGTTTTTCTAAAAAAAGAAAAATACCTTTATAGGGCCGAGGTCACGCTCCTTGCCAAAAATTTCCGCGCGTTCGGCGAGGGGGCGAACAAAGAGAACATCTTCACGGCGTTCGACGAGGCTTACGCGCGCGTCGAGAAGCAGTTGAAAAAATACCGTGCGAAGACCAAAGACCACCGTAAAAAAGGCAGCCAGGCCTCGGCGAAGATCGAGAGGGCCATGCGCTGGGTCGAAGCGGAAACCGCGGTCCCTCCCCTCAAACCCAGGATCATCAAGGTCAAGGGTCAGGACGCGAAGCCCATGTCGGTGGAAGAAGCGGGCCTGCAGCTTGGGGTCCTGCCGGACATTTTTCTCTTTTTTTTGAATCAGGAGACCAACAAGATCAACGTGATCTATAAACGCAAAGACGGGGACTACGGGCTCATCGAGCCTTCATTCTGACGTCGCACCGTTCTTAATAAATGAGGGGGATCAAGCAATGAAAATCACCGATTTTCTCAGCATTAAAGGGATCAAATTGGACCTGGAATCTACGGACAAGGAAAGTGTCCTCGAAGAAATGGTGGGGATCCTTGCGGAGGTCAAGGACATCGGGGACAAGAAAAGCATTTTGCGCGCCTTGATCGAACGCGAGAATCTCGGGTCGACCGGGATCGGGCAGGGGATCGCCATTCCTCACGGAAAGACCGACAAGGTCGACGGCCTTGTGGCCGTGCTCGGTGTGAGCCGCAAGGGCGTTAATTTCGAGGCCCTGGACGGAGAGCCCGTGTATATCCTCTTCTTGCTCGTCGCGCCCAAGGACACGGCCGGACCGCACTTGAAGGCGCTCGCCCAGATTTCCCGGCTCCTGCGGGACAGCTATTTCTGTGAACTATTACGCCGCTGCAAGACGCCCAAGGATGTGTACGATCTGATCAGCAAGGAGGAGAACCGGAAAAGCTGATCCGCCGGCTTTTCGGACCTTTATTATGCAATTTTTCAAGTGGTTCTATCCGGGCATCGGGATCAAACGCTGGATCGTGCTGTGCATCGTCGGCCTGAGCTTCATCGTCGTGGTAGCGATGCTGACGGTCAAAACCATGTCCAAATCGAGCGTGCTGCTGGCGTCTTTCGCGACTGCGTCGCTTATTTTCGGCATCTTCCTTATTTACACTTCCATTAAGAACATGGTCCGGATCTTTGTGAGAGCGCTGATGCCGCTGCACAGCGAGGGGCCGCTGGTCGATATCGTCTACCACAAAAGACAGATCGAATCCCTTTTGCGCGGGCCGAGGGTCGTCGCGATCGGCGGAGGCACTGGCTTGAGCACGATGCTGTCAGGGATCAAACTTTTCACGAGCAATATCACGGCGATCGTTACGGTCACGGATACGGGCGGGAGCTCCGGGCGGTTGCGCGACGAAATGGACGTTCTGCCTCCCGGCGATATCCGGAACTGCCTGGTGGCGCTCGCGGACGCGGGTTCTTTGATCCAGGACCTCTTTCAGTACCGGTTCGAGGTTGGGGAGGGGCTTAAGGGGCACAGTTTCGGGAACCTTTTCATCACGGCGCTTTCCATGGTCACGGGGGATTTCGAGAAAGCCATCGCTGAATCGAGCAAGGTCCTGGCCATCCGGGGGCGGGTGCTCCCGTCGACCCTTGAAAAAGTGACTTTGGTCGGCGAATTCATGGACGGGACCTCGGTGGAAGGCGAAACGAACATCACGGACGTGAAAAAACCTTTGCGGAACATCCGCCTGAGCCCCGACGATTGCCGGGCATGCCAGGAAGCGATCGACGCGATCGCGATCGCGGACCTGATCATCATGGGTCCGGGCAGCCTGTATACGAGCATTCTGCCGAATCTTTTGATCCGGGACATCCGGGACGCTATCCTTCACGCGGACGCTTATAAGGTTTATATTTGCAATGCGATGACCCAGCCGGGAGAAACGATCGGGATGAGCGCGTGGGACCATTTGAAAGTGCTGTTGGAACATACGGACCCGAGGATCGTGGATGCGTGTTTCGTGAATACGGCGCCTATCCCGCAATCGGTGCTCACGCGTTACCGGGAAATGGGGGCCGCGCCGGTGACTTTGGACCTCGACAAGATCCATGAAAAGGGGTACCAGGTCATTCGCGGAGATGTCCTGAAAGCGGACGGCCCCGTCCGTCACGATTCCGAACGGCTGATCAGGCTGGTCCTGGACCACTACGCGAAACATTCGAGAAAGGTCAAAGGCTGATCCTGTCATGGCACCGCGACGCAAACGACCTTCAACGGAACTCCCGACGATCGAACGCCAGTTCACGATCACGAACAAGCTCGGCCTCCATGCGCGGCCGGCCGCTCTTTTTGTCCAGACGGCCAACCGTTTCGAAGCATCCCTGGAGGTCCGGAAGGAAGACGTGGTGGCCGACGGGAAGTCGATCATGGGCATTATGACGCTCGCCGCGGAAATGGGGTCCACCATCCTGGTGCGGGCGACCGGCAGGGACGCGGAAGCGGCCGTACAGGCTTTAGAAAAACTTCTCGGGTCCAATTTCGGAGAATAAGCCATGAAAGAACTCAAGGGGATCGGCGTTTCACCCGGCATCGCGATCGGGAAAGTTTTCGTTCTCCACAGCGGCGAATCTTTCAATCTCCCGAAACGGTCCGTGGGCCCGGAACAGATCTCCAACGAGATCGCCCGGTTTGAGGACGCCCTGACCCGGACGCGGAACGAGATCCTCGGGATCCGGCGTAAACTTTCCGATCAGATCGGCCGGGAAAGCTCGGATATTTTTACCGCGCACCTCCTCATCCTCGAGGACCGCACCCTGATCGAAGACGTGATCGAAGTCATCAAGAACGAAAAGGTCGGCGCGGAGTACGCCTTTGCGGCCGTCCTCCAGCGGTATTTTCAGGCCTTCTCCCAGATCAATGACGAATACCTCCGGGAACGGATCGCGGACATCCGGGACGTGGGCAAACGGCTCCTCGGGAATTTGTGCGGGGAGGACAAAAGGCGTCTTGAAGAGTTCCAGGGCAAGGTCATTATCGCTTCCCACGACCTTTCCCCTTCGGACACGGCTTCGCTCGACAAGAACAAGGTCTTGGCCTTTATGACCGAGATCGGGGGTCCGACGTCCCATACGGCGATCCTCGGCCGTTCTTTGGAGATCCCCGCGATCGTCGGGGTCGAGAGGGTCATCAATGAGATCCAGAACGGGGACATGATCATTGTTGATGGAACGCACGGCGTCGTCGTGATCGATCCCGATCCAGCGACCATCGACAAGTACACCTCGCAGGAGGACCGGTTCCTTCAGCTGACGGGCGAGCTGGAGAAATTGCGCGAATTGCCGGCCGAGACCTTGGACGGAAAACGCATCGTCCTGGCGGCGAACATCGAATTCCATCATGAGGTCCCGTCGGTGATCTCCCACGGCGGGGAGGGCATCGGGCTTTACCGCACGGAGTATTTCTACATGAACCGCGCGACCCTGCCGACCGAACAGGAGCAGTACGAGGCGTACCGCAAGGTGGCGGAGGGCATGTCCCCGAGCAGCGTGATCATCCGGACGCTGGACCTCGGCGGGGACAAATTCGCCTCGACCCTGGAGATCCCGCACGAGATGAACCCTTACCTGGGCTGGCGCGCGATCCGGTTCTGTTTGACGCGCAAAGATATTTTTAAGACGCAATTACGCGCGATCCTGCGCGCGAGCGCCCACGGGAACTTGAAGATCATGTATCCCATGATCGCCAGCGTCCAGGAGATCCTCGCGGCCCGCGAGATCCTCAACGAAGCCAAAGCCGAACTGGGATCGGAAGGGGTCCCGTTTTCCAGGGACATCCCGGTGGGGGCCATGATCGAGATCCCTTCGGCGGCGCTTGCGAGCGATGTCCTGGCCAAAGAGGTCGACTTCTTTTCGCTCGGGACGAACGACCTGATCCAATATGTGCTGGCCATCGACCGTATGAACGAGAAGATCGCGTACCTTTACGAACCGACGCATCCGGCCATCCTCCGGTTGATCGATCTGGTGGTCCGGAACGGGCACACCAAGGGGATCTGGGTCGGGAGCTGCGGGGAAATGTCGGCGGACCCGGCGATCGCGATCCTTTTGGTAGGACTTGGGATCGATGAGATCAGCGCGAGCCCGGTCGTGCTTCCTAAGATCAAGAAGGTGATCCGTTCGATCTCGTTCAAGGAATCCCAGGAACTGGCGTTGAGGGCCCTGTCGCTCCAGACGGGGAAAGAGGTCAAGGCCTTTCTGAATACGAAGCTCAAGAATATTTGCAGCGAACTCGCGGATGAGTGAACTTCCGGAAGGAGCGGTTTCCGAACCATGAAAGCCATCATTCTTTGTGCCGGTTACGCGACGCGGCTTTATCCTCTGACCGAGAACCAGCCGAAACCCCTCCTGCCGGTGGGGCGTAAACCCATCCTGGAATGGATCCTGGAGCGGGTCGAAAAGATCCGGGAGATCGACGGTGTCTACCTCGTCAGCAACCAGAAATTCTCCGGGCATTTCGAGAAGTGGGCCGCTCAGGCGAAATATCCCTGGACCGTCGAGGTCGTGAACGATCATACGACGAGCAACGAGACCCGCCTGGGCGCGATCGGGGACCTTGTCTATGTGATCCGTACGCGAAAACTGGCGCCGTGCGATCTGTTGGTCATTGCCGGGGACAATTTTTTCGATTTTGACCTTGTCTCGTTCAAGGAGTTCGGCGAGACGAAACGTCCTCACGGGGTCATCGCCGTCTACGATGTGGGCGATAAGGAGCTCGCCAAGCGGTACGGCCTTGTGAAGACGGACGCGAACGGGAAGATCTTGGAGTTCCAGGAGAAACCTCCCCAGCCCACCACGACCCTCGCCTCGAGCGGTATCTACTGGCTCCCCCGGGAGATCTGGAGCCTGCTTGACACTTATATTGCGGGCGGCCATAATACGGACCAACCCGGCCATTATATGCGGTGGCTTGCTGAGCAGACAGGGCTTTTCGCTTTTCCCCTCGAGGGGAAATGGCTTGATATCGGGGACCTTGCCTCGTATCAGAAGGCTAACGCGATCGTTAATTCACCCAATCCAAAGGAGTCAACATCATGAAGAAAGGGCATTACTTTTTCACATCGGAATCGGTCTCTGAGGGGCATCCGGACAAGCTTTGCGATCAAGTCTCCGACGCCATCCTGGACGCCTTTCTCGCCGGGGATCCCGCGTCCCGTGTCGCTTGCGAATGTCTCGCGACCACCGACCGGCTGACGATCGCCGGAGAGGTCACGAGCAAAACCAAAGTGAATCCGGAGAAGGTCGCCCGCGAAGTGATCCGGAAGATCGGCTATGTCGATCCAAAGATCGGCTTCGATTATAAGACCTGTAAGATCGACGTTGCCCTTCACACCCAGTCGCCCGACATCGCGATGGGGGTGGATACAGGCGGCGCGGGGGACCAGGGTATGATGTTCGGGTTCGCGACGAACGAGACCCGGGAACTCATGCCGCTCCCGATCATGCTGTCCCATAAATTGGTCCGCTACCTGACGGCGATGCGCAAATCTAAAAAGATAAAGTACCTGCGTCCGGATTCCAAGAGCCAGGTCACCGTGGAATATAAGGATGATCAGCCACTCCGCGTCGACGCCGTGGTCCTCAGTTCCCAGCATGACGGGGAGGTCACGCTGCCGACCATTCAAAAGGACCTGATCGAAAAGGTCATCAAGAAGGTTGTTCCGGCAAATTTAATGGACAAGAACACGAAGATCTTCATCAACCCGACGGGGCGGTTCGAGATCGGCGGTCCCCACGGGGATACCGGTTTGACGGGACGTAAGATCATCGTGGATACCTACGGGGGCATGGGGCGCCACGGCGGTGGCGCTTTCAGCGGAAAAGACCCGTCGAAAGTGGACCGTTCGGCGGCCTACTTCGCGCGTTACGTCGCCAAAAATACGGTCGCGGCCGGGATCGCGAGCCGTTGCGAGATCCAGGTCTCCTACGCGATCGGGGTCGCGGAGCCGGTCTCGGTCCGGGTGGACACGTTCGGGACCAGCAAGTTTTCGAACGAACAGATCGTTGAAGCGATCACCAAGGTCTTTGATTTCACGCCCCGCGGGATCATTAAGGCGCTGGACCTTCGCCGTCCTATTTATCAAAAAACGGCCGCCTACGGTCATTTCGGCCGCAGCGAGGCCGGCTTTACTTGGGAAAAAACGGATCGCGTGGACGTGCTCCGAAAACTCCTGGGGATCAAAAGCGGTTGTTCCGGTCACAAGGTGGCGGTCCCATGCTGACCGCAGAGAAAAAAATGAAAGTCGCGAAGAACAGAGGAACCAAGGTCAAGCAGGACTTCAAGGTCGCGGACCTTTCCCTGGCCGCCTGGGGGCGCAAAGAGCTCGACATGGCCGAGAAGGAAATGCCCGGGTTGATGGCGACCCGGAGGAAGTACGGTCCCCAGAAACCTCTGCGGGGGAGACGGATTATGGGCAGTCTGCACATGACGATCCAGACCGCGGTGCTCATCGAGACCCTGGTCGAGCTCGGGGCGGACGTGCGCTGGGC
>JAHQRI010000097.1 GCA_019052695.1 Candidatus Omnitrophota bacterium
GGCCCCCAAAGCATGAGGCAACCCAGCAGAGGAACCTGGGTCACGAGTCCTGCCAATCGGCTTTGAGCGATGTGCCATGGAAGAAAGCACAGCAGCACGGACGCGATCATGGCGGTAAGGCGTCCATACATGTCCCGGGCAAAAAGAAAAAGACTCGAAACCGTGAGGGCCCCGAACAGGACATGTCCCGAACGGATGAAAAACACGAATGCTTCCGGAACATACGTCTTGGGCCCGGACGCTTCTCGGGTCAACAGCGAGGCAAGCGGTTCGGAAAAAAAAGAAAGAGCAAACTTTGGCACCCCGCAGAATTCCTTAAAAAGTCCCGGCCAACCCAAAAGATGCCTCGCGGCACTGGCTTCGTCGTGGTTGAGAGGGAGCCGGCCTAAATCATAAGACCGGATGAGGAAGGCAACTGCAAAAATGAAAAGGGCGAACGCGATGTCCCGCCATGGAATGGACTTGGGCAACGCTCAACTCCCCTGCAGATAGCGGTAGACCAAAAAAAGCAGCAACAAAAACAGACAAACAAAGAGAAGCGTGTGCTGGAAAAATTTAAGCGAAGCCATAGAATTTAGTGAGTTTTTTATAATTCAAGACGGACCTTTTTTCCGCGCACGTCCAGGAACACTTCCCCGTCACCGATCGATGTAACGATTGCGCCCCGGGACACTCCGCCCCCCACACCCACGATCCGGCCGTTGATCAGCGCTACGGCCTTTCCGCCGCGGCTCATGATGCCCGACAGCTTAAAAGGGACATTGCGATGAGAATCCCGAAGAGTGATCGCCGCGGGAGGCGCAACCGGAACGTCGGACGAAGCCTCCGAAGGGACCTTTGCTCTATGAAACCAGCCGCCTAAAGAGAAAAAAAGGCCGGCAATGCACAGGAAAGCCCCCGCCCCAATCCCCCATTTCCAGTAGCGGGCCCGTCGTTCCGCATAATCCTTATGGACCCGGCTCAATTCTTTCTCCAGGTTCGTTTCCGCCGGACCGGACCCCAGGGGTTTTGCCGTGCCCCAGGTGGACTGGGAAAACGACGTGCGCTTTGTTCTTTCCAAGGCTTCCTGGATAAGGCTCATACGCTGGCTCCTTGCAGGTCCCCTTCCGCAAATTCCACCATCATCGGATCGACCATAGAAACGTTTTTGGCATAGGCCGCGAGCATGGCCCGGTCCGCAAGAACATTGACAATCCTTGGAATCCCTCCGGAAATCTGGTAAATGCGGTAAATGGCTTCGGGCGTGAAATAGTTATCATGAGCTCCCGCCACATTCAACCGGTGCAAAATGTACTGCCCCACTTCCTCCAGACTCAGTTCCGGAAGATGGCAGTGAACGGTGATGCGCTGCCGCAATTGCGTCAGGTCCTTACGTTTCAGGAGATCCCGCAGTTCCGGCTGTCCCATCAGGATGATCTGGAGAAGTTTCTGCGTGGTCGTTTCAAGATTTGACAGAAGCCGCACCTGCTCCAATGCCCGGGGAGACAACAACTGCGCTTCGTCAAGGATCACCACGGCGTTGAATCCCTTGCCGGTTTCCTCGAGCAGAAACCGGTTGAGCGCGTCGAAATAATCCTTGCGGCGCCGCGATTTCGGCGTCAGGCCGAAATCTTCGACAATCACCTGAAGGAGCTCCAGCTCCGAGAGTTTGGGATTGAACACGAGCGAACTGTGGACATTTTCGCCGAGTTGCTGCAAAAACATGCGCGAAAGCGTCGTCTTCCCGGCCCCGATCTCCCCCGTGATCTGAATGAACCCGCAGCGGCGCTCGACCCCGTAACGCATCGCCGAAAGTGCGGCCTGATGATGCCGGCTGAGATAGACGAAGCGGGGGTCGGGAGTCATGTTAAAGGGAGGTTCGTTTAAGCCAAAAAAGGTTTCGTACATGACGCTCCTTTGCGAAAGCCGCTCATTTTACCCCCTACCCTACCGTGGCAGCAAGGATGGAAACGGCTTGCCTGGGTCAAGACACCACGGGAGTGAATTCAAGAAGCCGGCCGTCCTTGCGGGCGATCGGGACGTCCATGGGATCGCGCCTCTCGTGCGAGCAGACCATTTTGCGTCCGTTCAAAAGGTCCCGCACTCCCATCTTCCCCTTCAGCTTTTCCATGGCCGGAAAATAAACGGCCGCGTTCTTGTCCTCGTTCCCGTTATTGATCACGACCAGGTAGTACCGCTTCCCCCGGCGGAAGAGCGCCGTCTTAACGTCCTTCGTCGGAGAATGACAAATAAGCGGGACTTTTAAATGATCCAAAACAGCCAACACCAGCTCGGCCGTCGGCTCCACCCCCAGATGAAGGACCCGGCCCTTCCCCACCTCTTTCATATAGCCCACTGTCTGTTTCCCGTACGCTCCGAGGTCCGCCTGGAAGGTCCGGCAACCCGCGGCCTTGAACACATAGACCGAACTGTTCACCGGGACCGTGGGACCGTTTTTCCCTAGCATCAGCTTGAAATACTTTTTAAATTCGAAAAGGGTGCGCTCCGGATCTTCGAACCCGATCACCTGAAAAGGTTCGAACTGCTCGTTTTTTCGCGGAAAATCCCGGAAGGCCACGAGGGTCCCGCCTTCCATGACGAAACGGCGCAAATTCTCGTGCGCCTCTTTAGAAAGCCATTGATTTCCCGAATAAAAAACGACCTTTTTGGAAGGGATGGGGAAACGGGGATCGCACATTTCGTAATCCACATCTCCCTCATAAAGGGCCTTTAAGACCGGGCTGTTGTGACTCATCGTCCGGGCGGCGTACTGGAGGGGATTGAACGTGACCGCGACCTCCGTCAATTTTTCCAGGGACGTCGGCTTCAGATGATTAAAGGACGCGACGATCTGTTTAAACACATCATAAAGCTCCCCCCGGACCCGTCCCCATTCGTTGATCGGGGACATGTACCAGTTATCGCGATTGACCAGCATGTACCAGTTCCATCCTTTGGCGCCGGCAAGCAACGCGGAAAGACAGATCATGCGGTAATGGTTCGGGGTCAGGACGTTCGTCTCGTAATGACGGCCATGCCAGATCCCCGCCTGAAATTCCGCGATGAAGGGAAGCCGTGAGACGCCCGCGAGGTGCCGGATCTTGTCGCACAGCTTGCGGTGCTCGAACTCATCCTCCGCCAGTTCGTTGGAGGGATAGAGGTCCAGGCCGATGAGGTCCGCGGTTTTCTGGAATTCTGACCAGTCGTGCGCGTAGAAAAAGGGGTACGTGTTGAGATAGATGGGAACGTCGATCCCCAGATCGCGATAGGCGCGCACGTTCCACCGCGCGCACTCCGCGGCATAATGGTATTTGAACTTGAAATAATCCAGGTTCCGCTTCAGCTCCCTGTCCCCTTTGAGCGGCAGCCCCGGCTCTCCTTGCAGCATCGTCGCGATGAACGGCGAGGCCTGGTCGAATGAGTCGTAATCCGTCCCCCACGCCTTGTTCAGCTGCGCGATGTTCCCGTGATAGAGCTTCTCCATGAAATCCTGGAAAAGCCCCGGTTTCCCGGAAAGGCCGTACTGATGTCCGAAAAGGTCCGGCCAGGGATCGATCTCGTTATCCGCCTGCAATAAAATGATGTGCCCGCCCTTGCGCGTCGCCAGGTAGGGCTTGAAGACCTTCGCGACCTTCGCGAGGTAAACGGACGCGTAGGCAAGGAACTGCGGGTGGAGGCGGTGATACTTGTGAGCGTATTGCGGAACCCCGTCGTGAGGCCATTCACTGTAAATATAAGGACCGGGCCGGATGATGACCTGAAATCCCTGCCGGCGCGTCAGGTCAAGGAATGCTTTGAGGTTGCGCGCCGCATCAGTTTTTCCATTAAAATCAAAACGGCCGCGCTTGTACTCATGAAAATCCCAGGGGACATACGTGGATACGATCCGGAGCCCCATCTCCCTCACCCGGTCGAGGATCGCCTTCCAATAATTCGGGTTCAAGCGCCAGTAATGGACCTCCCCGGAGATGAGGGGGACCTCTTTTTGACCGACCAGGATCTTCTGATTCTTGATCTCGACTTTAGGCATCTTCCAGCACCAAATTAACGGTCCTTCCGGGCACCATAAAAGTTTTTTTGACTTTTTTTCCTGCCAACAGCTCCTTGATCCGGGGCTGCTCGAGCGCTTTGCGAACGATCTCTCCTTCGCCCAACTCTCGTGAAACCAGCATTTTGGTCCGGACCTTCCCTCCGACCAAAATGGCCAACTCCACCTGCGCCTCGACCAACAATTCCTCATCATACTCGGGCCATTTCTCATAAGCAAGCGTCTTTGCGTGACCCAGCCGCTGCCACAGTTCTTCGGCGATATGGGGCGCAAAAGGGGCCAGCAGAAGCACGAACTTTTCCAGAACTTCCCGGCTATGATCCGCAAACTTTGAATTTTCATTGACGAAAACCATCAGGGCCGAGATCGCCGTGTTGAACCGGAGGCCCTCCAAGTCTTCCGTCACCTTCTTGATCGTCTGGTGAAGGACCTTGAGTTCGGCGCCCTGCGGCGGACGGGGCAGGATGCTGCCGTGAAGTTTGTCCTCTTTGTCGATAAAAAGCCGCCATGCCTTGCCGAGAAAGCGGTAAACGCCCTCGACCCCGGACGTGGCCCAAGGCTTGGTCATCTCAAGCGGCCCCATGAACATCTCGTAAAGACGCAAACTATCGGCGCCGTAATTCACAATCAGTTCTTCGGGATTCACCACATTCCCCCGTGACTTGGACATCTTCTGGCTGTCCTCGCCAAGAATCATCCCCTGGTTCGTCAGCCGCTGGAACGGTTCGGGCGTGGACACGACCCCGAGGTCGTAAAGCACTTTGTGCCAGAAACGGGCGTAAAGCAGGTGCAATACCGCATGCTCCGCGCCGCCGACATAAAGGTCGACCGACATCCAGTATTTTTCCTTGCGGGGATCCACGAGCGCTTCATTATTCTTGGGATCCAGATACCGAAGATAGTACCAGCAGGAACCCGCCCATTGCGGCATCGTGTTGGTTTCGCGCTTGGCCTCGCCTCCGCATTTCGGACATTTGCAACGGATCCAGTCCTGGGCCTTCGCAAGCGGCGGTTCCGCGTTCCCCGTCGGGGAATAATCGTTCAGTTCCGGAAGCCGCAAGGGAAGTTCTTCCTCGGGGACGAGCACCGGACCGCACGGATCGCAATGCACGATCGGGATCGGCTCCCCCCAGTAACGCTGCCGGCTGAAAAGCCAGTCGCGCAATTTATACTGGACCGCCTCCCGGCCGATCCCATTTTCCTTCAGCCATTGCGTGATCTTTCGTTTTGCTTCGGGTGTCGGCAGGCCACTGATAAAACCGGAATTGACACTGATACCGTCCCCCGTAAAACCGATCGAATCTCGACCTTCAGGAGCCTGAACGACTTCGTAAACGGGAAGATCGTATTTTCGGGCAAACTCCAGGTCCCGTATATCGTGACCCGGCACAGCCATGATCGCGCCGGTCCCGTAACCCATCAGCACGTAATCCGCGATCCAGACCGGGATCCTTTCGCCGTTCACCGGATTGATCGCGTAGGCGCCCGTAAAAACGCCGGTCTTGGTCTTGGCGAGATCGGTCCGGTCGAGATCGGACTTGCGCGCGGCCGCCGCGACGTAGGCCTCCACTTCTTTTTGCGCCTCGGGGGACGCGATCTTCGCGACAAGCGGATGCTCGGGCGCGAGCACCATATAGGTCGCGCCGAAAAGCGTGTCCGGCCGCGTCGTAAAAACGCGCAGGACCTCCCCCCCTTTTTCGAGCGTGAAATCCACCTCTGCCCCGACGGACCTCCCGATCCAGTTCCTCTGCATCTCCTTGATCGGCTCCGACCAGTCCAGCAAATCCAGGTCCTTGAGTAGCCGCTCGGCATAGGCCGTGATCTTCAGGACCCATTGGCGCATCGGTTTTCGGATCACCGGGTGCCCGCCACGTTCGCTTTTCCCGTCGATCACTTCCTCGTTCGCGAGTACCGTACCGAGCGCGGGACACCAGTTCACCGCGACCTCCGCTTCATACGCAAGGCCCTTTTCATAAAGTTTCGTAAAGATCCACTGCGTCCAGCGGTAATAGTCCGGGTCCGTCGTGTCGACCTCGCGGTCCCAATCGTAGCTGAAACCGACCCGCCGGATCTGATCTTTAAAGATCCCTATGTTTTTCCGGGTTGTTTGCCGGGGATGGGTACCGGTCTCGATGGCGTACTGTTCCGCGGGAAGCCCGAAGGCGTCCCAGCCCATGGGATGGAGGACATTAAAGCCGCGCATTCGATTGTAACGGCTGATGATATCGGTGGCGGTGTACCCTTCCAGATGCCCCACGTGAAGACCGGAACCGGACGGATAAGGGAACATATCGAGGATGTAATATTTGGGTTTATCGCCGCCGGGTTCGCCGGGGTCCGGGGCGCGGAAGGTCTTTTGGTCAAGCCAGTAGGCCTGCCATTTCTTCTCCAGTTCGTCGAAGGGATATGCTTTGAAACCGCTGACCATAGACATTCATCCTCGAGAAGCAAAAAATGCGGAGGGAGAGAGTCGAACTCTCATGGCCTTGCGGCCGCTGGATTTTGAGTCCAGTGCGTCTGCCATTCCGCCACCCCCGCAGATACCGGGAAAATCATAATAAAACGTGAAATGGGATATTAGGCGAATACCTCTTTTTTTTCAAGGACAGATTCAAATTCAAAAGACGCTTGGAATGAACCGTTGGAGTACATCCAACCGCAAACTCCCGCAAAATATCCCCGGTATTTAACCCTATTCTTCATACCCCCTCCCCAGCCGGACCAGGCAACGTTTTTTCGTTTTCAGTTTTGAATTTTGTGATGCGATACAACGCCAGATCGTCATATCCACAGGCCCGGTAGTCCCGCACCTTGACAGCTTCCGTTTGCGGCATATTACTCGGCAAAAATTCCGTGGTCAGAAGATAATATTCCGTCTTCGACGTCAGCACATTCCCCGGAGATGAATGATATATTTGGGGATCACGTTTCAAATAGATAAGCACCGTCGGGATGGTCAAGAGCCAATTCAATCCGCCGTCGATGTATAAAGCCTCGGTAGGCGGAACACCTTTCAAGGCCTCGATAAGTGGAATGCTTTCGGCCGAAAGATACAATGGCGAATCAGGTGTCATCCCTTTGACCCAATTGAAAGGAACCACGGAGCAGGCGGCCACCACGCCGAGCGCCACCACGCCGCAGATCCTCCGGCGGCCCAATCCTGCAAAAAATACCCGGACAAATTCTAGCCCCACCGGTAACGCGATCAGCGGCAGAAAAAAAAAGTACTTTTCATTCGGATCAAAAGTTTGTATTTTCAGTTTATAAACCAGATAG
>JAHQRI010000098.1 GCA_019052695.1 Candidatus Omnitrophota bacterium
AGTGTCTGATTTATGGCGATACGCTTCCACGGAAAATTCTTGAGCAAGGTTTTATTTTTGAGTCCAGCCGTATACCGTTTGTAGGTCCTTCTGGCATATTCAAGCCTGCAGCGCTCCAACTTCCCTAGAGCATAACCACTTCTCCTAATTCACCCTATGGTGACGAGTATACGCAGGACGGATATTTGCTTTACAAATACAGAGGTACAGATCCTGGGCATCGCGATAACCGGGGATTGCAGGAGGCGATGGTTAGAAAAAAGCCGCTGATTTATTTTTTAGGTCTTAGCAAGGGGAAATATGCCCCAGCCTGGCCAGTCTATATTGTTGGAGCGGATCCTGATGCTTTGACGTTTAAAGTAGCGGTCGATGAAAAACAGGCGGCGCAAATATTGCTGCCCACAGCTTCTTACGGTACGCGTGAGGAATCGGCCGAGGATGCGAAAAGGCGGTACCTTACGATCGAGACGCGTCATCGCCTGCATCAGCAGCGATTCAGAGAGCGCGTGTTGGCGGCTTATAAGGAACAATGTGCAATGTGCCGTCTACGGCATCCCGAACTGCTTGAGGCGGTCCATATTATTCCTGACTCTGAGCCGAAAGGGGATCCCGTCGTGCCGAACGGTATATCCCTTTGCAATTTGCATCATACGGCTTTCGACCGGTTTGTGCTCGGGATCCGTCCCGATTTTGTTGTCGAGGTGCGGAAGGATATTCTGGAGGAAGAGGACGGGCCTATCTTGCGCCATGGTTTACAGGCCTTGAATAATCAAAAAATTATTCTTCCTCGCTCTGTCTCCAATCACCCCGACCCCGATCGTCTCGAAGTTCGTTACGAAAAATTTAAAAATTTCATCCCAAACTAATGATCTTACCGCAAACCGGACGCCCCTCGAAGGTCAGAGTTAGGCGAGCAGTTCTATGAAGAAAGAACCGGATGAGCAAAAAAAAGAACAGCCGAGCAGGGAAGAGGTGTTCGCGAAGATGAACGCCTCGGCCGGAAAATTACGGTAAAAATAAATTGAACTCGAGAAATGACCGTATATAAGCTATACGACGCAGCCGCTTCCAGACCGTCCAAGCGCGAAACAGAACCTATTTAAAAGCCCGTAAAGGGGAGGGGACGACATGAAAAAGGAATTCATTTTTGCAACCTGTCTCATAGCGGGCACATTCTTTGCCGGGCGAGGCGTGTTTGCGGAAGATCTTCAGTCGATCGAGCTGCCGGCGCCGCAGATCACGGCCGGGAAGCCGCTGATGCAGGCGCTTTCGGAGCGCCGGAGCGGGCGCTCGTTCAGTTCAGAAGAGCTTTCTCCGCAAGTCCTCTCCGACCTTCTCTGGGCCGCGAACGGCGTGAATCGTCCTGACGGCAGGCGGACCGCGCCCTCCGCGAGCAACAGGCAGGAGATCGACGTCTACGTCGCGAAAAAAGAGGGGCTCTACCTTTATAATGCCGGGGAGCACGAACTCACCCCCGTCTTGGCCGGGGATATCCGCTCAAAGGCGGGAGAACAGGGCTTCGTTGAAGATGCTCCGCTTGTTCTTATCTACGTTGCGGATCTTGAGAAGTTTGGAGGCAAAGCCGACGCGGAATTTTACGGCGCGACGGACACGGGCTTTGTCAGCCAGAACGTCTACCTCTACTGCGCTTCCGAAGGCCTCGCGACAGTCGTACTCGGCTGGGTCGATAAAACAGCCCTGGCCGAGGCCCTGAAACTTCGCCCCGGTCAAAAAGTCATCCTTACCCAACCGGTAGGTTATCCCAAGAAATAAACATGCGATAACGGGACGACCCTCCTAAAAACGTTGGCGGGTAAACGTCCCAGGGGAGAGGTTATGGATCGTTAAACGGTGCTCGGCACGACGTCGACGAATAGGTGAAAACCCCGCCTCTTTTACACTGCAAGTAAAACAGATCTGTACCTCCCATTATCCGCTACGCTAGAAGAGCAGCAAACCAAATTCCTATCCTGCTGAGTTCTTTAAGAGCAAATGACGTGAAGCCATAGATGATTAATTATGAAATTATTATTAATTAATTTTAAAATATCGTTATTATCGACAGCTATGACTAATTTAAATAATGCACCAGCCATGATTGAATTAATGCATATAAAAGTATATACTTATTATGCATACTTAATTCGATTATGGGAGGGGGTTATGGAGCATCTAAGCATCACTTTTCCGGCGGCATTGCGCGAGGCATTGGATCAAGAGGCGAAGCGCGAGAAAACGAAACGAAGTACGCTGATCCAAAAGGCAGTCCGCGTGTACCTGAAATTGAAGCAGAAAAATGCTATGCGGGAATTGCTGAAGGACGGATATCTTGAAATGTCCGAGGAATCCGAGCAGATTATGGACGATTTTAAGGGCTTGGACGGGGAGTCGCTGAAATATGTCGGTTAGGCGCGGAGATCTGTTCTGGGTCGACTTGAATCCCGTGAAGGGATCGGAGCAGGCGGGACGGCGTCCCGTTGTGGTACTCCAAAATGACATCGGGAACGAATTTTCTCCCACAGTGATCGTGGCGCCTCTAACCACGAAAAATTTCTCCAAGGAGTATCCGACCAATGTGTCTCTGCCTAAGGATGTCAGCGGGTTGAAAGAAGACTCAACGGTCCTGCTGTCGCAGATCCGTACGATCGATAAAAAACGCCTTGAGAAAAAGATCAGACATCTTGAGGTGACCTACCTTAGCCGGGTTGATCAGGCGATCCGGATCAGCCTGGCCCTTTAGAAAGACTGGGTTGCACTGAATTCGACTTTTGGGGGGAGGATAGGAGTCCGTCCGATTTTCAAAAACGGGATTATTTTGCTTTGATTCGCCGGGGAGTTTCCGTATAATACCGCCTCCAAATCAATTCAAACCGTGAGCGTGACCGATACGGTTCAACCGCACCGAAAGGGTGATCTAGCGTGTTAAAAGTAGATGTCGGAGAGCACGAGCCTCTTGAAAGGGCCCTCAAACGCCTCAAAAAGAAGATGGAGCGCGAAGGGATCCTGAAGCTTCTCAAGGCCCGCAAGAATTACGAGAAGCCAAGCGAGAAGAGGCGCCGCAAAGCCCGCACCTCGAAGTCCCGCAAATTCAGCTTCTAAAAGAAGTTCCATTCGCTGAATTTTCTTTTGGTTTGACCGCCTCGGGAGGGGACTGTGCATTTCCCGTTGTGGAAATGGCGGGTGGGTTTTGATAGTATAGCGGCCAATGACGGAGCGAAAGGCGGCTGGATCCCGGAACCTATGACTTCTAAATTCCAAAGTTTTCCCGGCATGGACGACATCCTTCCGGGAGAGATCGAAAAATGGCAGTGGGCGGAAGAAAAAGCCCGCGTCTTTTTCGAAGCAAACGGTTTCAAAGAGCTCCGTACTCCCATCCTCGAACCCACCGAGCTTTTTGTCCGTTCCATCGGCCAAGCCAGCGATATCGTCCACAAGGAAATGTTCTCCCTGAAAGACCGCGGCGACCGGGACATGACGATGCGGCCCGAGATGACGGCCTCCGTCGCGCGCGCGGTGATCGAAAAGGGATTGCTCAAGACGGCGAAGTCCTTGCGGCTTTATTACATCGGTCCCATGTTCCGCGCGGAACGTCCCCAGGCCGGCCGCAAACGCCAGTTCCACCAGATCGGCGCCGAGATCGTCAACGAAGACGCGCGCGCGGACTTTGAGATCATTGCGCTGGTCTACCGGTTCCTTCAGTACACGGGGCTCAAAAATATTTTTCTTCATCTAAATGACCTCGGCGAAGAAGAGGACCGCAAGAAAGTGCGGGAATCGCTTGCGGCTTATTTCTCCAAGGAAAAAGCGAAGCTTTGTAAGGATTGCCAGTATCGCCTTGAAAAGAATGTCCTGCGCGTCTTTGATTGCAAGGTCCGCGAGTGCCAGCCCGTGATCGAAAAGGCCCCGTGGGAAGATTTCTTCCCGCTGAGCGCGCGGTTCCAGGAGCTGGCCAAGAAGTTGGAAGCGGACGGCATCCCGTTCCAGGTGAACCGCCGGCTGGTCCGCGGTCTGGATTATTACAACGGAACGGTTTTTGAGATCACGGCCGAAGGGCTCGGCGCCCAGAACGCGGTGGCGGGCGGCGGCCGGTACGATCATTTGTACCAGGACCTCGGCGGGAGCGCGACGCCTTGCACGGGATTCAGTATCGGCATGGAGCGGCTGCTGGCCTCGCTTGAAAGCCAGGACCCTGAAATTTTCAAAGGATTGAATACCCGCAAGGTTTACATCGCGCCGCTTGAAGAAAATCCCGCCCTCCTCCGCCTTTGCCGGGAAAAAGCGGTCGCTTTACGCGAAGCGGGGATCCGGATCGAAAGTTGCGCGGGCGTTTTCTCGCTCAGCCAGCACCTTAAGAAAGCGAACCAGAGCGGGGCACGGTACATGATGATCGCGGGGCCGGATGAACTCGCGAAAAAGAAAGTTGTGGTCAAGGACCTCGAAAGAAGAGAGCAGGTCGAGATCGATAACGAACAGATCATTTCTCATTTCAAGAAAGCGACGGGTTTATGCTAAGAACGGTGACGTGCGGGGAATTAAATAAAAGTTTCGTGAATAAAACGGAAACCCTCGCGGGGTGGGTCGATACCCGGCGCGACCACGGGAACCTGATCTTCGTGGACGTGCGCGACCGCTGGGGCGTGACGCAGGTCGTTTTTAACCCGCAGACCGGTCCGAAAGTCCACCAGCTGGCCGAATCCCTGCGCGCGGAATACGTGATCCGGGTCAAGGGCCGGGTCCAGGAACGGCCGGCCGGTACCGTGAACGCCAAGATCCCCACGGGAGAGATCGAGATGCAAGCCGAAGATCTCGAGATCCTCAATACCTGCCTCCCGATGCCCTTCGAGCTCGGCGAGAAAAACGTCAACGAAGAGCTCCGGCTCCAGTACCGTTTCTTGGACCTGCGGCGCGAGGACATGGTCGAGAGTTTGACGTTGCGTCACCGCGTGACGAAACTCGTGCATGAGTACCTCGATAAACACCAGTTCATCGAAGTGGAGACGCCATACCTGACGAAGAGCACGCCGGAGGGCGCCCGCGACTTTTTGGTGCCTTGCCGTCTTAATCCCGGGACGTTTTACGCGCTGCCGCAGTCCCCGCAGCTTTTCAAACAGCTCCTTATGGTTTCCGGTTACGACCGGTACTATCAGTTCGCGCGTTGCTTCCGCGATGAGGACCTCCGCAAGGACCGCCAGCCCGAACACACCCAGATCGATCTTGAGATGTCTTTTATCGACGAAGAAGACATTATGGACGTGGTGGAAGGCATGGTGGCGCACGTGTTCCGGCATGCCCGGAAGATCGACGTCCCGCTGCCGCTGCGGCGGATGAGTTATCAGGAAGCGATGGAAAAATACGGGTGTGACAAACCCGACCTCCGCTACGGGATGCCGCTTCAGGACCTCACGCCGGTCTTCGAGGGGAGCGGGTTCAAGATCTTCGATGAAACGATCGCGAAAAAAGGCACGGTCCGCGGACTTTGTTTTACGCCGCCCGCGGGCACGGAATTCTCCCGCAAGGATTTCGACGACCTGACCCAGTGGATCCGCACGTACGGCGCGAAGGGGCTCGCCTGGTTCAAAGTGACGGGCGCGGACACGGCGGAGTCACCGATCCAGAAATTTTTTGACGCCGCACGGATCGGCAAGATGGTCCAAACGGCCGGCGCCAAGGCGGGCGACATTCTTTTTGTGGTGGCGGACCAGTTCAAGACCGCGGTGGTATCGCTCGGCGCGCTGCGATCTTTCCTTGCGGAAAAATACAAGATGATCCCCGACGAGCGGTTTGAACTGCTTTGGGTCGTGGATTTCCCGCTTTTTGAGTGGAATGAAGAGGAAAAGCGCTGTGACGCGTGCCACCATCCGTTCACATCCCCGAAACCGGAAGACGTCCCGCTGCTTGGCACGGATCCCCTCAAGGTCCGGGCCCGGGCCTACGACCTAATTTGCAACGGCACCGAAATGGGCGGCGGCAGTATCCGTATCCATGACCGCGCCGTTCAGTCAAAGATCTTTGAATTATTGAACCTGACGCCCGAGCAGGCGGAATCCCAGTTCGGGTTCCTGCTCAAGGCGTTGACCTACGGCGCTCCGCCGCACGGGGGGCTCGCGATCGGGCTTGACCGCTTTATCACGCTTCTTTTGCAAAGGGACTCGATCCGCGAAGTGATCGCGTTCCCGAAGACGCAGAAGGGGACGTGCCTGATGACGGACGCGCCTTCCGTTGTGAGCGACGCGCAGCTCCGGGAACTAAACGTTGCGGTGAAAATCACCAAGAAATAGAAAGGACTTCTCTTGCAAAAGATCATCAAGCTCCGATCGAACGAAGAAGCCGGTGCGCTTTACGGCAATCTGGACCAGAACGTCCGGCAGGCGGAAAAAGATTATCACGTCAAGATCGTGGCCCGCAACGACCGGTTGAGGATCATGGGGGACAAAAAGAACGTCGAGGACGCCCAGCGTTTTTTCGGGCGCCTCTTAGAGATGGTGCGGAAGGGTTATCGCGTTCCGGACCGGGCTGCGGCGGAGGTCCCGAAAGAGGTGAAAACCGAAGCCGCGTCGCGCGGCGGGATCCATTTCTTCCACCGCGGGAAAGTGATCCAGGCGCGCAGCGAGAACCAGCAGGCCTATCTCAAGGCGATCCAGACCCGCGATATCGTGATCTCGATCGGACCCGCCGGGACGGGGAAAACCTACCTGGCCATGGCGGCGGCGATCGAAGCGCTCAAGAAAAAACACGTGGCCCGGATTATTTTGACGCGTCCCGCGGTCGAGGCGGGAGAGAACCTCGGTTTTTTACCGGGGGATCTTGCGGCGAAGGTGAATCCGTACCTGCGCCCGCTTTATGACGCGCTTTACGATATGCTGGAGTTCGAGGACGTCGCGCGCTACACCGAGCGCGGGGCGATCGAGATCGCCCCGATCGCCTATATGCGCGGGCGTACCCTCAACGACTCTTTCGTGATCCTGGATGAGGCGCAGAACTGCACCCACAATCAGATGAAAATGTTCCTGACCCGGCTGGGACAGACTTCCAAGGTCGTGATCACCGGCGATATTACCCAGGTCGACCTGCCGGCCGGGAAAAAGTCGGGTCTGATCGAGATCCGTAACATTTTGGCGGACATCCCGGACATCCAATTCATCTATCTCAATGAGACGGACGTCGTGCGTCATCCGCTGGTCCAAGAGATCATAAA
>JAHQRI010000099.1 GCA_019052695.1 Candidatus Omnitrophota bacterium
TTCCGGCCGAAGAACGGAAGGATCAACCCCTCGGTCTTGCCGGCGGATTGGTCCCCCAGGACCCCGATCAATTTTTTGTCCCGCAGGGCGCGGAGGAGCGACCTGACCCCGGCCCCCCGGCTGACCGAAACGGCCCCGTGGCTTTCGCGCAGTTCGTTCAAAAGTCTGTTCAGCCGCGGGTATTTCTGGTCCCGGGCCAGGACATGGATCGGGGACCCCCGAAGGCCGGCCACCACCTGCAAAAGTTCCCAATTCCCGAAATGGCCGGTGATCAACACCCCGCCGCGTCCCGAAACCGAAAGTTCTTCGAACCGTTCCAGCCCGTGGACCGCGATGTTCTTCTCGACATAGGCGCGCGTCATACGCCGGAAGGCCAAAACCTCGACGACCGATTGCCCCGCGTGACCAAAATGGTCCCAAACGGCTTTCCACCGCTGCCAGGGGCTCAATTGTTCGCCCAGCGCGGCTTTCAGATTGATATAGGCCACACGGCGTTTGGAAGAAAAAGCGCAGGCGAGGCGGCCCAAAAGATCCCCGATGCGGAGACCCGCGGACAGGGGGATACTCCCGAAAAAGAACACAAGCCCTTGGGCAAACCCGTAAGCGATCCGGTCCTTCCAATCCTCCATTACTGCCTCACTCCTATCAAACGGGCGATCCGGTCCGTCAACATCCCCTCGCCGGATACGATCCTCAGCCGGGCCGCCAGGACCAGAGGATTGAGAACGCGACTGATGAGGTCCCGGGACCTGAAAAAATCCTTTTCCGTGGTGATCATTTCTTCCGCGTTCGCCGACAAGCTGACCTGCTTGATCTGTTCCAGCTCTTTCTCCGTATACTCATGATGGTCCAGGAATTCAAAGTTCCGGACGGTCTTCATGCCCGCGCGCTGCAGGACCAGCTGAAAAGAGCGCGGGGTCCCGACCGCCGCGAACGTCGTCACCCGTTTCTTCGACATCTTCTCGAGGAAGATCCGCGTCTTGGTCTTGGCCCGGTAAAGAAAGAGGGGTTCCATGCAGGTCTCGAGGACCTGGGCCTGCGGCGCGAGGGTCCCGATCTTTTTCCTCAGGGCCTTGAGCTCTTCCTCGCCGACAAGGTTGACGTGCGTGAGCATCACGATCGAGGCCTTGCTAAGCACCTCCGGGGGTTCCCGGAGGATCCCCCGGGGGAGGAGCTTCCCGTTCCCGAAAGGGTTCAGGGAATTGACCGCGACGATCTCGACATCGCGGCGGAGCGCCGTGTGTTGGAACCCGTCGTCAAGGATCGCGATATCGACGCGTTTGGACCCACTGAGGACACGCGCCGCGGCTTTCGCGCGGTCCTTCCCGACCCCGATGAGGGCCTCCGGCAGGTGATGTTTCAGAGAATCGACCTCGTCATGACTGTAGCCCCGGGTCAGGATCAGCGGAACGCGCCGGTAAGCACAGACCTTGCGCGCCAGGTATTCAACGAACGGGGTCTTGCCGGTCCCCCCCCACGTCAGGTTGCCGACGCTGATCACCGGGAACGGGAGTTTCGCCTGTTTTAAAACACCTTTTTCCCGCAGCGAACGGAGCCCTGTGGCGGCTTTGCCATAGCCCCAGGAGGCGAGTTCCAGGAGCGGGTACATAAAACCGCTGAGGGCGTCAAAGGGTTTGTCCTCTGCCAACAGCCGAAAATAGTTTTTGAGTTTGTCCATCCGGAACGATCCTTTCTCGCGGGGGCCTGCTTGCGAGGAACGACAGGATCCATCCGGCCTGGCGTTTACTGGCACCCCGTAATCGGTTAACGGTCTGAAAAGCCTTACGGCCCGCCTCATGACGTCTACTCTCCTGCGCGAGGAACTCCGCCGCCGCGGACGACAGTTCGTCCTGGGCCGGAACCTCGAGAGCGCCGCCGTCACGGTCGAGCTCGCGATAGATCTTCTGGAAATTGAAAACGTGAGGTCCATGGAGGATCGCTTTTTCAAAGCGCGCGGCCTCGATCGGGTTCTGCCCTCCGTGAGGGACCAGGCTCCCGCCCATGAACACAAGGTCCGCGATCAGGTACAGATTTTTCAATAGGCCTACTCGGTCCAGCACCAGGATGTCGAAACTCTCCCCTTCCTTTCTTTGGGTTGATAAAACTGTTTTGAATGAGAACCGTTGCATTCGTTTCAAAAGTGACCTTGACCGTTCGATGTGCCGCGGCGCCAGGATCAGTTTCAACGCCGGAAACCGCGGGCGCAGCACTGTAAAAACCTTTGCCAGGACCTCTTCTTCTCCCGGGTGCGTGCTTCCCGCGATCCAGACGAGGTCCCCGGGTCCGCATCCCCACGCCTCGCGTAAGCCCGCCGTATCCGCTCCCTCGGTACCGGTCCATGCTACCTGCCCCAAACCTCGTTCAAATTTTTCCGGGTTGTTTGGGACTGTCGTCGGCAACCCTTTCAAGCGATCCGAAGCCGGCGACTGATCGAACTTCATGTTGCCCATGTCCCGGACCGCCTCGGAGGGAACGCCCAAACGCCGGAAACGTTCCGCATCTTCAGCGGTCTGCGCCAGAACGAACTTCAACTGCTTCCAGAAAGGCCGGAAAACCCATGAAAAAGTCCTATACCGTTCCAGGGACCGTTCCGAAAGCCTCGCATTGATCATGCCGACGGGGATATCCCGGCGCGCGGCCGCCGCCAGTACGTTCGGCCAGACCTCGGTCTCGACCAGTAAGAGACAGACCGGGTTGAATGTTCCGAAAAAACGCTCCGCGACCGCGCGGAGGTCGAACGGGAAATAACACACGTGGACCCTTTCGCCCTCGAAACGGCGTGCGATGCGTTGTCCCGTCGGCGTCACGGTCGTCAGCACAAAGTCGTACTCCCCGGAAGCCGCGAACCACTCCTGGAAGAATTTTTCGACGGCCATCACCTCCCCCACGCTCACCGCGTGGAGCCAGACAACCTTTTTCCCGCGAAATTTTTCGCTCCAAGACGCGGGGAAAATCCCCCGGCGTTCCCGCCACAGGGCATGCGGGTCCTCCGCCTGCCGGAGCTTCATCAAGAAGATCGGCGCGTAGAAGACCGCGAACATCATGAACGCCAGATCGTAAAAAAAAGTCCTCATCATGATCGCCTCTAGGCCCTCGGGTGCGCGGTCGCGTAGGCTTCTTTGAGACGCTGGGTCGTCACGTGAGTATAGATCTGCGTCGTCGAAAGGTTCGCGTGCCCGAGCAGTTCCTGCACACTGCGCAGGTCCGCTCCCCGGTCCAGCATGTGGGTCGCGAAGGAATGCCGCAGCGTGTGCGGCGAGACCTCTTTTCCGAGACCCGTCCGTTTGACGTATTTCAGGATCAGCCGGCGGATGCTGCGGTCCGTCAATCGCCCGCCCAGCCGACTCAGAAAAAGCGGCCTTTTGATCGCGTGGGCACTCTCCTTCGGGGCCTTCTGGTCCAGGTAGTCCCGCAGGCAACGAATCGCCACTTGGCCGACGGGCACGATCCGCTCCTTCTTTCCCTTCCCGCGGACCCGCAAAAGACCACCGAAGAAATCCAAATCGTCATGGTTCAGCCCCACGAGCTCACTCACGCGGATCCCGGAACTGTAGAGCATCTCCAAAACAGCCTTGTCGCGTTTTTCTTCCCAGCAGGGTTTCGCCGGGGATTCTAGGAGTGCCGTGACCTCCTCGGGGTTCAGGAACAAGGGCAGCCGTTTTTCCTTTTTGGGTGTCGCGATTCCCGCCGCGGGATTCTGCGCGAGGACGTTCTCCCGGGAGAGGTACTTGAAAAAGGAACGGAGGCAGGCCAGCTTTCGCGAGATGGAACTTTTGGAGTACTCCCGGGTCTTCAGAAAGGCCAGAAAGGCACGGATATCAAGATAGGTCAGGTCCTTGAGGTCTTTGCCGTCCAGGAACTTCCTGAACTCCCGCAGGTCAATGCCGTAGTTCTTGGTCGTATGGTCCGAGGCGCCCTTTTCGGTCGTCAAGAACCCGAGAAAATCTTCGACCTGCTCTTCGGTGCTCATGCGGCCTCGGCGTTCGGGTCCTTTTCCCCGGAAATCCCGGAATCGGCCTCTTTTTTGGGCAACTCATTGGCGATGTAAGTACACTTCGGATAATTCGAACAACCGTAAAAAGCGCGCCGCCCCTTAGCCCGCCGTTTAACCAGTTCTCCGCCGCAACCGGGCTCGGGGCAAAAAAACCCGGTGGGAAGCGACCGAGTGAACTTGCACTCGGGAAAACCGGCGCAGGCCAGAAACTGCCCGAAGCGACCCGATTTGATGAAGAGCTGCTTGCCGCAAAGCGGGCACACGTGCTCCGTCGGGATCGGGGCCTGTTTGACGCTTTTCATTTCAGTCTTCGCCCGCTCCAGCAACTTGCTGAAAGGCTCGTAAAAATCCTTAAGAACCTTGACCCAGTCCATAACCCCGTCCTCGATCTCGTCCAATTCGGCCTCCATGAGCGCCGTGAACTCCGTCTCGAGCACCTTGGGGAAATGTTCCACGAGCAGTTTGACCACGGTCTCGCCGAGTTCGGTGGGGATCAACGCCCCACCCTTCCGTTCGGCGTACATGCGGTCAAGGATCGTAGAGATCGTCGGCGCGTAAGTGCTCGGGCGGCCAATCCCTTTTTCCTCGAGCATTTTGATCAGGCTCGCGTCGTTGAAACGCGGGGGCGGTTTGGTGAAATGCTGCTCCCCGATCAGCTCGTGCAACCGCAAAAGTTGCCCGGGCTGAAGCTCCGGAAGCTCTTCGGCCTCGGGGACCTCCTCCTCTTCCGGCCCTTTCGTCTCTTCTTTTCCCGTCTTGATCTCGCCGAAAGCCGCGGTAAAACCGGGAAAGAGGTTCCGTTTTCCCGTCGTGCGGAACCCGTACCGTTCCCCCGCCCGGATCGTAATCGCGGTGTGTTCGTCCACCGCCGGCACCATCTGGGACGCCAGGAACTTCCGCCAGACCAACTCGTAAAGTTTCAGCGCGTCCTCTTCAAGATAAGTTTTCAGCGAATCCGGGGTACGTAGGACCGAGGTCGGCCGGATCGCTTCGTGCGCCTCCTGGGCGCCTTTGCGGGATTTGTAGAAAGGCGGTTTCTCGGGCAGGTAGTCGGCCCCGAATTTCTCCCGGATGTAGGCCGCCGCCTCCTGTTGGGCCGAGACCGCAATATTCACGGAATCCGTGCGCATGTACGTGATCAGACCCACGCTCCCCTCGCCGCCGATCTCGACGCCTTCGTAGAGCCGTTGGGCGATCCGCATCGTGTTCGCCGCCGAAAACCCGAGACGGCCGTAGGCCTCCTGCTGGAGTTTGCTCGTCGTGTACGGGGCCTGGGGCCGGCGCCGTTTTTCCGTTTTTTCGACGGTCGCGACTTGAAAAACCGCCGTTTGCAGCTCCTGTTTGATCGCTTCCGTTCCCGCTTCATCGGTCAGGGACGGTTTCTCGTTCCCCACCCGGTCCAGCCGTGAAAGGAATATTTTTTCCGCATGAGGGCCCTCGGCCGCGGACAACCGCGCATCCAGCGTCCAATATTCCTGAGGCACGAATTTCCGGATCTCGCCCTCGCGGTCCACAATGAAACGGAGGGCGACGGATTGCACACGCCCCGCGCTGAGGCCCCGTCCGACGTTGCGCCAGAGCAAAGGGCTTAACTGATACCCCACGACCCGGTCCAGAACCCGGCGCGCCTGTTGGGCATTGACCAGATTGATATCGATCTCCCGGGGATGCTCGAACGCTTTCAGGACCGCTTCTTTGGTGATCTCGTTGAACTCCACGCGGTGGACCTTGGGGCCTTCCTCTTCCTCCGAAAAGATGTAGGCCAGGTGCCAGCTGATGGCCTCGCCTTCACGGTCGGGGTCGGTCGCGACATAGACCGCCTTTTTCCCCTCCGCCATTTTTTTGAGGTGTTTGACCGTCTTGGAAGCGCGCCGGATAATGATGTATTCTGGAGCAAAATCATGGTCCAGATCCACGCCCATACGGCTCTTGGGCAGGTCCCGGACGTGCCCCATGGACGCCTCGACGCAGTAGTCTTTTCCCAGAAATTTATTGATGGTCTTGGCCTTCGCGGGTGATTCGACCACGACAAGGTTCTGCGGTCCTTGGGCCTTTTTTTTAACCTTTTTCTCTTTAACCGCCACAATGCCCCCTTATGATGGATATGAAAAATCGACGTATTTGAGCGAGGATTTTAATCAAAACGGGATGGATTGTAAACGGTAAGTTTATCGGACGCTTCTAACTCTTTTTTTTACAATTACTTAGGAGATCTGATCCCAAGGATCCTCTTTCCTCTTGTGGGGGCCGGAGGTTTTCTTAACCCCGGGATCCGTAAGGCTGTATAAGGATTCTAATTCAAGGATCTGAGAATCGCGGGATGCCTCTTTTTCGATCCTCCGGATCAGACGCTTGAAGGTCAAGACTTTCATCCCGAATTTTTCGATGCAAAGTGTTGTCAATAAACGGGTTAGAAGATTAAGATGGATTTCAATATCGAGAAGACGTTTCTGAGAGTTCGTTTGCGCCTCACCGGTCATCCTCAATTCTTTTTTGATCGCGGCAAGTTCCGAATAGAAGGCCAACACATCCTTGGGCCCGATCGAGCCGCTTCTCGAGCCCCCCCGGACCTTGCGTCGCTGTTTTTTCATGATCGCCCCCGGCTAGAAAAAGCTTAACACGTCCCCGTCTAAAAACCAAACCGCCGGCTCACGACCGTGTCCTGAAATTCAAAAGATCGCAGTCCGGATGAAGACGTGTCAGATACGTGAGAGCGAACATCCTGAAAAAGACCGCTACAGGCAAAAGGATCATTTGAATGGTCACAAGGGCCGCGAGAACGATCAGCGTCCCCGTAATGATCCCCAAAAAAACCAGGGGCGGTTTGAAGAACTGGCTCTTATAAACATTTCCGAGCCCCAC
>JAHQRI010000100.1 GCA_019052695.1 Candidatus Omnitrophota bacterium
GAAATTAAAAGGGAGACTTTGACAATTGCATACATTATACTAAATCAGGCGTGTGCGAGGATATAGGATATGCCCGATTTAAAGAAAAAAAAATGGAGCAACCCAGAGCTGATTGTTTTTATCAGAAGTGAATCTGGAGAGGCTGTGCTTCAAACTTGTAAAATGGCTGCCTACAATGTGTTAATCGCTTCGGCATATGCGCAATGTGCTTTCGAGAACGATCCTGTGTGGTGCGATCCCTGTAACGAGTATGGCGGGTCATGAAAAATGTCGTCATCACTTTCATCTCCTCTTTGGCTTCCTGGACATAACCGATGTGTCGACGATGATTCCGTCGAAGGCGCCGAACTTTTTCAGGAGTTTTGCCAGCTTTAGCTTCCTTTTGACCCGCGTACTGTCCAGCCGCCAGTGCTGTCTCCATTGACTTGAGATAGATATTGTAGGTGAGCGAATTATTGCGGCGTTCACCCTAACGCGGTGCTACGCGTCTGTGCCACCTGTGTGGACAAATCCTGCCGGCTCGGTTATGATGCCCTCTAAGCGTCAGAGATCCGCCTTCCGGAGGTTCTGTAAAACAGCTTCTATGGACGAAAAAGACCGTCTTCTTTGGGCTCATCTGCACAGCGGTATCCCCCTGGTCCGGCGGCCTTTCGATCAATTAGGCGCGAAAGTGGGGCTGGACGCCGCCGAGATCTTTGTGAGGATCCAGCGCTTGAAAAAAGAGGGGGCTCTGACCGAGATCCAGCCGGTCTGGGACGTGCGGAAGTTCCGTTATCAAAGCGCGTGGGTCGCAATGCGGTTCGATCCGTCGAACCTGATCTCGAGGACCGGGAGCTTTAAGGACCATCCCGGCGTGGTCTATGTCTGTGAGAGGAATCACGCGTTCAATCTTTGGTTTTTTATTACGGTCCCGGAAACGCACGATGTGGAGGCCCATGTCCGGTGCCTGGAAAGAATGTCGGGCGCGGAACAGGCACTCCTTTTTCCTTTGAGAAAGGTCTTCAAAGGGATGGACCTGCTGCACACCTTGGATGAAAGCACGTTTCGTCCGATGGGGGAACACTTTGCTCCGGGGAGGGAAGGACGCGTTCTGGGACTGACCTCTGAAGAGATCGAGACGGTCCGCGGGGCGCAGCATTTTCCGGTGACGGATGAACCGTATCAAAAGATCGCCAGCGGTCTTGGGGCCACGGAGGCGCAAGTGCTGGAAACATTGAAGTCGCTTATAAAGAAAGGATGCCTCCGTCGCATCGGGAGCCTGATGCCCCCATCGACGCATTCCATAAAAGAAAAAAGGCTTGTCGTATGGCAGGTCCCGGAAGAGAAAATAGAGAACGCCGGGAATGCGGTGGCTTCCTGCACGGAAGTGATCTACGCAGATCATCGGGCGGCCTTGCCGGGGTTCCCGTATTCACTTTCAACGGTCGTTCAGGTGAAAAACGAAGCGGAAACAGAAGAGACGCTGCGGCATATCGAAGAACGCATCGGGAAATGGTCGCGGGCAACGCTCAAGACGGTCCAGGAATTCAAAAAAGAGCGGCCGGAATATTTTTCAAAGGAATTGGACCGGTGGTGGAACGAGCACCGCGCCGTTGCGGAGACCGCGTTCGACCGGAGCAGTACTTAAATTCAAAAAACATTTTTTAATAAACGATCGGCGAAGGGATACCAAAGAATATGGCTTTTCGGGATGCGTGGCTTACGGAGCGCGGGAAGGATACGAACCGTTCGCAGATGCACTACGCCCGTCTGGGGATCGTGACGGGAGAGATGCGGCATGTGGCGACGGAAGAGGGCCTTGCTCCCGAATTTGTCCGAGAAGAAGTAGCCCGCGGCCGGATGGTGATCCCCGCGAACGTGAACCACCGGGACCTCCGTCCCCTGGGGATCGGGATCGACGTTCGTTGCAAGATCAACGCGAATTTAGGGAATTCCCCGTTGGGTTCGGACATCGAAAAAGAGCTTGAAAAGGTCCGGGTTGCGGTCCAGTTCGGAGCGGACACGGTGATGGACCTTTCGACGGGCAGTGAACTGGACGCGACGCGTGAAGCGATCATTCGCGCCAGCGCCGTGCCGGTGGGGACGGTCCCGATCTATGAGGCCTTGGAAAGGGTCAGCGGGAAACCGGAGGCCCTGACGGCGGAGATCCTGTTCGACGTGATCGAACACCAGGCCAAGCAGGGCGTGGATTTCATGACGCTCCACGCCGGAGTGCTTTTGGAGCATTTACCGCTTATCGCGGGCCGGACGACCGGCGTGGTCAGCCGCGGCGGGGCGATCCTTGCGCGCTGGTGCCGGGAACATCAGAAGCAGAATTTTCTTTATACGCATTTCGACCAGGTCCTGGAGATCTGCAAGAAATATGACGTCACGATCAGTCTGGGGGATGGCATGCGACCGGGTTGCCTCGCGGACGCGAGCGATGCGGCGCAATTCGCGGAGCTCGACGTTCTCGGGAAGTTGACCTTGCGGGCTTGGGAACAGGACGTGCAGGTCATGGTGGAAGGTCCGGGGCATGTGCCGATGGACCAGATCCCCATGAATATCGAACGGCAGATCAAGGCCTGTCACGGCGCTCCTTTTTACGTTCTTGGGCCGCTCGTGACGGATATCGCACCGGGTTACGACCATATCACTTCAGCCATCGGCGCCGCGATCGCGGCCCAGAGCGGGGCCGCCATGCTGTGCTACGTGACGCCGTGCGAACACCTGCGGCTTCCGACGCTGGAGGATGTAAAGCAGGGTGTGATTGCTTATAAGATCGCGGCGCACGCGGCGGACGTCGCGCGGCGCCGGCCGGGGGCGCGGGAACGGGATGACGCGATGTCGCGGGCCCGCTTCGCGTTCGATTGGGAACGGCAATTCGCCCTGTCGCTGGACCCGGAGCACGCGAAAAAAATTCACGACGAAGCGTTGCCGGACGAAGCGGCGCGTCACGGACAGTATTGTTCGATGTGCGGGGAAGGGTTTTGCGCGATGAACCTTTCGCAGTGTCTGACGAACGGTGGGAAGAAGAAGCCTGTATTGAAGGAGAAATAAAATGGAAAACATGGCGCTTTTTCCGCGAAAAAAAACACGGGCCGTGAAGATCGGGAGCCTGATCCTGGGCGCCGGCCAGCCCGTCCGCGTCCAGTCCATGACGAAGGTCCCGACCCGGGACGTTGCGGCGACCGTGCGTCAGATCAAACGCTTGACCGAGGCCGGGTGCGAGATAGCGCGTGTGGCGTGCCCGACCGAAGCGGACGTGAGAGCGCTCGGGAAGATTAAGTCGCGCATCCGGGTCCCTTTGGTGGCGGATATTCATTTCAACCACCGCTTCGCGCTCGCGGCGATCGACGAAGGCGCGGACAAGTTACGGCTGAATCCCGGCAATATCGGGGGAGAAGACCATGTCGCCGCGGTCGTGGAAAAGGCCAAACGCCATCATATCCCCATCCGGATCGGGGTCAACGCGGGTTCCTTGGAAAAGGACCTTCTCGCGAAGTATGGACGGACGCCGGAAGCCCTTCTCGAAAGCGCGCGCCGTCACGTCGCGATCCTTGAAAAAATGGATTTCCGGGACATCGTGATCTCCCTCAAAGCGACGGACGTGCCGGCGATGATCCATGCTTATCGGCTGGCCAGTTCGCAGTTCGATTATCCGCTCCACCTGGGCGTAACAGAGGCGGGAACGCTCATCCGAGGCAGCATTTACAATGCGATGGGGATCGGGACGCTTTTGCAGGAGGGGATCGGCGATACGATCCGCGTGTCACTGACGGCGGATCCCGTCGAAGAAGTGAAAGCGGCTAAAATGATCCTCGAGGCGCTGAACCTCCGGCCCGGGGTGCGGGTGATCTCCTGCCCGACCTGCGGTCGCGCGGAGGTCGACGCGGCGAAACTTGCTCAAGAGGTGGAGGCGCGCGCAATGAAGCTCGAAGGACCGCTTACGATCGCGGTCATGGGGTGCGTGGTCAACGGGCCGGGCGAGGCTCAGGGGGCGGACTTTGCCATAACCGGCGGCAGAAAAAAAGGCATTCTCTACGTGAATGGCCGGCAGGAGAGGGTGGTCGACGAGAAAAAAATTGTCAACGAACTTTTCAAAGAGATCCGCAAGCGCGGCATCCGGGAAGCGGGTTCCTGAAGGCAAGATCCCTATGGACCCCGCCTCAAGTCTTTTTGAAAGGATCCGCCGCAAGGTGGATTCCCGGGAACGCCTGACCTTTAAAGACGGCCTCGAGCTTTTCCGCAGCTCCGCGATCCTCTCGATCGGTTCTTTGGCAAACCGAGTGCGGGAACGTGTGCACGGCCGCCAGGTGTTTTACGCCGCGAACCTCCATCTCAATCACACGAACATTTGCGTGACCCGCTGTGCGTTCTGCGCCTTTTCGCGGGAGGCCGGTTCACCGGACGCCTATGCCCTTACGCTTGAGGAGATCGAGGCCCGGGTCCGCGACGCCGTCAAGCGTCGGGAGATCAATGAGGTTCACATCGTCGGGGGGCATAACCCGGCGTTGGATCTCGATTATTACGTCGCGATGCTCGAGAAGATACGCCGCGTGGGCCCCTCCTTGTTCATTAAGGCTTTCAGCGCGACCGAGATCGAGGACCTGGCCCGGCGGTCGGGCCTGACGGTCCGGTTGGTGCTGGAGGTTCTCCAAAAAGCCGGTTTGGACGGGTTGCCGGGAGGCGGGGCCGAGATCTTTGACCCGCAGACCCGCCGCAGGATATGCCCCGAAAAGATATCCGCGGAGATCTGGCTTGACGTGCATCGGACGGCACATCGGCTGGGCCTGCGGAGTAATGCCACCATGCTTTACGGCCACGGAGAGACCGACGCAGTCCGGGTCGAACACCTTTTAAAATTGAGGGAACTTCAGGACGAGACCCGCGGATTTTCCGCGTTCGTACCGCTTCCCTATAATCCGGGAAACGGACAGCTTGCCGGTGCGAGGCCGACCACCGGGTTCCTGGACTTGAAAGTACTTTCCATTTCGAGACTTCTTCTGGATAATATCCCTCACGTCAAAGTGCATTGGGCGGCGACGGACCTCAAGTTCGCGCAGGCCGCGTTGTCTTTCGGTGTCGATGATCTCGGCGGACTGAATTTGGAAGAAAAAGTGATGCGCGCGGCCGGGAGCGGTCCTTCGGGCGATTTAAGTTCCGAGGACCTCGACCGATGCATCAAGGACGCGGGGTTCGAGCCCCGCCGGGTCGATAGTTCTTATCAAATGAGCTGAAAGGCATTAGGAAAGGATCGTTGGCTTATGACGGACAAGGTCATCCTAACGAAGGCCGGTTACGAAAAATTGCTGCACGAGTTGGAACACATGAAGACCAAAAAGCGCCGGGAGGTGGCAGACCAGCTCGAGAGGGCTCGCGCCCACGGCGACCTTAGTGAGAATTCCGAATACGAAACGGCCAAAGAGGCCAAGCACCAACTCGAGATCCGGATCGCGACGCTCGAACACCGGCTCGGGAACGCGACGGTCCTGGACCAAAGGGAGATCGCGACGGACAAGGTCTATCTCGGGGCGTCCCTGACGGTGCAAAACCTGGACACAAAGGACATCTTTCGATACACGCTCGTGACCCAGGATGAGGCGAATTTCGACGAAGGGAAGATCTCGATCACCTCGCCGATCGGGAAAGGGTTGCTGGGCCGGTCCCTTAACGAGGAGGCCGTTATTCAGGTACCCGCCGGAACGATCAAACTTAAAATCACGGAGATTCGCTATGAATAATCTGGTTTCCTTCTGGCTCGCGCCGCTGACCGCCTTTTTTCATCCACGCGTTTACCGCGATGCCGCTCGAGGATCGGGCGGACGGGGGGTGTTGTACGTGTTGTATCTTTCGTTGATCGCCGTCGCGTTGGTGACGGTCCTCCTGGGGGTGAAAGTGTCGCCGGTGATGGACAGTTTGGCTGGCTGGATGCAGCAGAACATGCCGGTCGTGATTTGGACGCCCGAAGGGGTCTCTCTTGAGAACGGACAGACGACGGCCTCGCTGGACCATCCCGAGTACGGGCCCCTCGCCAAATTGGATCTCACAAAAACGGAAGTGACGGAAGTGGACATGGGGGACGTTTTCTTCTTTGTGACCGCAAAACGTGTTTTCATCAAACGGGGCCCCGGGCAGATCGAAAACCGCGACATCACGGGCGCGGGGTTCCGAACGGGCCAGCAATTGCCACCCAAGGTCCGGATCACCGGGGAGATCGTCGGGAAGCTCTACCAGAACATCAAGGCCACCATGAGCGTGGTCGTCCCGGTCACTTTGTGCATTTTTCTTTTTATCTCGATCCTGATAATGAACGGCCTTTATTCGCTGATCGGTCTTTTGTTCAACAGGGGGCGCAAACAGAAGTTCGGTTACGGAACGATCTTCAGCATGACCTGTTTCGCTACGACCGCGGCCTTCATGCTCCCCTGGCTCCGGATCGTGATTCCGGTTCCGGTTTTGCCGTGGCCGATCGTCGAGAGCGTTCTGATCACACTGGCGTATATGTTCTTTGCCTTCAAGGTGACGGACCAAGCCGCGGCAGAATAAAATATTTTCGAAAAAGGTTTTCCCCAAGTGCTATAAAGGAGTCTAGCGTGGAAGAGAATGAAGAAGAGAAGAACGTGCCGCAGGAAACGAAAGAAGAAAGGTTCAAGCGTCTCGCAGAACAGAGGGTTGCGGCCACTTTGGACAAGATCCGTTTGATCGGGAACCTGGCGACCTCGCAATATGCCTACAATGGCGACCAGATCGCGAAGATCTTCGCGGCTCTGAAGGGCGCCATCGAAGACGTCGAGGACAAATTCCGGCGCACACTGGAGCGGAAAAAGGACTCGTTCCATTTGTGACAGGACGCCCTTCTCGTTCCCGATAGGCTGGCTTCCCCGGGCGTACCGGGTGGGGT
>JAHQRI010000101.1 GCA_019052695.1 Candidatus Omnitrophota bacterium
CATGGAGTTTTTAGGAACGGAAAAAAAAGCGCTGTTGACCAGCTTTCGTAAGGCGGGGCGAGAGGAGCTGAATAAATCCATGAGAGAAGTCTTTACGCAAACGAGTTTCACGAAAGGACCGAGGCGTTAATGGAAGCCGGAGAAAAAGTCCAGAACGAAAGAACGGCCGCGATCGATCTTACGCAACCCGTCTACGGCCGCATCATCGGGATCCGGGGTCCGGTGGTCGACGTTCGATTCGAACAGGTGAACGATCTTCCGGCGCTTTACGATGTTCTTATCGGACAGACCTTTGACCGAAAAAAAGTCGTGATGGAGGTCGCCGAGCATTTGAGTAAATTCGACGTCCGCTGCATTTCTCTCTCGGAGACCTTGAACCTGCAGCTGAATTCCAGGATCCTCAATACGCGCAAACCCGTTTCGATCCGCACCGGGGATGAGCTCTACGGGAGGATCATCAATGTTTTCGGGGATCCCGTGGACAATATGGCCGATTTTTCCGGTGAGGAATTCAAGGTGATCCGGAGGCCGCCGCGGGCCGAACAATACAACTTGAAAGGAAAATTCAACACGAAACCGGAATTCCTCGAAACGGGGATCAAGTATCTCGACATCCTCTATCCCCTTTGCAAGGGGAGTAAAATGGGAATTCTTGGGGGAGCCGGTTGCGGGAAAAGCGTTGTGATCCTTGAACTGATCAATAATATCGTCAAAAAACATGACGGGGTCTGCATCTTTACCGGGATCGGGGAGCGGATCCGCGAAGGGAACGACCTTTTTAACGAGTTACGGGACAACAAGCTGGTCCATAAGGTCAAGCTGGTCTTCGGCCAGATGAACGAACCCCCGGGGGCCCGGTATGAGTGCGTGAATACGGGGATCACGCTCGCCGAAGATCTTGCGGAGCAGAATAAAGACGTGTTGCTGTTCATGGACAATGTGTTCCGGTTCATCCAGGGCGGTCAAGAGATCTCGACCCTGTTGGGAAGGGTCCCCGGAGAATCGGGGTATCAACCCACCCTTCAATCGGAGGTGAACGCGGTCCAGGAACGGATCCGTTCCATCCCGGGCTACGGGTCGATCACGTCGTTGCAGGCCGTTTACGTCCCGGCGGACGACATGACGGATCCGGCCGTGGTGGCCATTTTCAGCTGTCTCGACGGGGCTTTGGCGCTGTCCCGTGACCTGGCCCAGCGGGGTTTTTACCCGGCCATCGACCCTCTCAGGAGCAGTTGCTCGAACTTGGACCCCCGTATCGTCGGGCAACGGGCCTACAACATCAGTCAGAAGCTGATGGCGCATTTTTCAAAACACAACTCATTGAAACGCATCGTTCAGGTCGTCGGCGTCGAAGAATTGCCAAAAGAGGACCAGATCGAGTATAAACGCGCGGAAAAATTGATCAATTTCATGACCCAGCCCTTCACCGTGGGCGAGGCGTTTACCGGGAAAAAAGGCGAGTTCGTGTCCGTTGAGGACGGCGTGGACGATTGCGAAGCGATCCTGAGCGGTGTTTACGACAAACTCCCCGCCTCGGATTTTTACCTCATCGGAAGGGCTCCCAGGAAAAAGAGCTAATGCATTCGATCAAAATAGCCTCAGATAAAATTGCCTTCAAGATCCTCATGAACTCGGGGGAAGCACCCCCGGAGGGGCTCGAGAAGGCCTACAAGGAAGCCGAAAGCACGGGACGCCCTTTCATTCAGGTCTTGCAGGAGGCGGGGATCCTCGGAGAGGAGGCCATTCTCTCGAGTTTTTCCAAGGCGCTGGGGCGGCCCGTCGTCAATTTAAAGACCGCGCCTCCCGATCCCGCCGTGTTCCAGTACGTTCCCGTCAAATTCGCATCTTATTACAAATTTTTCCCGATCCGGAAAAAGGCCGGGAAACTGTTGATTGCCACCTCGCGCATTCTGGACATCCATGCGCTCGACGAGATCCGTTTTGCCCTAGGTTCCGAGATCGAGATCTGTTTCGCCGCCGAAAAAGATATCGACGAGATGATCAAACGGTATTATGGCCTCGCCGCTGAAACCGTGGACAAGATCCTTTCGGAGACACCGGCGAGCGAGCGGTCCGTTGCCCCCGGGCGGTCCCAAGAAGTAGAAGACCTCGAAGAGCTCGCGAGCGCGCCGTCCGTCGCGCGGGTCGTCAATCAGATCATTCTGGACGCTTTCCAGAAAGGCGCCAGTGACATCCATTTGGAGCCGCTTTCGTCGGGGATCCGCCTACGTTATCGGATCGACGGGATCTTGCAAGAAGCGCCCGTTCCGCGCGAGCTAAAGGATTTTTTCTCCCCGATGCTCTCACGCATCAAGATCATGGCGAATTTGAACGTGGCCGAAAAAAGGCTGCCGCAGGACGGAAAAATGAGGGTCAAGACCCAAGAGGAAACGCTGGACCTTCGGGTGTCCTTCATCCCGACGGCTCACGGGGAAAGCGTTGTGGTCCGTATCCTTCCCGGAAAGAACGTCTTCCGGCTTGAACAACTCGGGTTTGAGCCTGCGAAACAAAAGATCATCGAAGAGGTGTTGAAACGGCCGAACGGGCTCTTTTTTGTTACGGGCCCGACGGGGAGCGGGAAGAGCACGACGTTGTATGCGGCCCTGAACCGCCTGAATTCACCGGAACGCAAGATCATCACGATCGAAGACCCGGTGGAATACGAACTGGAAGGGATCAATCAGATCCACGTGAACCCCGAGATCGGGTTAAGCTTTTCGAACGGCCTGAGGAGCATGCTGCGTCAAGATCCCGATATCATGATGGTCGGGGAGGTCCGGGATTTTGAGACCGCAGAGATCGCCATTCAATCCGCGTTGACCGGTCACTTGATCCTTTCGACCTTGCACACCAACGATGCGGCGAGCGGTGTGACGCGGCTTTTGGATATCGGCGTGGAGCCCTACCTGGTGGCCTCCAGCGTTATCGCGTTCATGGGGCAGAGACTGGTCCGTGTGATCTGTTCGCATTGCAAAGAAGAAAGCACGCAAGTCGCTCCGGCGATCGCGGCCTTGATCGAAAAAGAGTGCGGCGCTACAGGACAAGGGGTCAAGATCTTTCGGGGCCGCGGATGCGATCGATGCAACGGTACCGGCTATCGCGGGCGCGTGGCCATTCATGAGTTACTGGTCTTGAACGAACGCATCCGCCAACTGATCACCACGCGCGCGACCTCGGACGTGATCAAAGCGGAGGCGGTCCGTCAGGGGATGGTGACGCTTCGCCAGGACGGGTGGACGAAAGTGATCGCGGGGGTTACGACGCCGGAGGAGATCCTGGAAGCGACCGAACATGAATCGGCTTCCTCGGGGACCGGGAGCATGGACCGGAGGGAGTTGCCGGCGGGTCCGGAGGCATTTCCCGGGGAACTTCAGGCCCGGTACGACGATGACGCGGGACCGAGCGGGGGGAGGTCGGGAGCGATCCCGGAAACGAGCGGAACTTCGGAGAAGGATTTTATCAATCTGCGGAAATACAAACGGATCACATGTCATCTTCCGGTCTTTTACCGTTTGGTCCACTACAAGGGGTCCTCGGCGAAGATCCAGAAGCTGAAAGACAAGCTCGCCACGTTCGATTTTGAAGGATTCACGGAGAACCTGAGCGCGGGCGGGGTCCTTTTTAAGATCTATGACCAAAAATTGTCCCCGGAGATCACGGGGTCGACCGCGTTGACGATCGGCGAGACCCTGGAGGGCGGGGAGATCCTAGATTTTTTGATCCATCTTCCGGACCAGGATAATCCCGTCGAATGTGTTGTGAAAGTTCTCCGGATCGTACGCTCCCAACAGGTCAAGGTGCCTCTCGTGAAAGCCGATCGGCTCTTGTCCGTGGCGACGCTTTTTCTGGCCATCGATAGTGTGGACCGCACGCGCCTTGAACGGTTCTGTCAAACCCACCGGGCCCCAGACGATGCAATTTAAATATGAAGCCAAAAAAGGGACCGAGCTGATCAAGGGTATTTTGACCGCTTCGACGCGGGACGCGGCCCTCGACCGGATCAATGAAATGGGACTGATCCCGGTGGAGTTGATCGAGGTGGTGACCCGCGAAAAAGAGGCGAAGTGGGGAGGTCTGGCGGGGATCCCCCAGAAGGTCAGCGACCGCTCGTTGACCGTTTTCTACCGGCAACTCGGGCGGATGGTGAGGTCAGGTATTCCGCTGCTTGCCGCGTTAACGGTGGCCGCCGAGCAGACGGAACAGCTGCGGCTCCGGGAGATCCTGGAATCGGTTAAGAATGAAGTGCGGAAGGGGAAATCCCTGGCGGGGGCCTTGCGTGATCACAAGGTCTTCGATCCGTTCACGATCGCCGTGATCGAATTGGGAGAGAACACGGGACATTTGGAAGAATCCCTGGCGCGGTTGGCCGACGGCCAGGAACGGCGCACCCGGGTGCAGCAAAAGGTACGCAATGCCCTGATCTATCCGCTTCTGGTGGTAAGCCTGGGGACCGTGGCGTTGGTATTTCTTTTGACGTATGTTGTCCCTCAATTCTCAAAACTTTTTGCGGACTTCGGTCGAAGCCTTCCTTTGCCGACGCGGGTGCTTCTGGCGGTCAGCGGGGGTGTTCAAAAGTACGGTCTGATCGCAGGGGCCCTTCTTTGGTTTTTGTTCGTGCTCCTACGGAGACGGTTCCGCGCAGGGGAGCCGAAGGAAGCTTTTGACCGCTGGATCATGGACCTTCCATTGATCGGCAAGATGTTCTTTATGGCCCAATTCGCCATGCTGACACGTTCGATGGAGATGCTTTTGAAGGGCGGATTTCCGCTTCTGAAGGCACTGCGCATCGCGATCCCGGTCGTTTCCAATGATGCCATGAAAAAAGATCTTTCCCAGGCCGCCCTTCGCGTTGAACAAGGAGAAACCTTGAGCGGAGCGCTCAAGCTTTCGGGGCATTTTCCTTTGTTTGCGGTTCATTTGATCCTGATCGGCGAAGAAACGGGCCGCCTGGAACAGTCTTTCGCGGACATCGCGGACTGGTATGAACTAGAGGTCGAGGAAGGCACGCGGGTGATCACGCAACTGGTGGAACCGATCACGATCCTAGGCGTGGGGCTTCTCCTGGGGCTTATCGCGACCGCGATCTTGATGCCCGTTTTCAGTATTGATGCGATCGTCTATTAACCTGTGAGGATACGATGAAAAAAAACATGAAGATTTCTGCGCACGAAGGTTTTTCCCTGATCGAGATCATCCTGGTGGTGATCATCATTGCCACGCTTTCCGCCATGGTCGTGCCTCGTTTGACGGGGCGATCGGACCAGGCCCGCCAGGCGGCCGCCAAAGCGGACATTGAGGTGAATATCCCCACGGCGCTCAAGCTCTATGAACTTGATAACGGATTTTTCCCTTCGACAAACCAGGGGCTCGGCGCTTTGCTCCAACGGCCGACGACGCCCCCTTTGGCCGAAAATTGGAACGGGCCCTATCTTGAAAAACAGCCCGTGGACCCGTGGGGACGCCCTTACCAGTACCAATCGCCCGGCCCGCACCGGCCGCACGACTATGATCTATTTTCGCTTGGTAAGGATCCCAATCCCGAGGTGCTCAAGGATGACGTGGTGAACTGGGTCTCTGAAACATTGGGCCAATAAGCATATGGCGCCGAGGTCCTTGCGCAAAGACCGATCCGTGATTTGTCCCAGGGTTCGAGGGGTTCCCCGAGGGGTCACCTTCATTGAAGTCATCCTGAGCATCGTGATCTTGACGGTGGGAGTCGTTGCCGTTCAAAAAACCTTATTAAACTCTTTCGCGGCCATGAGCTTGATCGAGAACTGGGACCAGGCCGAAGAGCTTCTCCAGCAGAAGGTTTGGGAGATCAAAAGGGAGGCGGTCGAAAAACCGAAAACGCTCGGGCCGATCCAGCAGCGCTCGGTCCTTCTCGGGAAGGACCGCACCTACAACTACGACCTGGTCGTTCGATCGGGTGCCGCCGAAGAAGGGCTCTGGGAAGCCTACGCGAAGGTATCCTGGGAGAGCAAAGGGATCCGGCATTCGCTCCCGCGTTTTTTTTACCTGAGGGCGCTCCATGAAAAAGATGCGAAAGACCCGTCGCGGATTTAGTTTGATCGAGTTGATCATCACCCTGACGATCACAGTGACGCTGGGGGCGGCGATTTATACGACGTTCGCCCAGGCTATGCGTCTTTGGAATCGGGCCGTCAAGACCCGGGCTGAGTGGAAGGTCGGATTGTTCCTGGATCAATTGACCCACGAATTCCGGAATGAATTTCAGGACCCCCGATGGGGTTTTCAAGGGGATCGGTCCAGTTTTACTTTTGCCACCCTCGGGTGGGAACGGCGGAACACGACGGGGAAAGGTCCGCGGGTCCAGCCGGTCTACCTGCGGTATGGGTTCGACGCTAAAAAAAATGCCGTGACCTTGCGGCGGTTCAGTTTTGAGGATGTGATGTCCCCCAAAGTCCCCGGACGTCCTGCGGTTCCCGTCCTGGAAGATGTTCGCTCCTTTGAAGTGACCTATTACGTGTACGACACGTTGGCAAAAGCGTATCGGTGGAAGTACGGGTGGAATAAAAATTGTTTTCCCGGGACGGTTAAGGTTACAATTGAACCCCGCGGGATCGGCGGCCGTAAAATATCACGGATCATCGAAGCTCCCGCCGGGGTGAGCTGAGCCCGTGTGAGGGTGCAAAGGGACCTATGAGCCTTGTGAAAAAAAAGGGGAAGGCAGGAGGGGTAAGGTTTTTTTCAAAATTCACAGCAGCTCCCGTGACCCTGGTGGTTTCTCTCAGCGCGGAATTCCTCAAGGTCGGCTTTGCCCGGGGTCCCCAAGGCAAGCTCGCGATCGAAAACGTTCTGGTCGAGCGCATAGAAAAAAAGAACGACGCCGAGATCGGCCAGATCCTCTATAACTACT
>JAHQRI010000102.1 GCA_019052695.1 Candidatus Omnitrophota bacterium
CCTCTATGACTGTCCGCCGGGGACTATTTTTTGGGACGGGACGGATATACGGGAATTCAAGATCGCGTCTTTGATGGAGCGTGTCGCTTTCGTGGGCCAGCAGGCCTATCTGATGGGGGAGTCGCTCAGAGAAAATCTGACCTACGGGGCAAACCGTGAAGTTCCGGACGAAGAGATCATCGGGATGCTTGAAAAACTGGGGCTGGACCGTTTTGTGAGTACGTACAGGAGCCGGGGCGATCTTCTCATCGGGAAACAGGGCGTCCATCTTTCCGGCGGGGAAAAGCAGCGCCTGGCTTTGGGGCGGGCCCTTTTGCGGAACGCGGACCTCTACATCCTTGACGAACCCCTGAACGCCGTCGATCTTGGGACCGAAGAGGTTGTGATGGAACGAATTTTTTCATTTCTCAAAGGGAAGACTTTGCTTGTTGTGAGCCACAGACAGGAAGCCGTAGCTTCTTTTGATTCTGTTCTTAGAATGGAGAAGAAAGGAATAAAAAAGATATTCCTGAACGCTGAGGACCCTGTCCCCGCATGAACAAAATGACCTTTCAGGACGAAAGAAAATCCGGCGCGGTCACTTCGACCGCGATGGGGCTTAGGCAAGCTGTTTTCCTGCATATTCAGAAGACAGGCGGGACTTCGATCATCGGCGGTCTCCGCCCTTATTACGGCAGTCTCTGCAGCCACGGGGATTGCTGGGGGCGTCCGTCCGCGGAGTTTTGGGGTACGGATTTTGTTTCGGGCCACGTAGGTTACAGTTACTTTGAGGACCTCATCAAGGACCGGTATTCGTTCACGGTCCTGCGCGATCCGGTTGAGCGGATCATCTCGCTTTATTATTTTTGCAGGAAAAGGGACCCGCAGGAATATGAGATCTATCAAAGAGCTCATACTATGAGTTTTGAAGAGTTTCTTAACGCGGGATTCACGGATAAGCTCGTAAAAGATTACATTTGGAACAACCAGACGTGGCAGCTCGCCTGCGGCTATGAAGATCCCAAGGGACGGTGTCATGACGATTTCGGGGAGGACACGTTGCTGGAACTGGCCCAAGAGCATTTGGCAGCTTTCTCCAGGGTCGGAACGACAGAGGCGCTCGCGGAGGATGCGGCGCTCATCGCGGCGGATCTTGGGCTGAAAGATGGGGTGACGGTCAAACCCAGCAACGTCACCCCCGACCGGCCCCGGCGGGAGGACCTTTCACCGGCCGCTCGTGAAATGTTGCAAGACCTGACGCTTCTGGACAGCGAACTATGCCAGCACGCCGTCCGGTTCCATTCAGAAAAAAAGCAGCGGTGTGACGAAACTTGTTAAAATTACAGATTATTGATGCGGAAGCCCAGGTACCCTGGGCCTAAAATACGAAAAGACTCATACCTATGGAAAAAACAATCAGAAGCATTTTTGAAAAACTTTCTTTGAGCGGCCGCGTTCCTAAAAAATGGGACCTGGAAAGAGAACAGATGGCGGCTTTAAGATCGGATCTGATCGATCTTTATTTGACGGCTGTCCGAGACAGTCTGACCGGCACTTTGTATAACGACCCGCCTCTTTCTCAAAGATCCTTCGACCCGGAAGTGAGGCAATATGGGTGGGATTGGCCGTCGACGGCCCTCACCATGATCGGGACCAAGAGGATGGACAACTTGCGCTCGCTGGTCGAATCCGTACTCGGGAACCATATCGAGGGCGATCTTATGGAGACTGGGGTCTGGCGGGGCGGGGCGGTAATCTACATGCGCGCGGTTCTCAGGGCGTACCGGGTTACGGACCGCCGGGTGTGGGCCGCGGACTCGTTCGAGGGGCTTCCGGAGCCTGATACCAAGAATTATCCGGAAGACGCTGAAAGCAAATTCCACGAACAGCAAGAACTTTCTGTCTCTCTGGAAGAGGTCCGGGATAATTTCAAGCGGTACGGTCTTTTGGACGATCAAGTCGTTTTCCTGAAGGGCTGGTTCCGGGACACCTTGCCCGCTGCGCCGGTGGAAAAACTGGCCCTTTTGCGGCTGGACGGTGACATGTACGAGTCCACCATGGATGCTCTGAAGGCGTTGTATGACAAATTGTCTCCTGGCGGTTATGTGATCGTTGATGATTATCACGTCGTGCCTTCCTGCCGGAAGGCGGTCGCCGATTTTTGCGCGACGCGGCGCATCGCGCCCAAATTGGAGGAGATCGACGGTGTCGGTGTATTTTGGCGGAAACCTCTGAACGAACCGAATGGGTCCGGGGAATAAAAATCATGTGTTCAGAAAGACACCGGTATGAAGTTGACGTGGACCTGGAGGTCCCGTCCGCCCAGGCGACCGTTGTGAAAATGACGGGGAGGGGGAAAAGGGTCCTGGATCTCGGCGCGGGACCCGGTGCCGTTGCCAAGGTCCTGCGCGAGCAGGGGTGCCGTGTTGTCGGGCTGGAAAAGGACCCCTCGGCCATTCCCATTCTGCGCGAGCACTGCGAAAAGGTCGTTGAAGCGGATCTGGGCGATCCCTCATGGGTGGCATCGCTACGCGGCGATGATCCCTTCGAGGTTGTCGTCATCGCGGACGTCCTGGAGCATTTGGTCGAGCCGGAAGCCGTGTTGCGGAGCGTCAAGCCTTTACTCGCAAGCAATGGCTGCGTGGTGGCGTCCCTGCCGCACGCCGGGCACGCTTCCGTTCATGCCTGTCTTTTTCACGAGGATTTCAGGTACGGGGATTGGGGGTTGCTGGACAGGACCCACATCCGTCATTTCGGACTGAAGAACATGCAGGCCCTGTTCGAAAGCGCGGGCTATGAGATCGTCGAAGCGATGCTGGTCCTCCTGCGCCCTGAAGACGATGTCCAATTCGCCGCGTTATGGGACGCCCTTCCCGGACAGTTCAAGTCGGCCGTTCGGCTCAATACATTTTCAGAAGTGTATCAAGTGGTCGTCAAGGCCAGGCCTTCTGCGATGCCTGGCTCCGGCCTTCAACTGAGGGCCCTTTCGGTGACTTCGTCCGCCCATACGGTGGTCCTTACGGGGCCCCGCGGCTTCGAGACCGCGAGATCCCGATCTAAAGATTTCCTGGCGAAAATTCTGGGGAAAAACGCCGGCAAAAAAGTCTGGGATCAATTGTCCCGCGCGAAGAGGTCTTTTTTTTGCGGCACGGCCGGGGTCCCTGTAGCGACACAGTCTCTCGGGGGAGAAAAAAGCCATGGCTAAGATCATTGCGATGTATTTTCCCCAATTTCACACGATCCCGGAGAACGACCGCTGGTGGGGCAAGGGGTTCACGGACTGGGTCAATGTCAGAAAGGCCAGGCCTCAATTCGACGGGCACGAGCAGCCGCGGGTGCCTTTGGACGGCCGTTATTACGATCAGTCCGACCCGGCCACGCTGCGATGGCAGACGGACCTTGCGCGGGCATACGGGGTGCACGGTTTTTGCCATTATCATTACTGGTTCGAGGGGAAACAGCTTCTGAACGAACCGACGGACCTGATGCTCGACGACAAAAGCATCGACTTTCCGTTCTGTCTTTCCTGGGCCAACGAGACGTGGTCGCGCAAATGGGACGGGCAGGACCATCACATTTTAGTCCGCCAGACACATATCCCCGAAAAAGGCAGATGGAAGCGGCATTTTGATTATCTGATCCGTGCGTGGACGGATGAACGGGCGATCTGTGTCGACGGCCGCCCGGTATTCATCATTTACCGGCCCCATCATATCCTCAACATTGATGCCATGCTCGATTATTGGAGGGAAGAGGCACGGCGCCGCGGTCTCAAGGGGCTCTATTTTATCGCGCAGAAACAATACCGCTACCATGACCGGAACATTCTGCGCTCTTTTGACGCTGTTTTTCAGTTCAACCCTTTCGAGGCGTTCTACTTTCAGAAACAAACGGACGAAAGACCGGCGGGCCGTTTCCGTGAAAAGCTTCGGACACTTGTTCCTCGTTCCGTAAAATTACGCCTGAATGCCCTGAAAGACCGCCTTTTCCCCAAGCTTATTTTCCATGACTACGAGCAGGTCTGGTCGGAGGCGGTCAACATAAGGCCCGAACCCGGCATCACGACTTATCCGGGAGGATTCGTGGATTGGGACAATACAGCCCGGTACAAGAACCGGGCCCAGGTGTTCCGAGGGGCCTCTCCCGAACGGTTCGAATATTGGATGAGGCGTCTTGTCGGCACGATGAAGACAAGGCAGCTGCCCGAGGATTACATTTTCCTGAACGCCTGGAACGAATGGGCCGAGGCGGCTTACCTGGAGCCGGACGAAAAGAATGGCTACCGTTACCTCCGGGCCCTGAAAAGGGCCGTGAGCGAGGCCTCAGGCGGCCTGGACGGGATCGGGGAGGGTCTTTTGCAGGAGAGCGGAAGTGTTTGAGCGGTTTAGGAAGTGGGTGCGGCAGATAAAGGACGGCTCTGCCCCTTCCAGGGCCGTTCCACGATGCCTTCGGGTTCCGTTGCGTCCTGTCGTTTTTCTTCACATCCAAAAATGCGCGGGGACTTCGATCACAGAGCTCGTCCGCCCCTATTACCACCCGAGCATCATCACGCACGGGGACCACGCGGGGAAGAGACCGGAGGCGTTCCGGGACATCGCTTTTGTCTCCGGGCATTTCGGGTTTGATTTCGCCTCCTCTTTCATGAAAGACAGGTATTCTTTCACTTTTCTCAGAGACCCGGCCGAACGGATCATTTCTTATTACTATTACTGCCGCACTTCGGCGAACCCGTTCCCGGTCAACCGATTGGCCCGCGAGAACGGTTTCGAGGAATTCCTGGCGAAAGGGCTCGAGGACCCCATGCTGGCCGAGCGGCTTTGGAACAACCAAACGTGGCAGTTGGCGTGCGGGTATTCCAACTTGCGCAATCTCCGTGTCAGCGATTTCGAACCGGCCGCATTGCTGGCCCTCGCCAAGGACCATTTGAGGGAATTTTCGCACGTAGGTTTTGCGGAAACTTTCGAAGAAGACCGGAAGATCGTTTTTTCCGGTATGGGACTATCCGATCAAGGGGAGACAAGGTTCAATAGAACTCCGGACAGACCCCGCGCATCGGAGGTATCCCGGAAAGCCATGACGTTGATCGGGATGCTGACGGAACTGGATCGCGAACTTTACGATTACGCTTGGACCCAGCGCTTGATTCTAAAAGGGAAGGATAGCGAAGAGCGCGAGCTGGATTCCGAAGCTTTTTTAAGCGGGGATGAGTCCCGAGCGAAAATAATGCCGGTTTAAAAGAAACCGCGGGGCAGCCGGTTTAGGCCGCCCCGCGGTCGTGTGACTCCCTCGACTTTCTGAGGTCCGGTTAAAGAGCGGGGACCTCAGTGAGCTGTTGGTATTCCTCAGGCGTGAACGGAAGCAGCAGAATCGTGTCATCGTCCCGGACGTACTCTTCCGTGGACGGCGTGAAATTTTCCGTGTATCGCGCGACGCTTGATATCCTGAACTCGTCCATATAACCCGAAAAAAACCGGACTGCTTCGGGAACCGTGGATGTTTTTATGGTCTCCTGGGCGCCGATCGAAAGCGGCGTCGGGGAGAGGGCGTTCGGGGCGTAGAATTCAATGTTCCCGATATTCTGGGTGCCGATCAACTCGCCATTCACGAAGCAGAGAAGATTCTCCCCGCTGCGGACCACCGCGAGATGGTACCAGGTATCGGTGCTAAACGTGTACGTAAAGGCGGCCTCTTTAGAAGTCGCATACATCCCATCGTCCGTATACCAGAAACTGACCTGATTGGAGGTCGGCTCGACAAGCAAAATCCATGACCGTTCATTTGGCAATGCGTCCCAAACGCCCGCGACCGTGTAATAATTGTTCGTGAGTTCTGTCATGTTAAGATTGGCCTCGATCGTGAAATCCCCGGACCCGATGGCCCAATCCTGGCTTTCCGCGAAGGTCAGGTACGAATTCGCCCCGTCGAAATAGCCGCTAGTGCCTCCTAAAAGCGAAGTTCCCGTGTCGACCCGGGCGTCGCCATACGCCAGGAAATCATGCGTGTAACGAACGGTGGCCGTAGCGGGAACGCTCTCCAGACCGCCGGCATCCTTGGCGGTGAAGGAAAGCGTGTTATCTCCCATCTCCAGGTTTACGGGAGATGACCAAGTGGCGCTGCCATCCGCGGGGACGAGTTCCTCCCCGTTGAGATAAATAGCGGTGCCCTCGGGCTTGGTCCCGCTGATGGTAATGGGACTTTCGTGCGTTTCGGCCGGGACCTCGTTCAAAACGGGGGACGCCGGTAGCTGGAAGCGTTCGACCGTCACAAGCAACGGATCGCTGACGAGATCACCGATCTTGGCGGTGACTGAAAATTCATTGGCTCCGAGATCCAACGCGACCTCGGCCGACCAGGTGGTGCTGTCATCGGCGGGGACGACTTCGACACCGTCGATGTAGATGGCCGAACCCGCCGGCTTGGTGCCGGTGAGCGTGGCTTTCTCCAAAAGTGTCGGAGCGACCTGCTCGACGGTCGGTTTCGCGACCGGTTCAAGCCGTTCGACCGTTACAAGCAGCGGATCGCTTACGAGATCGCCGATCTTGGCGGTGACTGAAAATTCATTGGCTCCGAGATCCAAAGCGACCTCGGCCGACCAGGTGGTGCTGTCATCGGCCGGGACGACTTCGACTCCGTCGATGTAGATGGCCGAACCCGCCGGCTTGGTGCCGGTGAGCGTGGCTTTCTCCAAAAGCGTCGGAGCGACCTGCTCGACGGTCGGTTTCGCGACCGGTTCAAGCCGTTCGACCGTCACAAGAAGCGGATCGCTTACAAGATCGCCGATAGTGGCGGTGACAGAGAACTCATTGGCTCCGAGGTCCAACGCGACCTCGGCCGACCAGGTGGTGCTGTCATCGGC
>JAHQRI010000103.1 GCA_019052695.1 Candidatus Omnitrophota bacterium
CCGTGTTCACGTTAACAAGGCCCGAACTTTCCAACGTAACGTACGGCAAGACCCTTTCGTAAAGTTCCTGGGTCATTCCCTTAAGATAAAACAGTTCCCGCAGGGTCCTGAGCCCCTCGTTCCTTGGGGCATACGGAGGGTTCAGCCCCTTGTAATGGCCGCTTTCGGCTCCGGAGAGAGAGGTGTCGTCGTCTTCGTCCCGCCAATCGATCAGCGAATCGACCATCCCCCCCGCTTCATCACGGCTCAATTTTCCGCATCCCTGAAAAAGCCGTCGCAGGACTTCGCGGGACTGGACGATGTTCAGGTTGATCTTTCGTTCCTCATCCACGAGACCGTAGACGATCTCGGGCTCTCGCCCCGCCCCCGAGGACGTTGCCGAGGTGTAAGAGACCGTAAATTCCCCGGTCCCCACTTTGACCTCCCGGAACTCCTCTTCGTTGCGGCTCCACGGCTGGTTCAGGAATTCACCTTGCAGTGTACTTTTTTGAAAATAATCAAGGAGGACATGGACCGCTTTTTGGACCGCCGCTTCTCCGAGTAGCCTGAGCTTCTGGCGCGTTTCGAGGCGGGACACCACATTGATTTTCTGGCGGACCATATATCCCAAAGACAGGCTGAAGATCCCGCTGAAAACGAGGATAAAAAAGACAAAGATCAGAAGGCTTCCCTTTGTAGACCTGAGACAGCGTGACCGCTTCATGGAACCTCCCCGATCAAAACGAAAGTTCTTTAAGGGCGGCTTCCTTGGAGGTCATGCCGAAACGCGTAAGCCACTGTTCGAACTCCCGGGACGGAACCTGCCGCAGGCGGCGGATACGGCCGCGTTCTTTCAAGAGGTAAGGCAAGTGCCAAAGGGTCGACAAATACACTTTGACAGCGACCCAAACCAAGCTGAAAAAGGAAGCTTTCTTCAGGAATTGGGCGGCGGGACCCTGGCGCCGGAAGATCCCATAAAAATGATAAAAATAACGGGTCAACGTATATCCGGGTGCCCGGAGCAGGTGTCCGAGGGGAAAACACTTGATCAGGACCCAAAGACGGTTCCGCTCCACCAGATAGGCCTTGAAGGACGAGAGCAGGCCGAAAGACGCTGATAGTTTATGGAAGGCGATCGCCCCCGGCATGTACTGACAACGGTAGCCTAAGAGCCTTCCGCGCAAACCGACATCAATATCGTCAGCGTACGCAAAAAAAAGACCGTCAAACAACCCGATCTTTTCCAGCATCTCCTTCCGGTAAAGACCGGCACATCCGCTCGGACAAAACACCTCCGCGTTGCTGTCATACTGTCCCTCGTCACGTTCTAAACGCCCCCTCGTCCGTCCCAAGCCGTCCCGCGTGATGGTCTGCCCCGTATTCTCGATCAATCCCGGTTTGCCGTAATAGTAGATCTTGGAAGCACACATCCCGACGGACGGGTCATGCATTCCCTTCACCATTTCCTCAATCCAAGACCCCTCCAACGTCGCATCACTGTTGACCAGGGCGATCAACTCCCCCCGGGATGCCCGAATCCCGACGTTGCACCCTTCGGCAAAGCCCACGTTGGTCGGGTTGACGATGATCTTCAGGGACGCGTCGTAACGTTCCTGGATGAGCTCAAGGGAGCCGTCAGTGGACCCGTTATCGACCAGAATGATCTCCACGGATTCATACGTTTGCCGGAGCAGGGAGTCCAAACACTCGAAAATAACGTCCTTGCCGTTCCAATTGAGGACAATGACCGAAACAAGCGGCTGGCTCATGGGCCGGTCCCGGGACGTTCCGGAAGCGGGATGGCCCCTGCGGGCTGCGCGGGGGTCTTTTCGATCTTTTTTTCTATCATTTCGGTCTGCCGGATGAGTTGATCGATCTTTCCCTCAAGCGCTTGGTTCTCCTGGGCAAGCCGATCGATCCTCGCCGAAAGCCCATCGACCAGTCTTTTCATGTACTTGTCCAATCCCTCCGGCTGGTAGAGTCCCCCATCATTTTCGATCCGGCGGTCTTCAGCAATGTTCCACGTAACCCCCAACCGCCGGACACCCTGGTCCTCGCTTGAGACATCCGCCGCAAAGGCACCTCCTGAAAAAAGGATGCCCCCTCCCACGCAAAGCGTCAGAAAGATCACCTTCCTTTTTTCCACCAAGAGCCTCCGTTCTGTGACGGTTATGTTATCGACCTGGGCGAGGCATTGTTTAACCTCGGCGCGTCCCGGGGCTTTAGACTATGGTAAGTTTTGACGCTCCAGTTCAAAGACCTGGACCACCGTTCCTCCCGAGAAGGATCCTTTCTCCACGAGCGGCTTAAACAATGTTAGCCCTTGCCCCTTGAGATAATAGAGTCTGAAAAGCAGTGAACGGACCAGCCGGACATCGGCAAGCACCGCGTAATCATTCCCCGCATCCTTGAAGTGAAGGACCGCCGTATTCACCCCCCCGTCATGATAGGCCTTCTCGACCAGATTTCCCTGTCGCACGTAGAAGAAATGGCTCGGTCTTACCGGCTGGCCTCCCGGAGGGAGATCCACCCAGGCCTCTTGGGTCGCGAGGTCGACCCGAACACCGTTTTTGAAGGTCAATTGGTCCCCGCTCCGTCCCACCATAGGGGCAGCCGCAGTGTACTTCAACAGGGGGCCCGAAACACTTAGAAGCTCGCGCACATAACTGCCCCCCGCATCCTGTCCTAAGATCCCTAAAAGTCCCGCGGACCGGCGTCGTTTTTTTTCTCCCAGGGCCTTTGCCTTCCTGAAATCCCACCGGGCCATAACACTGACGGCCAGATTCTGCTCGATGAGATCGTTGTAGATCAAAAGATAAGCCGGTGGCACCCCGCCTTGCCCGTGCGTTTTCTCAAGCAAGGCGTTCTTTTGTTCCGCGCTCATGGAGACCGGCAAAACCTCGAACGCTGCCTGACGCCCCCGCGGCACTATTTTTAGGATCAAATCGACCGCGTCCGCGACCTCCATGCCCTGGTCGAGCAACTGCTCTAAAGCCTCGCCTCCGCTTAGGTCCAGCATACGGATGATGCCCGCGGCTTCGAGCTCATCCTCCGCCATCAAAGCGCGGGACATCCAATACGTCTCACGAAAATGCTGGGTCCCCCCGTCGGCAATGACCGCACGTTGGGCGACCCCCGTCACGAAGTATCCGGGCGGCCACCAGCTATTGACAATGGCGTTCTCGGGCGTCTTAGCCCGCAGTTCCAGCAAAGCGTCGTTCCAAACGTCGTCCATGATCGGCTGGATCCCCACGGACACCACATGTGCCAAAAGGAAAATGGGGGGAACAAAGAAAAGAAAGATCAGCGTTAGGGCCGTTCTTCTGCGCAGGGCCTCTCCGGCAAAAAAAGGGAGCAGTTCCTTCAGGCGTTCAAGACCCCTGAACGCCTCCAAAATCCCCGTGACGCCGTAACCCGCAAAGATGGCGAGCGGAAGCACGAACAAGACCGAAAAACGTTCTGTTTTAAGGGACATCAGGAAGACGGGAACGCTGAATAATATCAAGAAAACGTATCGAAAACGGTCGGAAGCGTTCCCTCGCCTGAAAACCCGCTCCCCCTCCAGAAGCAGTCCTGCCAAGGCCAACGCGAACGTGAAATAATTCCCCGTTAGAAAGATCAATTTTTTAAGACCGATGCCGCTGGCTTCCCCAACGGTCAAAAAAACGTTCGGCCAGATGTCCCATTCCGCCAAGGCGAACTTATTTAAAATACTCCAGCCCATCTGCAACGAACGGACCAGCCCGGCCGGCGTTAGAAAAAAAGCGAGGAACAAAAGCGTGGCGGCAAGGTAAGTACCCACAAAGAGTCGTACCCGCGGCACATTCTCGGGACAACGCCGGTCGGTGACCCACCGTATAAAGAACGCGCTCGCCATCAAGCATCCCGGAATAAGGACCATCATGAAGGGCCACCCCGTCCAAAAAAGCGCGTAGGCACCCGTAAAAAAAGCAGCCCCTAAGGCGCCTCCGAATTCCTTTTTGCGCTCCCGCATTCCTCCAAAAACGAATATGAGTATCGCGATCGGAAAAAGATAGTTGTAAGGATCAGTATCGAACCATCCAAGCGCGCTTCTTTGGATGTAGATCGGGGATAACGCCAGGGTCATCATTCCGACGGCATGCGCAGGTAGAGGAAAATGGAGGACCCGCCCGAGCCCTCCGAAAAGCAAAAGGACCAGTAAGGTTAAAATAAGCGGCACATAGGCTACTGCTTCAAGCAAAGAAAAACTCGGATCGATGGCGTGAATGATCCTATACCCTCCGAGACCGACGTAGGGATGGACTGAACAGGGCCCCCAATAACCGTGCGGGGCCCGCATCAGGGGGTAAAAACATTGCCCGGCTTTCCTGACCCTCGCCGTGCGGTCCCCTTCAAGCAAACGTTCGGTCTGGTGGAGGTAGTGATAAGGGTCGGCCTCCAGAAGATAACGCGGCCTGGCGTGTCGCCTTTTTTCAATATCCCGGGCGGTATTAAGAACCGCCTGCTCGTAGGATTCCTTGTTCTCAAGCTTTAATCGTTCTGCCTGAACCGATGCGAGTCTTTCCCGCTCCTGGGGCGAGATCCGGGGTTCGCTCTTTTCGATGGCGTTCTGGATCTGGGTCCTCATCGCCCGCCCCACAAGGTCACGGGCAATGGAATGAGAGGACCGGAAAGAAAGAAGGGGGCCCCCATGGACCCCGTAAGTGCGGAAATACAGGCTTAAAAGCCCGATGGTGATGAACACTCCAAGAAACTTTAAAAGCGGAACCAAAGAACGCCTGGCGCGCATATCGTCCTAGACCGTTTGACCTAAAAACCTTTGTGTTCTCAATGGATTAGAGCATAATAGACGAGAATGAATTGATTATGAACCCTAAAATTCTGATCATCATCCCCGCATTCAACGAGGCCGGTTCCATTCGGAGGCTCCTGGAAGAGATCCAGGCGGCTTGTCCCCATGCCGACTGTGTCGTGATCAATGACGGATCAAGCGATGGAACGGCCGAAGAAGCCCGTGAGGCCGGTGCGCCCGTCGCGAACCTCCCCTTCAATCTTGGCATTGGCGGCGCCGTTCAGACAGGTTATCAGATCGCTCATGAACGGGATTATGACATCGCGGTCCAAGTCGACGGGGACGGCCAGCACGACCCGGCCTTTATCGGCTCACTGATCGTTCCCATTTTGGAGAAGAAACTGGATCTTTGTATCGGCAGCCGTTTTCTCGAGCAGGACGCTTCATCGTTCCGGTCTACCGCACCCCGACGGATCGGCATAAGTTTTTTCTGCCAACTCCTCAGATTCCTGACCGGGCTCTACCTGACCGACCCTACCTCGGGTTTCCGCGCCACGGGCAAAACACTGAACGGGATCTTTGCGAGGTATTACCCCGTAGACTTCCCCGAGCCCGAAGCCATTAAGATCGCAAAACGCCACAGCATGCGGATCGGCGAGGTCCCGGTAAGGATGCGCACAAGGCAAAGCGGGCGCTCCTCGATCCGCTATCTGGCCACGCTCTATTATATGATCAAGGTCACTTTTGCCATTCTGCTCGATCTGTTGAAAAAAAAATCTTAGGAGGCCTCTATGCCATCAAAAACCTTTGCCGCACTGATGACCGGCGCGATCCTTCTTTACGTCTTGAACCTCATCCGTCGTGAAAAAATGTCTTTCAAATACGCGGCCGCATGGCTTATGGCGAGTTTTTTAGCCTTGTTCTTCAGCATCAAGGACGATTGGTTGGGAGCGATCGCAAGCACCTTGGGGTTCGCCCTGCCAAGCAATTTCATCTTCTTCCTGCTTTTGATCTTTGTGTTGTTATTCAGCCTTCTTCTCACCCGCTACATCAACGAACAGAACAGCCGTACCGAAGCGCTTGCCCAGGCGATCGCAAAACTGGACCTGCGGTTGCAAGCCCTGGAACAAAAAAGCGGAAAAAACACCGGAAAAGGATCCGAAAGCGGGTTTTAAAAAAAAGGGTCTTGACCGCTCCCGGAAGCACTGTCGAGGGAGCCCCCGTCCCAGTGGGAGAGATCAGTGAGAAAATCCGAAGTCTGCTGGCCGGGTCCCGAAGCGTTCCGTTCACTTTCCCTTGAAACAGCGACCGGGCTCTCTTCCGAGGGCGGGGCTTCTTCTGTGAAGCGGTCGCCGAGATTCTCTCCGCGGATCGCCGTTTCCAGGTAATTCGCAAGGTCTTCCCGATTGAGGCCCCGCAACTTGGAAACAAGGTCTAAGGCCAACGGTGCCTTTTCCATCTGAACATAGGCCAACCCAAGGCCGTAATGGGCTTCGGCAAAATCGGGGTAATTTTCTATCGCTTTTTGAAAATGGTGGGCCGCCGTTTCCGCGTCCTCATTAGCGGTCATACTGAACCATCCAAGGCCGAAATGGGCCTTGGTATAACCAGGATCGGCCTCCAGCGTTTTCTTAAAATACATTGCGGCCAGTTGTGGGCGATTGGCCTGACCGGCGTAAGTCGAAGCCAGATTGAAATAAGCATCCGCGTATTTGGGATCGATCCGCACCGCTTGTTCAAAAGAACCGATCGCGCTTTCGATCGATTGTCCCTGTTTTAAATAAATAAGCCCCAGGACGTTGTAAGCAAGAGCCTGGTTCGGGTCCCGTTCAAGGAGCCCCCGCAGGACATCGA
>JAHQRI010000104.1 GCA_019052695.1 Candidatus Omnitrophota bacterium
AAGATCATCTTGGCATTCCCGTTTGTCCAGGAAGAGATCGATCTTTTTAGCCAGCCGGACGATCGCGAGTAACCGCTGCAGGATCTCAGGGTCCAACTGCGCGATGAACTCCCGGACCCCCTTGGTAAGCTCGTCGCTCAAATAACGGGCCAACGGTTCCTTGTTGATCCGCACATCCAGGGCCCGCGAGGAGTCCATGATCCGGAAAATGGAAAGGGTGCGTTTGCTGGAGAACCCCTTCTCGCCCCACTCCCGGACCGCCTCCATCATACGTTTGCTCAGCGTGTGCTCGGCCGCGTAGCGGAACTCGACCGGGATGGGCACGTTGATCGAACGGTAGATCTCGTTCATGCGCAAGTTCTCTTCATAGATGTTCTCGTAAAAGTTACTGACCTTCGTGATCGTTTCATGGGTCAGGATACTGATGATCTTGGCGCGGTCCCCGAGCCGGAGGTCCTTAAGTCCGTAATAGGCCTCCCCGAACGTGGCGTCAATCTTTTTGGACAGGTCCAGGATCGGCAGCTGGTAAAGGGCTTCGAACAGCCCTTTTTCAAGGGCGTCAAAATCTTCTTCCGCGGTAAAGGGTTTCACCGAACAACGGAAATCATAGAACCCGATCTGGATCACCACGAAAATGAGGTCCTGCTCTTCCAGCACTTCCTGGGAAACGACCCGCACGCGGCCGAAGTTCATGGTCACCGTGCCGAAAAACTCCTTGCGCTGGTGGAGCACGTGAAGGTCCGAATTGAAGATCTTGATCACGTCGGTCTTGGGGTCCGTGGCATAGAAATGATCAAAAATGGACCCGATCGCATAGTAGCTCACGACGTGATGGAGCGTCGCGACGGCCGGCTTGACGAAACGCTCGTAGACCCCTTGGCCGTCACGGAACTGTTCGAGATTGCTTTTCGCGAGAGCCAAGTGTTCGAGAAAGGCCGGCTCAAAGTTCATCCCGCACACGTCCTTGGCCAGGTAGATCGCGCGCGCGGCGTACTGGAGGATCTGCACCGTCTCGATCCCCGACAGTTCCGAAAAGAACCAGCCGCAGCTCGTGTACATGAGCATGAGACAGCGCTGCATCTCCAAAAGTTTGAGACAGGTCGTGACCTCCTGCTTGGTAAGTTCCCGGGTCCCCTGGCGTTCCAAAAAAGCCCGCAGATTGGTCTCACTGCGGTCCAGGATCACGTGGATGTAATCGTCGCGCGCGACCCAAACGTCCTTCAGGTATTTTCCCCCTTCCTTCTCGTAAAGCTGGGCCATCTCGTCCCGAAGCCAATCGAGCGCCCAACGCAGGGGTTTACGCCAGTGCTGGGTCCAATGGGCCGGCCCGTCCCCGCGACAGCCACAATGATCCTTCCATCGGGCGACCCCGTGGGCGCAACTCCAGGACGTGCCTTCATCGTTCTCCCCTTCGATGAGCCGGACTTCGCGGCGCGGCGGATTTTCTTCCAAGTATTCGCCGTAGTTGACCAGCCGGTAGCCCCGGCGCGGGATTTCCACGTAGGTCAGATAGGCCAAGACACGGTCCCCATAGGCCTTGTGATGACCGTAAGTCTCCCCGTCGGTCGCAATGTGGATGAGTTGGGGACGGTCGCCCCAATCTACGATCGCGCTTTCGAGCCGTTCCATAAAGTGTTTCGCGTCAAAGAGGATCCCTTCGAACCCAACGGCCCGGGAGATCGGCCCGTCATAAAAAAAGATATCGATCGAGAGCGACGGGTTGTTCTTGAGAAAATAACGGTACGGTTCGCGCGGGTCGATGCGCCCCCCCAGGACCTCCTCCCACGCCCCGCCGTCAAGGGACCTGACCGCCCGGGCCTGATAGGGTGAGAGGATGATGAATTGGACTTTCTCCGCGACGAGGACCTCCAAAGTCTCCTCGTTAACGGCCGTCTCCGGCAGCCAAACGCTTTCCGGAAAACGTCCGAAGCGGTGCCGGAAGTCCTCGATCCCCCAGCGGACCTGGGTCTTCTTGTCGCGCAGGTTCGCGAGTGGCATGATCATATGATTATAGACCTGGGCGATCGCGCTCCCGTGACCGTGGTGGGCCTCGCGGCTCAGACGGTCCGCGTCCAGAATGCTCTGGTAAGTGTCGGGATGTTTGGCTTGAAGCCAGGACAACAGGGTCGGACCGAAGTTAAAGCTCGTCCTCTCGAAATTATTAACGATGTCGACGATCTTTCCCCTTCCGTCGAGCGCGCGGGCGCGGGAGTTCGGGTGGTAACATTCGTAGTGAATGCGCTCGTTCCAGTCATGGAAAGGGGCCGCGCTGTCCTGCTGTTCGATCTCTTCGATCCAGGGGTTCTCGCGCGGCGGCTGGTAGAAATGCCCGTGCAGACAAATACAGACCGGTTTTCCCATCGATGATCCCCGTTCCTAGCGCCGCGCGTCCTGCTTGATCAATTCCAACAGGACCTGCGCCGACATCTCCGGCCCCGCCTTCTCAAACCCGGGAACACCCAAGCGGGTGCGTAGCTGTCCTACGAATATACCCCTTTCAAAAAAAGCTCCAAAGAACTTTTTCGCGAGGACATCATGTTCGTTCCGATATTGCACCGGGCCGAACACGTTGGAAAAATACGTATGGACCAGCCCCGTCGTCTTCGTGGTGCCTTTGCTCATCACCGCCCCGCTCCGGAAGATCTTGAGCGCCTCCTCCGCCGTCCCGAACCGTTCTACGACCGGATGGTCCTCGTCGATATCCTCATAATTGTTCGCGTAAAGCACGAAATCGACGTCGTGACCCCGGACCACATTTTCAAAGGTCGTGATCGGGAGCGCGATCCGCGCGTTGGTCTGCGACGGGCTCATGATGATCGCACGGTCGATCTGTCCCAGCGCGTATCCGGGCTTCAGATCGTCAAGCCGCAGAAAGGCGCCCGTTTCGGTCCCATAACCGATCACGCTCCCGTCCGGCCGGAGCTCCAGCGAACCCATATCGTCGGCGACCACGACAACATCCTGGATCAATTCCGTCCCGAACCCCCGCATCGCTTCCAACGTCTCGGATTTCCCGGCTCCGGTGTCTCCGATCAAAAGCAGCGTAGCGGGCTTGCTTCCTTTGACATAGATCTTCATGAACGCGCCGTGGAACGGGAGCCGGCCCGCCTTGATCTTCTTGATGTTGTGGAGGGTCAGGATCATTTTCTTCAAGTATCCGAAATAGCCGAACTCGTTGCGCGCCGGCACCGCCCCGACAAGGATGTCCTGCCCTTCGTCGTCGTAAAAGACCGTCGGGAAAACACCCTTCGCCTTAAAACACGCATCCGGGACCCCGTAAAGGTAGACGGCATCCGGCTTCCTTTTCAGATCCTCGTCACCGGCCAGTTCGAAAAGGTTTGCCATTGAGAGTCCCATTTCGAAGAACTTTTCGCTGAAATAGACATGGATGAGCAGGTCGCCCGCCTTGACCGGATAACACAACCAATCGTCGCGCTCGGGTTCGAGCCACTCCAGCGGGTTCTCATGGATCCTTTCGAATTTTCCTTCGCGCCTGTTGTTGAGCTGGTTCAGCACCAGCGGCGGATAGAAAAGGATCTGGCGGATCACCGGGATCGCGTTCAGCTTTTCATAAAGAGGGGTACCGTAAGGCAGCTCGCGAGGCAGCGCGATCGCCGCCATTTCGGCGCCCGCCGCGACCTGTCGATAGATACGCGGATGCGTGCCGGTGATGTTCTCCTGGATCTCACGGTAGGTCATACGGACGAGCCCCGTCAGGTCCTCGATCGTCGCGTTGAACGTGCGGAAGGGGCGTTGGTCCAGCCGGTCCCCCTCCGAATCGCACACGATAAAACGGTCAAAGCTTCTCCAAAAATTGTAGAGGTACTCGACGAATTCATGGAGAAGGTCCTTGTCCTTAAGGAAGGATTCGGAGCCCGGAACGACCTTCCCGACAAGTTCAAGGGGCATCTTCTCGAGGAATTCCAGCGTTTGGGCCAGAAGACGGACCCGGGCCTCATCGATCTCGCCGCCCCCGAAAACCTTCAAGAGAACGGAATGGCGTTTCTGAAGCGAAGCGACCGCCCGTTTGATGATCTCAAAACAGAGATCGCTGCGGAGCAATTCCTCGGAAGAGTCGCAGACGCGGCTCCGCAGACGGATGACGACTTTTTTTTCGACGATCTTGAACGAACCGGTGAACATGGGTGTTTCCTTTCTTGGGTTGCGGTCAAACCGGAAGCAAGTCGGCCGTCCGGGCGACCTGCGCGAGCATCTTCAGACGTTCTTCGTGTGTCACCGTCGGCACTGACCCGAAATAGTGGTGCCCGACCACTTCCATCCCGCAGAAACGGAAGGTCTCTTGATCGGTCAATTGTTGCATGCTTTTGAAAATACCGGTGGTCTCATACGCCTCGAGCGGCGCCCCCAGGGTGTTGAAGATCAGGACCTTTTTGCCTTTGAGAAGCCCGCCTTCCGGGCCGTAATCATAGGCGAACCCCTTGCTGAATACGCGATCGATATAGCCGCGCAAAACGGCAGGCATCCCCGCCCACCAAATGGGATAGATGAAGACCAGCAAGTCTGCCCGGCGCACGTGGTCTTGTTCGACCGCCACATCCTCCGACACCCGCCCCTGTCGCAGGGCCTCCAATTCGCTGCCGGAGAGGACCGGGTCGAAGCGCATGGAGTAAAGGGCCCGGACGTTGACCTCCCATGTTTTCCGCTTCAAGCTTTCAAGAACGGTTTCCAGGATGGCGTGATTAAAGCTCGCGGGATTGGGATGAGCGTAAACGATCAAAGTGTGCATGAAAATAACCCTCTTTTTAATTTTTCGCGCCCGTTTCCAAAGGCCGGGCACGATCGTACTGAACCGGCGCGCGGTCTCACAAAGCTTGGGCTTGATCGAAAAGACACATCCGCCGGGATGAGATACCTTGTGTCATCATTAAATTTGAAAAATCCGTTGTCGTGTTGCCCGCGGCCCACACCCCCGTCGTTTTTTTTCCTGACGCCGCCCGGAGGGCTGCGGCCCGGTCCGCGACCTTCTTGCCTATTCCCGTCGCATCCAGGTGATCATAGCCGACAATGAGCACCGCCGCGCTATCTTTTTCCAACACGATCCCCTCCTCGACCCGCTGGAGCCCCGTGACCTTCGCGGGACCGCTCATGGAGTCCGCCGCGATCCGCATTTCATGAAGCAGCTTCTGAGCCGGGACTCCCGAAGGAACAGCGATGGCAGCGTCCATGAGCGCCCGGTTGCCGGGAACACCCTTGAATTTCTCGAAATAAAACCTCAGGTACGTCAATTCGCGGGGCGTGTAATAAGGATGGTTCAAGAGCGCGACCGCCTTTTCCTCAGTGAAACCCGATTGGATCAAGGCCTTTTCATTAAGTTTATAAAGGTCGCTCCGGTCGTTGTCATTGACGACCTGGTCCGCGGCGCCGTTGATCCCGCTGACCGTCAGTGCCACGGACGCAATGAGCCCCACCGGGATCAGAAGCTGCGCGATTATCACCAGCCCGCGGCCGCCGAGCCGGGCCTTAGCCATGGCGTCCAATTTTGCCTGAAGGTACGGGTTCCGGCTGTAAACGTCCACGCCGAGTTGTTTGGCCAGCTCCCTCTTGGCCCCGCTCAAATAGGTATCCCCCTTTTCACCCTCTTCCTTCTGCCGGAAAGATCCGCCGATCTTTCCCCCGATCTTTCCGATGCCTTTTCCGATCCCCGCGACGGAATCCACGGGATGGGTCACTAGATTCTTCGCCCCGCGCCCCGTTTCCTTCAAAGAGTCGCCGGCACCCGCCACGATCCCGTCCCCGGTCCCTTCGGCCTGTGCGTTGAGCTTTTCGATCACATCGATCTCACGGAGGCACTGCCGAAGGTCCTCAAGTCCTTGGACCGAATAATCCCCGTGCGGCGACGTGACCTCAAACGTCAGGAACCCCGGATAAGCAGGGTCCTCCCGGACGGAACGGACGGTCGCATGCGGCGAGAGCGAGGGGGAAAAATCTTTCGGAAGTCGCAGCTCCTGTAACGACAAGGCCCCGAGACCCGTGGCCTGCTGCCAAACCAAAAATCCCATGATCCAAAACCCGATCGTTTTTTTCATGGTCATGCCCCCGTCCCTTTTCAATCCGCCTTTTCCTTTAAGATCGATATGAAAACATCCGCGATCCCGGGATTGAATTGTGCGTTCCGGTTGTCGCGTAATTCTTGTATGGCCTCTTCCCGGGACAAGGCTTGGCGGTAGGGACGCTGCGAGGTCATCGCGTCGTAAGCGTCCGCGACCGACATGATCTGGGCCAGCACGTGGATGTCATCACCTGCCAACTGGTCCGGATACCCGGTGCCGTCGTAACGCTCATGATGACACCGGACGA
>JAHQRI010000005.1:0-12603 GCA_019052695.1 Candidatus Omnitrophota bacterium
ACTTGAGGTCGTCCTTGCTGACCGTGGTGGAGAAGAGAGACACGTCGGGGATCTTGGTCAGGATCTCCTCGATCTTCTTCATGGCCTCATCGTTCGATTCCAGGCGCGCGCCCGCGAGCGGGAACGTGATGATCGCGAACTCGTTCTCCTCGAAGGTCGCCGGAAGGTCAACGGGTTTTAAAAAGATCCCGACGCCAGCCAAAAGTGATAGCGCAAAGACCAGGGGGATCACCGCCCAACGGCGCCGTATGCACCAACGGATGGCCCCCACATACTTGTCCCGCGCCTTCACGATAAAAACACTGGAAGAACTGTCGCGCCGGGTATTGAGGGCCTCGAGTCCGAACTGACGGATCAGCATCGGAATGAGCATCAGCGCCGCGAAAAAAGAGGCGATCAGAGAGACCGAGATCGTGAAAGCAAATCCCCCGTAGGTCTGCTGGATGGACTTATCGATGAACACGATCGGCAGGAACACGACGAGCATCGTCAGCAGGGATGCCAGCAGCGCAAGCCAAACTTCTTCGCTGCCGTCACGGATGGCCTGAAAATCCGGAAAACCCTGCTCTTTCTTCGAGAAGATGTTCTCCATGATCACGATCGCCGTGTCGACCAGGATCCCGATCGCGAGCGCCAAGCCGCTGAGGGTCATGACGTTAATGCTGATGTTGAAGGCCGCCATGAAGATGAACGTCGCGATCAACGAGCACGGGATGACGGTCAGGATGATGGCCGCGAGCACCCAGTTCCGGATGAACACGTAAATGACCGCCATGGTGAGAAAAAGCCCGATCAACAGCGCTTCCTTGACGTCCCCGATGGCGCGCGCAATGATCTCGGCGCGATCGTTCACGACCACGATCTTGAGGCTTTGTTCGCTTTCCTTTTCGAAGGAGTCCAGGACATGGTTGAGGTCCTTGGCCACGTCAAGCGTGTTGGCCAAACTCGCTTTTTTGACGTAGACCGTCACGTTCTGCTCAAGATTCAATCGCGCCTGATCGTTCGCCTCGAGGTAAGAGTCTTTCACGGTGGCGATCTCGCGCAGCGAAATGATGGAGCCCTGGCGGGTCGCCTTGATCCCGATATCGCCGATCTCGTCCACCGTCAGGAACGATCCCATACTGCGCACGGCCAAAGCGTATTTGCCGGTCTCCACATTCCCCGCCAGCAAGTTGATGTTGCTCTGCCCGAGAACGTCCATCACCCGCTCGATCGAGATGTTGTAGGCAACCATTTTGTCGCGGTCCACTTCGACCAGGATCTTTCGCTCACGGCCCCCGTACACCTCCACGCTCGCCACGCCATCCACCCGGCTGAGGATCGGCTTGAGCTTGATGTCCACGATCTCGCGGATCTCTTCCGGGGACAGGGTGTCGGACGTCACAGCGAAGACAAGGATCGCGGCCTGCGCGTCGTCATAGTTCGCGATGACCGGCTTTTCGATCTCTTTGGGCAGCAGGGGCTTGACGCGTGCGAATTTTTCGCGGACTTCGAGGGCCGCGAACTTCATGTTCGTCCCTGTCTCGAACTCCATCGTCACACGCGACTCCGCCTCGCGGGAGCTCGAGTACAGCCCCTTCATGCGGGAAACCGTCCCCACCGCCTCTTCGATGGGCTTGGTGATCATCTTTTCGACGTCCTCGGACGGGAGTCCGCCGCGGGCGCGCACAACGATACTAATGATGCTTTGGCTTTGGCCCTGGTAAAGTTCGACCTTTAAGCGGAAGAGGGAGATGATCCCGATCACGATCACCGCAGCGAAAACGATCGCGACAAAAACCGGACGCCGCAGGGAAAAACTCGGGAGTCCCATGGTCAGGCGGAACGGTCCGCGTCATCGTTCCCCGAGCCATCCTCCTCTTCCTCCTCCACAAGCCCGAGGTACCGCTCAAGGAAACGATTGACCAGTATGTAGAAACAAGGCAGCACGATCAACGTCAGCACCGTCGAGGAGAAAAGACCCCCCATCGCCGTGACGGCCAGCGGGGACAACAATCCGGCTCCCTCCCCGAGCCCCAGGGCCACGGGGAACATCCCCATAATGGTCGTCGTGGAGGACATCAACACCGGTCTCGTTCTGGTCCGGGTGGCCTCCCAGACCGCGGTGACCATTTCCACCCCTTCGGAACGAAGCTGGTTGATGTATTCCATCAGCACGATCCCGTTACTGACCACCACGCCTCCCAGGAGCACGAGGCCCAAAAGCGAGATCACATTCAAGGAATTCCCCGTGATCTTCAACGCGACGATCGCACCGCCAAAGGACAAAGGCACCGTGACCATGATGATGAAAGGTTGGAGGAAGGACTCGAACTGCGCGGCCATGATCATGTAAACCAGCATGACCGCAAGGGCGAAGGCGAACACGACCCCGCCGAAGTTCTCTTTGATCTCCTTCGCCTTTCCGGACAATTTCACCTGGAAGTCGTGAGGAATGTCGTCGGGGACCTTAAGACCCGCCAAAAACCGCTGGACGTCGGCCAGGACGTCCTTGTCCTGCCGACTTTTGTCGATCTCGGCCGACAGGGTCACGGTACGCTCCTGATCCATGCGCCGGATCTCACTGGGCCCTTCCCCTTTTTGGACGGAGGCGATCTCTTTGAGGGGAACATGGATATCCAGTGTCTGCGAATAAAGAAGCAGGTTCCCGAGGTTACCGATGTTCGCCCTGTCCTTCTCTCTTAAGCGAACGCGTACATCGATCTCCCGTCCGGCCTCCCGGAACAACGTCGCGATCACTCCCTCGATCGCCGCCTTCGCGGTCAAAGAGACGTCCATGGCTGAGATCCCGTACAAAGCTCCGCGCCTCTTGTTGATCTCGAGTTTGGTCTCAGGGGACTTCTCGCCGATGTCATCCTGGGCATTAATGACCCCGGGGATCCGGGACAACCGGGACTTGAGCCGCTGCGCCAGCTCTTCCATGGTCCCGAAATCATAGCCCTTGAGCTCGATCAGGATCGGTTTCACCCCTTTGCCCCCCACCGCGAATTCGCTCTCCTGGAGCACAAATTCGATACGGGCGGCCTCCTTCTCCAAATGCATGCCCTCGATCTTTTTACTCAAGGACGCGACCACCTTGGGAGACGAAACTTTGCGTTGTTTGTCAAGCGTCACCAATATGAGCGCCTGCGAGGGCCGGAGGGTCTCCACCTTGATCTCGCCGCGACCCGTCTTTTCACTGCCGACCGAGACCGAAATGTCCTGGACGGTCTTTTCGGAACGGATCACTTCCTCGACTCGCTTGCTTATCGCGTCGGTGACTTCGAGACGTGTCCCGAGGGGCATGTCGATCTTCACGTAGAATTGCCCCTGGTCCACCTTCGGCAACACTTCGCGGTCAAGCGTCGGGACAAGAAAAAAAGTGGACGCAAGCACCGTGAAAACAAGAACAAGGATCCCCGCCATGAACCGGTTCTGCACGCTTTCACTGGGCATTTCAAGGATCTTCTTATCCAAAGACCCGGTCAGACTAAGCGGCTTGTAATCCTGCTGTTTCACCACCACATAAGTGGACAGCATGGCGATCAAGGACAGCGGGAGGAACGTCGAGATGATCTGGGAAAAAATGATGCTCCACGCCAGGTCCTTGAAGATCTGGCCCGCGACTCCGGGTACGAACACGATCAGGGGAAAAAAAACGGCAATGGTCGTCAGATTGGACGAGATCACGGGCCACAAGACTTCCGAAGCCCCTTCGATCGCCCCCTGCTCGGGCGTGGCTCCCTGTTGACGTTTCCGGAAAATGTTCTCAAGCACGACGATACTCGTGTCCGTGATCATGCCGATGGCGATCGCGAGACCTCCAAGCGACATGATGTTCACCGTCACGTTCGCGGTCGCCATTAAGAAGAAGACCCCGAGGAAAGTGAGCGGCAGGGATACGATCACCAAGGTGGAAAGCGCGATGGCCCGCAGGTACAGGAACAGCGTGACCAGCGCCAGGAAACCGCCCTGCATCGCCTCATGGGACAGGTTCTGGATCGTGTTGCGGATAAAGACCGAGTGGTCGTAAATGATCTTGACCTTGAGCCCCCGGGTCGCGAGATCCTCTTCGAGGAATTTCAGCTCCTTGCGCAGCCGGTCCACCGTTTGGATCGTATTGGCATTGGATTGTTTCTGGATGGCCACGGAAATGTTCTCGGTCCCGTTGTAACGGGAGACGCTGGTCCGGTCGGCAAGGCCGTCGATGACCTTCCCGATGTCCCTGACGAGCACAAGCCGTTTTTCCAACGTCTGCTTGTTGACCTCATCCCGAAGCTGCTCGATCGTCTCGCGAGGTCCCTGGCTATAATCCCGTTCGACGAAGCTCGTGTCCTCGCGGCGCGTCTTCTCGACGGTATCCACCCCCACGACGGCATACCCGATCTCGGCCGGTGTGCGGAAATCCCCGACCGTGCGGATCAAGTATTCGTAAAGACCCTTTTTAATGCTTCCCGCCGGGTAGGACACGTTGGCCTCATCCAACGAATCCACCACCTCCAAAAGGGACAGATGATTGGCCTGGAGGCGCGGTTGATCGATCTCGACAAGGATCTCGCGGTTGACGCCCCCGGAGATGCTGACGGACGCGACCCCTTCGATCTTCTCAAGACGGTCCTTGAGCATTTTCTCCGTCAGGAGTTTCATCCTCACCGGAGGAACGTCCGGGGCCGTTACGGAAAGCAAAAGGATCGGGCGGGACAAGGGATCGAACTTCAAGACCACCGGGTCCTCGGCCTCCTTGGGAAGGCGCTCTTTGATCAGGTCGACCTTCTCCCGGATGGCCAGCGCCGCAAAATCGATGTCCTGCCCCCAGTTGAAGGAGGCGATGATCGTGCTCCGGCCCTCGCGCGAGACCGACTCGATCCGCTTCAACCCGGACACGGAACCGATGCTCTCCTCGATCACCCGGGTGATCAGGGTCTCGATCTCCTCCGGCGCCGCGTTGGAGTAGTCCGTCACGATCGTCACTTGCGGAAAAGTAATGGGGGGGAAAAGTTCTTGGGGGAGCCGGTTCCAGGAAAGGACCCCCAGCAAGATCAGTCCCGCCGTCAGCATATAGACGGTGACTTTTTTCTTGATGGAGAATTCCGGAAGGCTCATGGACTAAAGCTCGGGTTCTTGGGTTTCAATGAGGCGGATCTTTTTCCCATCCTCCAATCTCTCGAAACCGGTCACAACGACCAATTCGCCCTCCGTCAGGCCCGCGTCGATCTGGCAATAGTCCGGACGGGTGTAGCCCACAGTCACGGGACGCTTCTCGGCCGTTCCTGCTTCGATCTTCTGAGTGTCCTTGTCTTCGGCAGGTTTCTTCGGAGCGCCGAACTTGCCGGCCAGGACATTTTGGACATCCGCGGCGAGTTGGACCCCTCCGGCAGCGACCGCGGAGACCGCGGGTTCAGCCCGTTTGATCACATAAACGAATTTCTCCCCTTCTCCCCCCTGGATCGCGTCGGTCGGAGCGATCAAAGCGTCTTTTTTACTGTAAAGCAGGATCCTGACGCGGGCGAACATCCCCGGGATCATCAACCCTTCGGGGTTCTCAATGCGGACCTTTGCGGTCGAGGTCCGGCTCGTTCCCGTGATCTGCGGGGCGATGTTGTCGACCACGCCTTCGAAGGGTTTGTCGGGATATGAATCGACGAAGACCTTGGCCTTCTGGCCCAGCGTGATCTTTTGAACGTCACGTTCGACGATCCCGAATTCCGCGTAGACATATTCCGTATTGATGTGGGTCCCGATCAACGTGCTCTGGCTGATGTTCTCACCTTCTTCGACATTGAGCCCCCCCAGCATCCCGGAGGACGGGGCATAAAGATTGGACTTTTCGAGCATGGCCTCGTTCGCCTTCATTTCAAGACGCTGGGCTTCCGCTTCGAACTTCGCGGCGTCCCGCTCAAGCTTTTTCTTATCGAGGGTCGACTGGGGGATCGCTCCCATCTTCAGCAGCTTTTCATTTTCCGCAACCTCGTTGTCGGCGACCTTGGCCTGGGATTCGGCTTTGTTGAAAGCCGCCTGAGCGCGCTTGAGCCGCAAGAGGATATCATCTTGCTTTAAGGAGACGAGTAACGCGCCTTCTTCGTAACGCTCCCCTTCCTTGTAGTTGATCGAGCTGATGACCCCGGGGATCTCGAAGCTCAGTTTAAGTTCCATGGACCCCTTGATGGTGCCCAATACATTCATGGAATCTTCATAATTAAAACGTCCGACCTTGAACGCCTTGACCGCGACCGGCGCGTCCTTCGCGGCCTGTTGTTGTTGCTGCATGGTCTCTCTCAGGGAGGGCTTCGACGTTTTTTGAAAGAACCCGGAGATCATGGTCTTTCCGAAGATGAACGCGACCCCGAGAAATATCAGGCCGATCACCAGAAAGGTCATTTTGTTCCGGACGATCCAAGAGCCTTTGGCGTGCCTCAAAACATCCGGCGGTGCCGAACGTTCGGGCGCATTTTTGAGTTGAGGGCGAAAAGACGGTGTTTCCTGTCTGGGGCTTGAAGGGTCTTTCGGTTCCATTTTAGGGGATGCTCCGGTCCTCTCCGCCGGCGGCGGGGTAAAGTGAACGGGCGGTTCCGCGGGTCTCGCGGGCGCCTTCACCGGAGGGGGCTCCGGCGTTTTGTTCTCGGGTTTTTTATTTTGATCGTTGTCCATTCCCCGCCGCAGAAGGTCCTTCAGCTTACTGGGATCGGACCTGAAACGGGGCGGTTGTGAAGGGTCGGGCGGTCTCTTATCGTCCATGGGGGCTCTCGATGTCTAAGTAATCCTGGATGCCGATCGCGTGGTTGAGCGCGGCCTTCGCGGTAAAATAATCCTTGAGCGCCCGGTGCAGCTCGGTCCGCTCGCGGACAAGGTCGGCTTCGGCCTGCAAATACTCCGAGATCTCGACCTCTTTTTGGCTTAACCGGTGTTCCACGAAATCCCGCAGTCGTTTGCGATACTCCATCCGCTTCACGGTCGAACGCACTTGGATCAGGGACTTCTGATAATCGTAAAAGGCCTGTTTGACGTCCTGGAGCACCTGTTTCTCCGCTTTTTCGAGCTCCACGACCTGATTGAGCTTGTCCACTTCCGCCTGTTTGACATTAACGAAGGCGTCGAGACCGTCCAGCACGCCGACGTTCAGCCCCTGCTTTTTCAGAACGGTCCCCGAAGCCTGCTGGTACTGCGTGATCGAAGGGGCCTTGTTGTCCCGGTCGAGGGTGTAATTGACCTTGTTCCCTCCCGCGTTCCAGTTGACCTCGAGAAAGAGACGCCATTCTTTTTTCAGCTGCGGTTCGTCAACATACCCGGGACCCACGTAATTTTCCTGGGAAGCCGAACCCGTGTAGGCCTCTCCCAGTTTTCCGTAATCGTACGTGAGGAAGACCTTGGGGAGGAATTCACCCCACCGGATCTTTTCCCCGAGGCGCGTGGCCTGCAATTTGGCCGCCTCCACCTGAAGTTCGGGGCGCCCCCCATAAGAAAGATCGATCAATTTCACCAGTTCCGGCACTTTTTTCTCATCCTTGAAGATCGGCGTGATCGCCCGCCCGCTCCACTCGTTCCCCGCCTGATCCGCGCCCTGTTCGGCGGCGATGTGATCCACGTCATAGATCGGTTTGAGGGCGAGCACGTCGCTCACCGAGAGGTCGAGATATTTCTGCAGGTCAAGCTCGGCGATCTCCTGTTCCTGGCTCGCGGACTCCAGGTCAAATTGCATCTGGCTGTAGAGCGACTGCACGTTGAGCCGCTCGATCTCGGAAATGAGATTCTCCCTGAATTTCTCTTCCGACATGTCCGCAAAGCGTTTCATCTTGTCAACGGTCGCCCGGTTCTCTTGGACCGATTGCATCGTCCTTTGATATTCAAAGTACGCCCGGGAAAGATCGAAGATAAGTTCCGCGATCGTTTTGTCATACTGCTTTTTCGCGGCCTCCAGCGTCGCTTTTTCTTGGAGAAAAGTGTTCCACAGGACCCCGCCGTTGAAAATGGGCTGCCGCAAGGAGATGTGCCAATCCTTCCCGCTGAACGGGTTACTGCTCAACAATCCGGTCCGTTCGTTCATGTTAAGGTTCACTTCGGGGAAAAGCTTGCGCAGGGCGTACAACACGCGCCGGTTCGAAAGCGCGATATTGGCCTGGGCCGCCTTGGTCTGGGTGTGCACCGCTTCGGCCCGGAGGATAAGGTCCTTAAGGCCTTTCGGTCCCCCTCTGAGGAACTCTTCTTTCTGCTGGATCTTCGCGGGGGTGATTACCGTGGAGATATAGACGCGATCGAGGTACGGCATCATCTGGGACCGCTCTTGGCGGAGGGCCTGGACCTGTTTCTGGACCGCGTCCCGGAGGGCCTCTTCCCGTGCTTTTTCGAGACCGTCCTGCCCCTTATTTTTTACGGTCACGGTCCCTTTTGTTTTTACCGCAGGGGCCGCCGTTACTTTTCTCACGGCCACGGGCTCTTGATCGACGGACCGGCTGACCTCGGGGACCGTCACACCCGGTTGGGGACCTGGGGTCGGTGTCAAACTCGGCCGATTCACCTCGATGGTCGTAATCCCGGGAACCAAATTCGAAGACGTCGCAGGAGAGATCCTCACGGTTTGAGAAGCCGACGCGGGGACCTCTTGAGAAAAAACGGCCGCGGGAAAAAAAACCCCAAGGGCCGCCGTCGTTAATAGAGCAATCAGGATCTTTTTCATAAGTTTTTAAGAGACGGCATTTTAACACAATGAAAGTAAAAAAGCACCGTCCCTATTTTTTCGGCAAAAGGGGGCCTTCACTAAAGCCGCATTATCGCGGAAGCCGACCCGCGGCGCCCTTGCAAACAGGACGGCGCCGTCACAAGCCAAAGGGTCGCGGGACGCTGCCGGGGGTTCGATAAGCAGAACTTCATTCCCCCGTTCAAAAAAAGGTTGTCCCCTTCTTTGAACGTCATTTTTCTCCCTTCGACCTGGCCCTCCACCTGCCCGATGAGAAGCATCACAAAAAGCACCCCGGTAAAGGCAAAAAGCCGGTCATCGAACCCCTTCTGCCCCTCGACAATGATCTTGCCGCAGAACAGAGCTCCGTTCAGCGGCGTGAAGGAGACCAATTGCACTCCGGGAGGGAAGAAATCGATCTTACAAAACCCTTTTTGGGTCCCGAGAGAAAAAAGGTCCTGTTGTTGCAGTTCCATCTGGCGGAAAAGGTCGCCGACGGTCATCTCCAAACCCCGGGCGAGCGCCTGTAACGTCCCGATCGAGGGGTTCTTGATCCTTCCCTTTTCGAGAGCCGTCAGAGTCTTGGGGTCGATCCCCTGCCCCCGCCGGCAGAGCGCCGCGCCGCTGAGCTGCCGTTCTTCCCTCAGCCGGCGCACCGCGGCCCCGACGTTGAGGGAACGCTCCGGCCCCTCGCACCCGTCCTTCAACGGTTTATTTTTTTTCACGCCCCCCCCTTCCTTGTCCGTCTAAGATAACTTTCCCCAATCTACGCGCCGGGGGGACGCCTTCCTCGCGATAAAACCACATCAATCGCCCGGCCCCTGTTTCCCGGTCCATCGTGTGAACCGCGGGCGACAGGCGGACCACCTCCCCGTCATGAGGTACGATCCCTAAAAAATCCCAACGGATAGCGGCCTCAATGATGTAGCCCTTTTCATCCGAATAACTCGCCGCGAACACTTGCGGGGCCTCTACAGGCTCCTCTCCGACCCGGGACCGGCGCCACACCACGGTATTTTTATCGTCTTTCCGGGGTCTGAACCCAAGGACGAAATCCCCGGGATCAGCCTCCGAAAAACCGTCCCCGGCCGGGTCCACGAAAAGCTCCGCAAAATCGTCACGCCCGGCATGCTTCCCGGACCTTCGGACCACCACATCGTCGTCGGTCACTTTCGCGCCGAGGTAAAGGAACGTGTCATCCCAGACAAAGCGCACCTTGGCCTGGACCTTAGACGGCTCCCCAAATTCCCCCGATAGCCGGTGACGGGCCGGGGTCATCAGGACCGCTTCCCCATAGGGCCAATCCCGGAGCAACCCGTCCGCAAGGATCCCCCGGGCCGTGTAGCGGGCGCGATATACCGGCGGTTCTTCGCCTTGCGCGAAAAGAACGGAAGGGCTCAAAAAAAGAGCCGCCCCGAGCGCGCAACCATGGATCCATGTCTTTCGACCAAGGACGCGGGGCAGCGATCTTGAAAGATAGACTGCGGAACGCGAAGCCAAGGATCGCGTCGTTTTTCTCAAGGTCCTCACGACAAGACCGAAAAAGTCATTTGGGGTACGCGTGGCCCTATCCGTCGAATCGTCATCGTTCCGAAAAAGCGGACGACCGGACTTCACTGAAGGGCCCTGCCTAATATCCCGATACGCAAAGTAAACCTCGCGCTCACTTTGAAGGAGGTAGACACATGCTCTGCCAGGGACAACTCGCACCCTCCTCGACGTTATCGGGAAGAGGCACGCCGGTTCCTCAAAGTGGCCTGGAACATCCGTTCATCATCTCCCACAAAAAAAGGCCTGACTCGTTGCCGGACTCCGGACCGCCGCGGGAGCCCCGCACACAAGGCCCCTTGTTGTGGTCATTTCCTCGTCTCCGGGCTCAAGTCACCCGTTCTCGGTGATGGTCTCCCGGCTGAAATAGATCGATTTTTTGACCAACCGCAAGAGCCCGGCCGCGGAACTTCCGGATGACCCCTTTTCGACGACCGCGGGGCTGCCGTAACGGCGCATCGCGGCCAACTCTTCGCTTGAGATCGAATCGAAATAAACGATGACGGGGATCCCGGGGTCCCGTTCCTTGAGCTTCGCATAAAACTCCCGGCCATCCATTTCGGGCATCTTGATATCGAGAATAATGACGGAGGGCCTCCGGCGGCGGACCTCCTCCAAGGCCTTTCGGCCGTTCATCGCTTGGACCACTTCGAAACGGCATTCCTGACGCTCTTCGAAATGATCTCGGACCATGGCTCCGATCTCTTCTTCGTCATCAACGACCAGGACGCGCGCGGCCGGAGGCAACGGAAGCGCGTCCGTGAATCGCTTATCAAAAGCAGAAACCTCCGGCCGCTCGGGAAAAACAACGTCGAAAAGTGAACGGCCCTCCGCGGACGGGGGCTCCCCCAGGCAAAACGCACGGAAGGCGGGGACCGTGTTCCTGCGAACTTTGATCTTGGAACGCACAGCTTGCGTCAAAAAAGAAGATTCCAAAATAAGAACGTCCGGCGACGCTCGATCGAAATAAGCCGGAGCCTGGCCGACCTCGTGGAAGGACCCGAGCTCCGCCGGGACATCGCTGAAATAATCTTTCAGGAACGCTGCCCAAGGCCCGCCCTCCGGTTCGAGCAGAAGTACTTTTTTAAATGGCATAGAGCGGCGGCGGGCCTAGTAACCCAATTGCTTCCCGATCTCGTCTTCGCGGATCCTGCGGTAATAGCCCGTGTAGGCAGCCGTACAATTGCCGCCGTCGGGATAATCAATGAAAAACGTACTGGCAGGAGCGCTGAGGTTCCCGATGTCGGTCACGCAGACCCAACGGGAGCCGTCGCTGGACCGAACGGCCACCGGTCCGGCGTTGGGAATGAGACTGGTCGAGGCAGGAAAATTGAATCCCGGCGGGTAATCGAAGCGACTGACACAACCGAAGGCCTCCAGGTCCCCATAGGTGATGTTCGGGTTGGTGCCGAGCCGGTATTCCACCTTGTACTGCTTGATACATTCCGAAATGGTCATCAGGGCGGCAAGCGCACGGTCAGCCCTTTTCTTGTCCACGGATTTTTGCCAGTTGGGGGCGGCGATCGCGGACAAAGCGGCGGCCACGACAAGCGCGATCATGATCTCCATCATCGACACCCCGGACTGCCCGGACTTTTTCCTGCCCATATGCCCTACCACCCCTTATCCGACCCTTTGGGCCTCAGAAGGCCCCGGTCAACCTCCGGTCCCTCGATCATGTATTCGTAGGAACAAAAGGATGCGACCCGCTCCATTGCCCCGTGATCGACAAAGTGATCGTATCACCGTCGTAAGTGCCCCCCTGCCGCTCTGCGGTCGCTGCTCCCGAACCGCTATCCACCGTGTAGGTCCATTTCGCGGAATTCGGATTATCAAGCCCCAAGAGCGCCCAATTCCCCGGCGCCAAATAAACCCCCGTATCCAAACGGTAGGCCAGCTCGCCCTGACGGATCGCTCCCAGGATCCCGGCGGCCTCCGCGGCATTGGCCCTCTCCGGCTGGGCCGTGAATCGCGGGATGATCAGTGAGGACAAAACCCCGATAATGACCACCACCATCAGCACTTCCGTAAGCGTAAACCCGTTCTTCTTTCCGATCATCGAACCCTCGTCTCTGATCAGATAGGCTCCTTCTCTGATCCGTAGCAACAAAACCCAAAAGGTCCTCGCCATGCAACCAAGCAAAGACCTTCTGGCTTGATCATCAACTCAATGCAAAAACTTAAAACTGCCCATCATCCGCACCGCCGGAAGAACACGTCTTCGGGCGGTGCGGCTAACTCTTTATGTCAATCTGCAACCGCCGTTTGTCGCCACGGAATACGCTCCCGTACAACCCCATACATTTGTTTGGAAGTTGTAAGTCACCGTACTGACAGTGGCACCCACGGTCCGCGTGGCGGTCACGGTTGTTCCCGCGACCGAATAGGCGAATTTCGCATTCGTG
>JAHQRI010000005.1:12703-30068 GCA_019052695.1 Candidatus Omnitrophota bacterium
TGCCGCCGTGAACCGCGGAATGATCAACGCCGCCAATACCCCGATGATCACCACAACGATCAATACCTCGATCAAGGTAAAACCACTCTGATATCTCTTATTCCGTTTCATGTCCAATCCCCCTTTTAGTTGCATTTATTGCCGAACAAAAAAGTCCGGCCCTACAAAATCTCACCCAAAAAGCTACGACAATCTGCAACCGCCGTTCGTCGCCGTGGCATACGCTCCCGTACAACCCCATACATTTGTTTGGAAGTTGTAAGTCACCGTACTGACAGTGGCACCCACGGTCCGCGTGGCGGTCACGGTTGTTCCCGCGACCGAATAGGCGAATTTCGCATTCGTGGGCGCCGCCATCCCCAAGCTGGTAAAATTCGCAGCAGAAAGCGGATTGCCCGTGACTGCGGGGTCCCCGCCGTCCGTGCGCGTCTGCTGGGCCCTGGCGATCGCCCCGACCATCTGGTTGGCTTCCGCCACGATCGCCTTCTCCGGTGCCGCCGTGAACCGCGGAATGATCAACGCCGCCAATACCCCGATGATCACCACAACGATCAATACCTCGATCAAGGTAAAACCACTCTGATATCTCTTATTCCGTTTCATGTCCAATCCCCCTTTTCTTTCTTAGTATTTTTAAAGCTCCTAACCCCCGCCGCGATCCTTTAGGCGGTCCTATAAAACCCGACTATGTCCCACATCCTCCGCTTGTCACCGGCGCGTAATCCCCGGTACAACTCCAGGTGTAGGTCGTAAAATCATAAGTTGCCGTATTGGCCGGTTCCCCGATCCTGGTCGCCGTGCAATCCGTCGCGGTACAGCCATACTGGAATTTCGGGTTCACGGGGACCTGCATGTTCAATTCTGCCCAATCTTCGGCCGCAAGAGGCGAACCCACCACGGGCGGATCCACCGAATCCAGGAGCTTCTGTTGCGCCCTGCCTAAGGCGCCCAAGGTCATATTGGCTTCGGCGACGATCGCTTTATCAGGAGCTGCCACGAACCGGGGAATGATCAGGGCAGCCAAAACCCCGATGATCACCACCACGATCAGCACTTCAATAAGCGTAAAACCTTTATCCCTTTTCGACCTTCCGCCTATGCCACTTAACATGGTCACATCTCGCTTTCACGTTGAATTTATATGTCATAACTACAGCAACAGCAGTTATCCCTGCCTCACCTATCCTAAAAAAAACGGTTATAACATCTGAATTAATTCTAATTTATCCGACACTTAAATTCAAGCTTTTGATTAAAACTTTTTAAACATTATAACTTTATTTATCTTCTTATTTCAAAAAATATTAATTTTAACATCCAACCCTGTTATTCGTTTCTTCTGCCTTTTTCATTGCATCGTTGTTGACAGTTCCACAATGGGAAGGAACATGGCAATGACGATGATCCCGATGACCACCCCCATGAAAACCAACATGACCGGCTCGAGCAGGACCGAAAGTCTCGCAAGGAAGGCGTCGACGGCTTCCTCGTAATAGTCCGCGATCAAGGTCAAAAAATTCTCCATCTGGCCGCTTTCTTCCCCGGTACTCAGTAGCTGGGTCATGAAGACGGGAAAAACCTTCCGCGCTTCAAGCTGGGTGCCGAGACCTTGGCCGCTTTTGACGGCCTGCGCGACGGCCTTGACCTGGCTTTCGAGATAACGGTTATCAATCAGTTTTCCGCTGATATCAAGCGCTTGGATGATCTGAACCCCCGAACGCAAAAGCGTCGAGAGTGACCGCGCGAAGCGCACCACGCCCACCTGAAGGGACAGAGGGCCGAAGATGGGAACGCTCAAGAAAAAAAGATCGAGCGATACACGGGCCTTTTCGGACCTCCGGAGGTAGAGTAAAGTAACCACCGCCGCGATGATCACAAACAACACATAAGAAAAATGAAAACGGATGAGGTCGCTGGCCGCGATCACGATCTTGGTGAGCACCGGGAGCTCCATTTTTTGATCGGTGAAGATCGTGGTGAACTTGGGCACCACCCAGATCAGGAGAAAGGTTAAGGCTGCCGTCACCGCCGCCAGGAGGACCCCCGGGTAGAAAAAAGCCGTGATGACCTTCGCCTTGATCCTGGCCGACGCTTCCTGATAGTGGGCGATCTCCTCAAGGCACTCCGGCAACTTTCCCGTGGTTTCCCCGACCTCGACCAGATTGACCCAGATCCAGGGAAAAACCTTCGGTGCGCTCGCGAGTGCGGCCGTAAAAGAACTTCCTTCGGAGATCCTTTTTTGAAGACCTGCCAGCACGCCCTGAAAGGCGGGGTTGGTCATGCCCTTCCCGATGATCTCCAGCGAACGCAGAAGCGGGATCCCTGCCTTGATCAACGTCGAAAGCTGGACCCCAAAGAAGATCAGTTCCCGTGTGGAGACTTTTTTCAAAAAGGGAAAAAGATCGCCCCCCGCCCGTTTTCCGGCTTGGATCCCCAAGGCCCCCCGCAAATACTCTCCCGTCCCCTTGACGGGCTTGACAGAAACGATGATAAACCCCTGCCGGAGGAGCTTTTGGATCATTTCTTCCATGCTGGGGGCCTTCAGCTGCAGGGTCGTCACGGGACCGTTCGGCGCGGACCGCGTCCTGACGTGACATTCAAAAGGGATCTCCTTCCCGGCAGGAAGCAACGTCTTGATGTCGGATTTCAAAGCCGGATCATTCATAGGCAACGCTCAGGACCTCTTCGAGAGTGGATACGCCTTGTTCGACCTTCTTGAGACCGTTCTGGAACAGGGTCCCGTAATTCTTCTGCTTCTGGAGCCGCCTGAGGGCGTCCAGGTCCGCGTCCTTGCTGATCAGCCTTCGAAAATCTTCGTCGATCGGCAAGGTCTCGTAAATCGCCGCCCGTCCCCAGTAACCGATGTTGCGGCACTGGGCGCATCCTTTGGCGTTATAGATGGTGTCCGCCTTAAGGTCGTATTGTTCCTTGAGTTTGGCGTCAACCCTCTGGGGCACTTTGCAGTGAGGACACACGAGCCGGATCAGCCGTTGCGCGGCCACGAGCGCCAGACTTCCGGAAACAAGGTAGGGCTGGATCCCGATATCGATGAGCCGCGTTACGGCCGTCACCGCGTCATTGGTGTGCAGGGTGCTCAACACGAGGTGCCCCGTCAACGACGCCCGGATGCAGATCTCCGCCGTCTCGAGATCGCGCACTTCTCCCACCAGGATCACGTCCGGGTCCTGGCGCAGAAAAGCGCGCAGCCCGCTGGCAAAGGTCAGCCCGATATCGGGTTTGACCTGGACCTGGTTAAGACCCGTGATCTGGTATTCGACCGGGTCTTCGATCGTGATGATGTTGACCTCGGAAGACATCCGTTTGTTCAACGCCGCGTACAGCGTCGTGCTTTTCCCGCTCCCGGTCGGGCCCGTGACGAAGATGAGCCCGTAAGGCCGCATCAGAGCCGTCTCAAAAAAAGCCTGCTGTTCGGGCTCAAAGCCCAGCAGTTTCATGTCCAGGAGGTCCGTCCGTTTGTCCAGGATACGCATCACGATCTTTTCCCCGGAAACGATCGGGATCGTGGAAACGCGGACATCGATGCGGCGTTCCTTGTAATTCAACGAAAAAGACCCGTCCTGGGGAATGCGTTTCTCGGCGATGTCCATTTTTCCCAGGATCTTGATGCGGGAGACCATCGCGTTGTGCATTTCGCGCGGCGGGGACGGCAACTCATAAAGGATACCGTCGATGCGGTAACGCAACGTGATCCTGTCGCGGAAAGGTTCGATGTGGATGTCGCTCGCGCGGTCATCCAGCGCTTTTTTCAGCATCGCGTCGACCAGCCGGATCACGGGCGCTTTTTCGGCCTCGGCGATCGAGGCCTCGAGATCGACCTTGGCGTCATCTTTTTCGATGATGTATTCGTGCTTCGCCTTATCAAGCTCCTCGGAGCTCACCAACTCCTGCATGTCCGTACTGCCATAGAAAATTTCGATCGCCTTGCTCAGCTCGCTCGTCGTGGATAGGACGGGAGAGATATCAAAGCCGGTCATCTTGCGGATATTGTCGAGAAAAATAATGTCCGGCATTCTCGTGACCGCGAGCTTCAAAACCCTTCCTTCGCGGGCCAGGGGGAGGATCTTGTGCTCCCGGGCGAAATCTTCCGGGATGTACTCTTTAAGACGCTGGTCCACCCGGGGCTTCAATTGCTCGGGAGCCAGGAACGAGACGCCGAGTTGTTCCGACAGGACCATGCGTAGTTGGGTTTCTTCGAGGGCGTGGTTGCGGATGAGGATCTGGCCCAAGGGTTCTTTGGTCGCCTTCTGTTCCGTCAGGGCCTGGCTTAATTGCTCCCGGGTGATGAGCTTGCGCTCCAGCAGCAGCTCCCCCAGTAAAACGTTCGTGCGCATAGTCCCCTCTGGGCCTCAAAGACGTCCCGCGGTCCTCCGCCGGCCCTTTAAGACGTTGCCTCGTCAGGTGCGGGGGCGACCCCCGCCCCGCCCGTCGCGGCGCTTTGGCTCATGGTATCCAGCGCCGCGTTCATCAATCGTTTGCGGACGTCAAAATATTGTTCGTAGTCCCGGGGCTTCTCCGGCCCCTCTTTCAACTCTTTGTACCATTCCTTTTGCTTCACCTTCCAGAACGGTGCCCGCTCATCTTCAAACATCAGCCGCTTGTCCGGGACCGACGGCGTCTCGAGCGAGGAGGGATCGCGAATAATGTAGGGGGTCACAAAAAGGATCAGCTCGCGGTCTTGGATCGTTTTGGAATTGCTGGTAAAAAAGGCCTTACCGATCAAGGGAATATTCCCGAAAAAGGGGACCTTGCGGTTATTGTTCGTCTGCTGGCTCAAAAGAAGACCCCCGATCGCGATCGTCTGACCGTCATTGAGCATCAACGTCGTGCGGGCCGTGCGGACCGTCGGATCCCCCGTCTGGCCGCCCCCGCTGTTGACGGCGATCGTGGACGGGTCCAGGGTCGCAAAGGTCGGCTCGACGCTCATCGTAATTCGGTCGTTCGTGTTGATCAGAGGGATCACGCGGAGGATGGTCCCGATCTCGCTCCGTTCCGTACTGTTGGTCTCCGTGCCGGCGCCCCCCGCCTGCGTGGAGGTGGTCGTCCCGATCGCCGCGTCCGTCGCGATCTTGATGATCGCGGCGTGGTTGTCAAGGACGAGGATCTTCGGCTTCGCAAGGACCTTGAGCTTGTTGGCCTGTTCCATGGCCTTCACGGAGATCTGGAATTTGGAAAAATCCCGGGAGCCGAGATCGTCATCGGCGATATCGCCCGTGTATTGCGTCGGATTGAACTGCTTCGGGATGTTCTTGAACCCTTCCGTCAATCCCGTCATGATGTTCTTGGCCGCGATGCCTTCGCGGACCCCGCCGTCGAGGAACGGGAAAGTCGTCGCCTGCTTGGCGCCCGTGATGGTCCCAAAAACACCGTTCGTGTCCCCCCACTCCACCCCGAGCTCCCTGTCCAGGTCCTCGTAGGTCTCGACCAAAAGAACGTTGATGAGCACCTGGTCCAAGGGGCGGTCCAATTGCGCGATGGCGGCTTCGACCATGTTCAGCCGGTCTTCGCTGTCGGTGACGATCAGGCTGTTGGAACGGTCGTCGACGGACACCTGTCCCCGTTCCGAAAGGATCTTTTCGATCGCTTTATAGATCGCGGATTCGTCAAGCTCGGGGCCTTCTTCGTCAACCTTCAAAGTGACCAGGCCACCCCCCGTACTGCCCCCGCTCGAACTCGAACTGGAACTGGAGCTGGAACCGGAACCACTGCTGTCGGTTTCGATATCTTTGATCCGGCTCGCCTGGATAAAATGGAGTTTAAACACCTTGGTCATAAGGGGCGGCTGTTCGGGGGCATCCGCCGAAGCACGAAATAAGTAAATGTTCCGCCCCGGGACAAGATCGTAATTCACGTTGCACCCGTGCCGCAGCGCCTGGAGCGCGTCCTCAAGACTGACGTTGTCCAGGGTCATGTTGACCTGACGCTCCCCCACTTCCTTCCCCGCGATGAAATTGATCCCGCTCAACGAGGAGATCACGCTCAGCACATTGATCAAGGTCGCGCCCTTGAAATCAAGATAATACTTCCCTTCCTCCGTCCTTTCGATCTTGACTCCTTCGGCAGAGCCCTCCGCAGCGACAGGAGCACTGCCGGCTCCTGCGGCCGGTCCGAACGGGTCGCCCAAGGGTTCCTCAGCCCAAAGTCCCAAAGGGGCGCTCAACAAAAACAAGCTAACGAAAAGGACCCCCCATTTTTGCGCATTCTTCCGCCTCATAGTGACCCAGCTTTCTTTTGTGATGAATTTTATCATGAAACCACCTCAGACGTGTCGGACTTACGCCGTCCCCCGAGGGCTTTGTTCCGCGCGGCTTCATCATAAAGCCGTAGGGTCTGCGTTGTCCCGTTAACCAGAACGTCTACTTCACGACGACGGATTGCTAATAGCTTAATCCCTTTTTGTTCTTCTTCCATATAATATATATCCCCGTTCAAGACCGCGTAAGAATCATGCGGACCGAGGCCGATCCCCTGAAGCTTTACTTCAACGACCGGCTGGGCCGCCACGGGGCCGCTTCCCGTTTCGAGCCCTAAATTCATTTGTGACTGGAACGGGTCCCGAACGACTTGCTCGACCGGAGGCTCTTCCTGCCCGGTTTGAGGGATCGCGGGGACGGGCGGCTCTCCCGCTTCCGTTCCTTGTGTTAACGGCACATCGTCCGGGGGGCTCAACGGTGAAAGCGATCCCTCGGACCCGTTTGCGTCGGCCGCGAACCCCGGTGGAAGCGAGCCCGCCGTCAGGGCCCACAAAAAAACGCCGGAGAGGATCAGAACCTTAGCGCTCATGGTGTTTTTACTTTCTGCTTCAAATAGGTCTCTAACGTAACGGTCGCCTGGAGTTTGTCGTCTTTTTTGCGGCCCTGCTGATTCCGGGAGAGCGACACGCCCTTGATCCGGATCGCGGGATTAAACGTATCCGTGCTCTTAAGGAATTTGACCAGCTGGAAGAAAGAACCCCGGGCGTTGAGCTCCACCGTCAGCTTCACATAGTCTCCGGCCGGTTCTGTCCGGGGGGTGATCGTCTCAACGTCTAATTTTTCCCTGCTCGCCGCATCCGAGATCTTGCCAAGGATCACGGAACGGTCTGCGGCGGAAAGGAAAAACCGCTCCAACTTCTCCAGTCTTGCTTTTGAGATCTCTGCCGCAACAAAAAGATCGGACTGCGCCCGGGAATCGTCGATCTTACGTTTTTGGTCCCGGACCTCCCGGAGAAACGGATTGACCACGAGCATAAAACCCAGGACGACCGCCCCTATCCCCACGGCGATCTTGACCGCGATCTCCTTTTGGTGTTCTTTGAACTTAATGTCCACTTTCCCGCGCACCCCTTATTCGCAAAGGACCTTGAAACGCGTCACCCCGACATTCATGAATTTTTCGCGCTTGGTCTCTTCCAGTTTAAATTCGTCAAAATATTCCGCGAATTCCTTATAGGAGGACAGGCCCGTAGCCCAGGCGCTGATCTCCCCGGCCTCTTTCTCAGAGCTTCCGAGGTAACACATCCCATTGATATCGAGGCGACGTTTGACACCTGCCCCTTCGGTTTGAGAGGCGTCCGGAGTCTCTTCGTAAGTGATGGCGTCGACCGTCACCGAACGCGGCAACCCCTTGCCCAGCGTTTCAAGGAGGACATTCACGGGCACTTTAGCCTGGAAAAAACCGTCCAATTGGGCTATGTGAGCGTCCGAGACATCTTTTTCAGCCTTGAGGTCCGAGGGAGTCCGCGAAAGGATGGACGGATCCTTGGCGATCAGCGGCGCCAGGATCGCCTCGTCTTGTTGTTTCAGTTTCTGGACGGTCGGCTGGAAAACGGCGAGTTGCAGCAAAAGGAATATCACAAGCGCGGCCAGGCATTCGCCGATCAGGAAGCCGATCAAATTCTCGGGTTTGGATTTCCTTTCGACGGGCGGAAGCAACTTCATCTCCCCTAACGGAGAACGGTAACCCAGGGAACGCAGGGCCAATCCGTAGGCGATGATGACCGTGCTAAAAACATCCGAGGGAACGGCTTTTTCGCTCGGAGATACCGCGACATCAAAACGGATCGAATAATTCAGCGAATGCTCAAGGTACTCTACCCAGAACTTGAGATCCCCGTGACCGGTGAGGAAAACCTGAGAAACATCCTCGCCTCCCGTGAGCTTGTAAAAATAATCGATGGACGCCTTAAGCTCCTCGAAAAAACGGGTCTTGTCCTCCTCGATCTTCCCCGTCAAAAGAAAATCACGGGACAGATAAACGATCCCCTTGGCCGCGAACGTCACGTTCACGTTCCCGTCGTTCTGGATCACCACGAACGCGTAGGCCTTGGACCTGCCGATCATGTTCAGCACGGAAAAAGTCCGGCTGATCGACGAAAAAACGGGTTCCACCATGAGGACCTTGGCTCCCGCGCTGCGAAGGTCTGCGAGACACGTATCGAGGATCTCCTGGCGGATCGCCGTGGCGGTCACGGAGAAAACGTTCTTATGGGTCGTTTGGAGGCAGTAATCCAGCACCGATTCCGAGAACTTGAAGGGGATGTAACGGCTGGCCTCGTAGCGGATCGCTTCGGATTCTTCTTTTTTCGGGACCGCCGGCATGATGAAATGCCGCGTGACGACCTGATAGGGACTGACCGCCACGGAAACATACGCGCCGGGCTCTTGGATCTTTTCGAGGGCCCTGTGGATGGCTTGCGCCTCGGGGCTGAGCCTTTTGATCTTGTGGGCCTCTTTGCCCACTGCCGGTTCCCGGGGCTCTGTCGGGTTGACGGGTTCGACGACATACTTCTTGATCGCCGGACCGCTCACGGTGCGCACCGCGGACACGGCGACCACTTCAGTCCGCCCAACGTAAACGCCGACCCCTTTTGGCATGTCTTCTTAACCCTCTCCCCGCACCCGGCTCAGTTCAAGAAAAAGAAACGCTGTCCCCCTCGCGGACCGACTGCATCCCCTCATCGCCGAGAACGGTCCCGGCCGCCATGGAGGGATAGACCCTTTCGAGACGTCCTTTTGCTAAGAATTGTCCGTTCTGGAAAATTTGGAACAAACCTCCCGTCGTCAAGCCCTGTTCCGCCCCGCGGTTCATGATCAAGAAACGGTACTGTCGGTTGACCATCACCACTTCCCCCCGAACGGGCCCCTGCGGCGGGGACACCGGGGCCGGCGCAATCGTCTTCACTCCTCCCGAGTCCTTTAAAGCCGCGCTCAGTGCCGCCGTCAAACCGTCCTTCGAGATCAGTTTCTCGACCGATCGGACGTGATCTTGCAGGATCTTGACCAAGGCCTCACGGTCCTTCACTACCTGCCGCATCCCGTCGAGCTGTTCCTCATAACCCGCGGTGACCCGGACCAGTTCCTCCCGGTAGGACCTTTCCATTTCGTTGAAAGCCGCCGTCTTCACCCGGGCCTCCCCCAGTTCGCCTGCCATAGCGCGCACTTGCCCGCCGAGCCTTTGGACCTCTTTCCTTTGTTCTTCGACGGTGGTGTTCAATAAAACCCAAGAACGCTCCAGTTGTTCGTTCGCTACCCTCGTTTCGGCCAGTTGCAGGGAAACCTCTTGCCTCAAGGTCGTCTCCCCGGCGTAAAAGAACGCCAACAGTCCGGCAAGGATCCATCCCAGGGACAAAACCCCGGCCCCCATGCGGACAAAGGAAGTCCTCTCGCGGGAAAGCGCCGGCACGTAAGCTTGGGGAACGGAAGTGACCGTCGGGCCGCTCAAGGTCTCGAAGATCGGGGCCTTTTCCTGAACCTGGGGCCGCGAAACATGGACCCCCGGTTTAATCAAAACACCCCGCTGCGCCTTGTAGTCATGGATGATCCGCTCCTCCAGCGCCACCCAGCGGCGGATGGTTTCCGTGTCCGTTTTCGGTGCGACGAAAGGTTTTTTCAAAACGGGAGGGTCCTTGAGGAGCAGGATGCTATGGCTCTGGCTGTTGGATTCCGATGAGCTGAAAAGCCCCCAAAATGAAAAACCTTTTTTCGGGACTGCGTGCGGCCGCACGGCCTGACCGTTCCGGCTGATGACCTGGATCTTTTTTTCTTTCATTATTTGCATGGTCATTCCCCTTTCCTGATATGGTCACTCCATGAATTCCACATGGGCGGACACCCCACGCCCGTACGAGCACAGCACATCTTAGTATGGTTTCGACCTTGAACAGCTTTTCCTTAAGCAAAAGCTGGCATGGGGTTAGGTCCCTTTCTTCGACGGAGGACCATGCGATGCAGGAAAAAACAAGCGAGGGACTTATTAAACCGCCCGGTCCTTCGGGAATGGCGGGCGTGCCCTCTGGCAACGAGTGGGTGAGAAACTATTTAAACAGCCTGCCGGGTCGAACGAAACCGGCTAAGAGGGAAAGCACTGGGTTTGGTGTTTTTTTTCGAACGCGGTGATGGCCGCTTCTTCCTGCAGGGTGATCCCGATGTCATCGAGCCCCAGGAGGAACCGCTCTTTGACATGGGGGTCGATCTCAAAACGGTAAACGGCCTCGGGAGAACGATGCAGCGTCAGGGTCTGCGCCTTGAGATCCAAGGTGGCTTCCACGCCCGGCTGCGCTTCGATGCTCCGGAAGATGGCGGCGACTTCCGGCTCCGAAAGTTCGACCGTCAGCAGGCCGTTCTTGACGCTGTTGTTCCTGAAAATGTCGGCGAATCCCGGGGTTCGATGCTTCCCTTCTCCGGCCCAGGGCGCGATCACGGCCCGAAAACCGTATTGGCAAATGGCCCAAACGGCGTGTTCGCGGCTTGACCCGCAGCCGAAATTATTCCGGGCAACCAAAAGTTTCGCTCCGCGGAATGCCGGTCGATTCAGCACGAAGTCGGGATCGGGACGATGCTGGTCCCGGTAACGCCAATCGTGGAAAAGTTCTTCCCCGAACCCCGTCCTCGAAACGGATTTCAGGAACTGCTTCGGGATGATAGCATCTGTATCAACGTTCGCCCGGTCAAGCGGCGCGATCACGCCCCGGCAGGTCTTAAATGGTTCCATAGTCCGTCCTTTTCACTGAATGAGGTCCATCCCCCGCCCGCGCGTCCCGGATATCCACGAAATGCCCAGCGACGGCTGCGGCCGCGGCCATCTCGGCACTGACGAGATGGGTCCGCCCCCCCTTACCTTGACGCCCTTCAAAGTTCCGGTTCGAGGTCGATGCGCACCGTTGCCCCGGCTTGAGCTGATCCGGGTTCATCGCGAGACACATGCTGCATCCGGGCTCCCTCCATTCGCACCCGGCCGCTTCGAAGATCTTGTCCAGACCTTCGGCCTCGGCTTGGCGCTTCACGAGTTGGGAACCCGGAACTGCGAGCACTTGGACCCCGGGAGCGACCTTACGCCCTTTTAAGTACCGGGCCGCGGCTCGAAAGTCTTCGATCCGGCCGTTGGTACAGCTTCCGATGAAAACGACATCGAGCTTGATCGCCGTGATCGGCGTTCCGGAGGTTAACCCCATGTAGCGAAGCGCGTGTTCCGCGTCGGCCCGGCTGTAACCGGGCACCTGGTCCGGTTCCGGGACACGGCCGTCCACATCGACGACCATTCCGGGACTGGTCCCCCACGTCACTTGCGGCGCGATCCTGGAAGCGTCCAAATTCAGCTCACGGTCGAACTTCGCACCCGGGTCCGTCGGCAACGTCCGCCAATACGCGACCGCCCGATCGAGGTCTTCCCCGCGCGGGGCATACAGCCTCTGCGTGTCCGTAAAATAGCGGATCGTCGTTTCGTCCGGCCCAACCATCCCCGCCCGTGCGCCCGCTTCGATCGCCATGTTGCATAGGGTCATGCGCCCTTCCATCGAAAGGGCCCTCACCGCTTCCCCGCAAAATTCGATCACAAAACCCGTTCCCCCGGCGGTCCCGATCGTGCCGATCAGTTTCAGGACCAGGTCCTTCGCAGTCACGGGGTATCGCGCCGTTCCGGTGAACTCGACCTTGAATGTCTTTGGCTTCTTTTGGAGGAGGCACTGCGTCGCAAAAACATGCTCCACTTCCGAAGTGCCGATCCCGAACGCGAGCGCCCCGAAAGCGCCGTGCGTTGCCGTATGTGAATCCCCGCACACGATCGTGCAGCCGGGAAGCGTGATCCCGAGCTCGGGCCCCACGATGTGGACCACACCCTGTTTGTCGCTCGTAAGATCAAAAAGCGTCACCCCGAATTCCCTGCAATTCCGCTCAAGGGCATCGAGCGAAGCCTTCGCGATAAGGTCCTTGATGTGAAGACGGTCCCGGGTGGGAACGTTGTGGTCCATGGTCGCGAAGGTCAGCTCCGGGCGGCGGAATCTCCGGCCCGCGAGCCGCAGCCCCTCGAAGGCCTGGGCGCTGGTCACTTCGTGGACCAATTGCCGGTCGATGTAAAGCAAGACGGTCCCGTCAGGGAAGGTCTTTACGACATGGGCGTCCCAGATCTTTTCAAAAAGTGTTTTTGACATAAGGCCTATCAGTATATTGAATAATGTCGAATCCGCAAGGTTCAAAAACCCCGTTCACGGCCCGGAAATGCTTAAAATAATTCTTTTTGAAAATGCGGGACTTCCGGGGCTTCTTTTTTCAATCCGCTGATCCCGAGTCCCAGAAGACGGACCGGTTTTCTCCCCGCAGACGTTTTTTCCTCAAGGAGCGAACAGGCGATCCGATGAAGGGCCTGCCAGTCCCGCGGCGGGGCTTTCAAGGTGCGGGACCTCGTGATCTGCTCAAAATCGTGATACTTAACTTTCAACACAACGGTCTTCCCCTCGTTTCCTTCTTCTTGAAGTTCACGATGAACGCGCACCGCAAGCGCCGCGAGTTTTTCTTGAAGCCAGGCAAGATCCCTGATGTCGCGGGGAAAAGTTTCTTCCGCACTGAGCTGCCTCCTCTCCCAATGGGGGTTCACCTCTCGCTCTTCCTGACCCCGGGCCATCCGGTAGAGACCCGCGCCCCATTTACCCAACTTTGCGATGAGCCGCGATTCGCCGGCCTCCCAAAGATCCCCGCAGGTCCTGAGCCCCAGACGCCCCAGGGTCGATTCAGTCTTGGGACCGACGCCCGGAAGTTTTCTCACCGGAAGATCTTTGAGAAACTCCAGGACCTTTTCAGAAGTGACCACCGTCAGGCCGTCCGGTTTATTCATGTCGGAGGCGATCTTCGCGAGGAACATGGCCGGCGCCACGCCCGCGGACGCCGTCAGTCGGGTCGCGCCGCAGATGTGCTGCTTGACAAGCCGGGCAAGCGCGACGGGGTCCTCCAGTTTCAGAAGATTTTCCGACACGTCCAGATACGCTTCATCCAGCGAGACTTGTTCGACGAGCGGCGTGTACTTACGGAGGATCGACATGACCGTCCCGGAAACTTCGCTATATTTTTCGAAACGGGGGCGGAGAAAAACGCCTTCGGGACAAAGACGCTTGGCCTGTGCGGCGGGCATGGCGGAATGGACCCCAAAGGCCCGGGCCTCATAGGAACAGGTGCTGACAACGCCCCGGCTGCGGGGATCGCCGCCCACGATCACGGGCTTGCCGCGGTATTCGGGATGATCGCGCTGTTCGACGGCCGCGAAGAACGCGTCCATGTCGATGTGGATGAATTTCTTGGGCCACTTCATCGAGGGATAGGTTTTCAGAGGTAAGGGATCAGCGACAAGCAAAACCATTTCTTGAGCTTACCACTTCCCCCTTAGTGCCGAATCAAGGTCAACAAGTTTGACTTCACCGGTCCGGCGGTTCTTGACCTCAGCCTTGCCTTCTTTTAAGCCGCGTTCGCCGACCACGATCTGCCACGGGATGCCAATAAGGTCGGCATCGTTGAATTTAACGCCGGCCCGTTCATCACGGTCGTCAAAAAGGACCTCTTTGCCGGCGGCCGTAAGTTCGGCATAGATCTTTTCTGCGGCCTGTGCCACGGCATCGGCGCTCTGGTTCACGGTGATGATCTCCACTTCGAACGGCGCGATCGCCTCAGGCCACCGGATCCCCTTTGCGTCGTGGTGCTGTTCGATCGCGGCCGCCAGAATGCGGTTCACGCCGATGCCGTAACAGCCCATGATGGCCGGCTTGCGCTCCCCTTTTTCATCAAGAAAATGAGCGCCGATAGATTCCGTGTACCGCGTCCCGAGTTTAAAAATATGCCCGACCTCCATGCTGGTGGTCAGTTTGAGTTTCCCGCTTCCGTCCGGCGCAAGGTCCCCGTCCTTCACAAAACGGATATCGCCCGCGGTGGCCGGTCGAAAATCGCGACCGAAGGTCACCCCTCTCAAGTGCTTGTCTTTCTCGTTCGCGCCCGTCACGCCGTCCGCGATCCCGAGGATGTCCCAATCCGCGTAAACGGGGATCTTCAAGCCCACCGGCCCGGCGAACCCGACCGGCGCACCCGTCGCCTCCTGGATCTCATGACCGTCCGCCTGCCGCAGTTCTTGGACGCCGAGCAGTTTGCGTAATTTACTTTCGTTGACCTCGCTGTCACCCGTCACCAGCGCGGCGATCGCCTTCCCATCCGCCATGTAGATCAACGTTTTGATCATTTGCGCCGGCGCCACTTTATAACGGTGGGAAATCTCTTCGATGGTCCGGAGATTCGGCGTATCGAACGCTTCAGGAGCGGCGGAACGGGGCTGGGGGGTTGTGAGGTTGGGATTCCCACGGGTCGCAATATCCTGGCTTGCAAGATACCCCCCCGCGGAACTGGCCACACGATCTTCCCCGTAAGGACAGATCACCATGAATTCCTGGCTCATCTTGCCGCCCATCATCCCGGTGTCGGCGTTCACCACCTGAAAGTCCAGACCACAGCGCGTGAAGATCCGATGGTAGGCCTCGGACATTTTCTGGTAATGAACATCCAGGCCTCTTTCGTCCCGGTCGAAACTGTAAGCATCCTTCATGATGAATTCCTTCGTGCGGATCACCCCGAAGCGCGGCCGGGCCTCATCCCGGAATTTGTTCTGGATCTGGTAGAGATTGAGCGGCAGGTCGCGGAAGGATTTAATGTTCGTGCCGACAAGCTCCGTGATCACTTCTTCGTGCGTGGGCCCGAGCACGAACTCGTGGCCCGCCCGATTCTTAAAGGCGATCTTGTCTTCCCCAAGCGTTTCGTAACGACCCGATCTTTTCCAGATCTCAGCGGGATGAAGGGCGGGCAGAAGCACTTCCGACGCCCCCGCGCGGTTCATCTCCTCGCGAATGATGACAATGATCTTCGAAAGAACGCGAAAGCCGAGCGGAAGATAGCAATACACCCCCGAAGCCAGCTGACGGATCAGCCCGGCCCGGAGCCCCAACTGGTGGCTCATGGCCTCGGCGTCCTTAGGAACGTTTCGAAGGCTCGGGATCAGGGTTTGGGACCAACGCATAGGGACCTCGCTTACAGGGCGGGAAAGATCAACTTCCTCCCGGGTGCCATAGATTTTTTATTTTAACGACAAGCTGCATGTTCGCCACGTCATTATAAAGCACGAAGACCATGAGGACCATCAGAAGGACAAAACCGCCCGTGGTGATCCTCTCCTGAAGAACGGGGCTCAAACGACGCCGCGTCACGAGCTCGCACAAAAGGAAGATCAGATGTCCCCCGTCCAGCGCGGGAAAGGGCAGAAGGTTGATCACCGCGAGCGAAACGCTCAGGACCGCCAACAGCTGAAGCAACGTCACGATCCCGGCCTGCGCCGCCTGCCCGCTCAGTTGGATGATCCCCAGGGGACCGATCAAATGTTTCGGAGAAACCTTTCCCGTGATCAGATAAAAAAGTGCCTGATGGGTCAACTTGGCGTGATAAAGCTCGAGCTCCCAGGCCTTGCGCAACGCCGGGAAAAAAGAGTAGCGTTCCGTGATGAAAACGCCCGGGTCGGGCAAGATCCCCACGCGTCGCATGCTGAAGGGTTTTCCGAAAATGTCCTGGGTCGCTTCGACCTTGGGCCGGATCATCACCCTGAGCGGTTCGGGGGCCCCGTCCGTGACGGGCCGTTCGACGTCAAATCGGATCATGTCCCCGGAGGCCCCGTCCAGTTCCCTCAAGAGAGCCTTCCAATCCCCGACCGGCACGCCGTTCACTTTCACGATCTTATCGTTCCGCTTCAAAAGGCTGGCTTCCGCGGGATAACCGGGCACGAACGATCCGACCACCGTCCCCGGCAAAGGCCGGCCGATCAAAAAAATCGCCCAAAAAAGCACGAAGGCGAGTAAGTAATTCATCGCGACCCCCGCGATGACGACGAAGATCCTCGCCCCGACGGGCGCGGCGAGAAAATCGCCGGGCCTGGGACCTTCCGGTCCGACCTTGGAGGCCTCTTCCCCAGCGGGGCTTACGAACCCCCCGAGCGGCAAGAGCGCCACCGAAAACCGTGTCTCGTGAGACTGCCAGTGAAAAAGCTCCGGACCGAACCCGATCGAAAAACGATCGACCCGTATCTTCGAAAGGCGGCAGGCGATGAAATGGCCCCATTCGTGAACGATGATAAGCACGCCGAAAACGATCACAGCCGGCAAAAGCGAACCCAACGCGTTCAGGAAGGACATCAGGACGTTCATAGCAGCTCCCGCGCCCTTTCCCGCGCCCAGGCGTCCGCGGCAAAAATATCGGCGAGCAGGGGTTTACGGACAAGGCGGTGCTGTCTCATGACCTTCTCAATGATCGCCGGGATCTTGAGAAAACCGATCCTGTGTTCCAAAAAAGCCTCGACGGCCACTTCGTTCGCGGCGTTCAGCACGGCCGGCAACGTCCCGCCGATCCGGCTGGCGGTATAGCCGAGCTCCAGGCAGGGAAAACGGCGAAGGTCGGGCTTTTCGAAGTGGAGGGCCTTCAAACGAACAAGGTCGAGACGCGGCAGATGGTCCTCCAGCCGCTCCGGATAGCTCATGGCGTATCGGATCGGAAGGCACATGTCCGCGACCCCCAGATGCGCCAAATGGGTCCCGTCCACAAATTCCACGAGGGCGTGCACGATGGCTTCCGGATGGATCACCACCCCGACCTTTTCCGGAGGGACGTTAAAAAGGTTCGCCGCTTCGATCACTTCAAGCCCTTTGTTCATCAACGTCGCGGAATCGATCGTGATCTTGGGCCCCATTTTCCATTTGGGATGGTTCAGAGCCTGAGAGGGCGTCACCCCGGATAAGGGCCCCTTGTGGCTTCGGAACGGTCCCCCGGATGACGTGATGGTCAGCCGCCTCACGGAGGAAGGGTCCCTTCCGTCGAGGCATTGCCATAACGCCGAATGTTCGCTGTCGATCGGGAGGACCCCGACGCCGCATCGGGCCGCAGTCTCTAAAAGCAGTTCGCCCGCCATGACCAAGGGTTCTTTGTTCGCGATTGCCACGGTCTTTTTCGACTCGACAGCCGCAAAAATGGGCCGCAGCCCCACGGCGCCGACCATGGCACAGATCACCTGACGGGCCCCGTTC